>JAHEJT010000238.1 GCA_024638765.1 Verrucomicrobiales bacterium
CATCGACCGGGATCAGGTTGTCGATCCCCTGGAGCACGGCGTAACTCCGGTACATGCCGCCACTGGAGGCACAGGCGCCCATAGCGATGCACCATTTGGGCTCCGGCATCTGGTCCCAGATTCTTTTGACTGCGAGCGCCATTTTATAGGTCACGGTGCCCGCGACGATCATGACGTCGGATTGGCGCGGGGAGAAGCGCATGACCTCAGCTCCGAAACGGGAGATATCGTAGCGGGAGGCGCCAGTGGCCATGAGTTCGATGGCGCAGCAGGCGAGGCCCATAGGCATGGGCCAGAGCGAGTTCTTGCGCATCCAGTTGATAGCGGCATCGACCTGCGTGAAGATGACGTTGCCCTCGATCTTGGAGTCGTAAGCGACGGGAGCGTGAGTAGTGGCCATGGTGCGACGACTGGCTCCCTCCCGGGTCCTCGGGCCTTGGGGTTCCCCTGGGAACGAGGAATCACGGGAGAAGGAACTCTCTGAGTACCATACCACGGACCGGGCCCGGAGCGGCAAGTAGATTGTGAAATTTTTCACAAAGTCGGATGGGCGGTTGTCTTGCAGGCAGAGGAAGGGTAGAATCGGGCGGAAGCCAAGAGTCGGCCTTCCCACATCCACCCGAACTTCGATCACTCATGAACATGGATCCACTTGCCACTGAAACGGGGGCCGCGCCGGTTGCCGCGGGCGCATCTCAGCTCGACCAATTAAAAGCCTTCACCCGCGTGGTCGCGGACACGGGCGACTTCGAGGCGATGAAAGAGTACGAGCCCGAGGACGCGACTACGAATCCGTCGCTGATTCTGGCGGCATCGCAGAAGGAGGAATACCGGCACCTGATCGACCGCGCTATCGAGGAGCACAAGGGTTCGTCTATGACGGGTGAGCCGTTGCTGCGCTGCATCTGCGATCGCATCATGGTTTTGTTCGGGATGGAGATTCTTAAGATCGTGCCGGGCCGGGTTTCGACTGAGACCGACGCGCGTCTTTCATTTGACGTCGAGGGAAGTGTTGGCAAAGCGGTGCATCTCATCGACCTCTACGAGAAAGAGGGAATCGACCGGGGAAGGATCCTCATTAAGATCGCATCGACCTGGGAAGGGATTCGGGCGGCGGAAGAGCTGCAGAAGGAAGGGATCAACTGTAATTTGACCTTGATGTTTTCCCTGGTGCAGGCGGTGGCGTGCGCGGAAGCCAAGGTGACTTTGATTTCGCCCTTTGTGGGACGCATTTACGATTGGTTTAAGAAGAGCACCGGGAAGGAGTATGCCGGCGCGGATGATCCGGGGGTCCTCTCGGTCCACGACATCTATCACTACTATAAGAAGTTCGGATACGACACCGAGGTGATGGGAGCGAGCTTCCGCAACAAGGGTCAGATCACGGAACTGGCGGGGTGTGATTTGCTGACGATCAGCCCGGGTCTCCTTGAGGAATTGCAGAATGCGACCGAACCGCTGGAGCGCAAGCTCAGTGTCGAGGCTTCGAAAGCGAGCGCCATTGAGCGTCTCGATTTGAATGAAAAGACTTTCCGTTACCTGCTCAACGAAGACGCCATGGCGACGGAAAAGACTGCCGAAGGCATCCGCAAGTTCGCGGTCGACATGGTAAAGTTGGAGAACCTGGTCAAGGAGGCGCTCTAGGGAAGGGCGTCTCAACCGCCCCGGTTCATCGAGTTCCGGTGGTTGCGACGGGCGTGGAATGGGACCGAAAACGGCCTGGACCTTTACGCGGCGTGGAGTCACGCACCCGGCTTTACTTTGGGATAGATTCCCCGTAGGTTCTCAGCGCGCGGCAGCGGGGACCGGCCTATCGCGTCTTGCCAGACTTATATGTCCATCGAGCACACCAGAAATTTTTCTATAATCGCGCACATCGATCATGGGAAGACCACGCTCTCGGACCGGTTACTCGAAGCCACCAAGACGGTAAGTAAGCGCGACGCGCAGGATCAGCTTCTGGACTCCATGGATCTGGAGCGGGAGCGCGGAATCACGATCAAGTCCCATCCGGTCACGATGCGATACCGGGCAAAGGACGGAAAAGATTACCAGCTCAACCTTCTCGATACGCCGGGGCACGTGGATTTCTCTTACGAGGTGTCGCGAAGCCTGGCTGCCTGCGAGGGCGCGCTCCTGTTGGTGGACGCGGCGCAGGGGGTGGAAGCGCAGACGGTCGCCAATGTCCATCTCGCCATGGCGCAGAAGCTGACCGTGATCCCGGTGATCAACAAGATCGACCTGCCGAGCGCCGACATTCCCAAGGTTAAGAAACAGCTGGAAGAAATCCTCGCGATCCCGGGCGAGGAAGCTTTGGAGGCCAGCGCGAAGATGGGTTTGGGGATCGAGGAGATCCTCGAGGCGGTCGTGGCGCGGGTGCCGGCGCCGACGGACCCGTGGGAAGACGAATCGTTGCGCGCCTCGGTGTTCGACTCAGTGTTCGACACTTACCGCGGGGTGGTGAGTTACGTGCGGGTATTCAACGGATCCCTGGAGCGAGGCACGGGGATACGCATGATGAGCACGGGGAAGAATTACGAGGTCAAGGAAGTGGGGATCTTCACTCCGAAGATGACGAAGACGGAGGGGTTGAAGGCTGGGGATGTCGGATACCTGATTGCGAATGTGAAGACCACCACCGAGGTCAAGATCGGGGATACGGTCACCGAAAAGGAGCGCCCCTGTGCCGAGCCGCTGCCGGGATTCAAGGAAATCCAGCCGATGGTTTTCAGCGGGATTTATCCGGTGAGCGCGGACGATTTCGAAGCGCTCAAGCTGGCGATGGGGAAGTTACAGATTAACGACGCGGCTTTTCAATATTCGGCGGAAAGTTCGGCGGCGCTCGGCTTCGGATTCCGCTGTGGATTTCTAGGTTTGCTGCACATGGAGATCATCCAGGAGCGCCTGCGCCGGGAGTTCGACATGGACGTGATTTCGACTTATCCGAGCGTGGTCTACGAAGTCACCAAGACGAACGGAGAGACTCTCACGGTCGACAATCCCACCTTTCTTCCGGACGGCTCCGAGATCGAAGAGATTCGGGAGCCGGTGGTGCGCGCCTTTGTGATGACGCCGAACGATTATATTGGAGATCTCATGCAGTTGATGATGGAGAAGCGCGGCATGCTGGAACACACGGAAACTTTGGATGATGCGCGAGTGATGCTGACGGCGGTGCTGCCGCTGAACGAGATCCTCGTGGATTTCAACGATCGGATGAAGAGTGTAACCCGTGGTTATGCTTCGATGGATTACGAGCACGCCGGGTATCAACCGGCCAAGCTGGTGAAGATGGATATGCTGATCAATGGTGAACCGGTGGACGCCTTTTCGACGATCGTGCACCGTGAGAAGGCGGAGAGTTATGGCCGGTCCCTGGCGAAGAAACTCAAAGAAGTGATTCCGCAGCAGCTCTTCAAAGTGCCGATCCAGGCGGCTATCGGCGGGAAGGTGGTCGCGCGGGAGACCTTGACCGCAATGCGCAAGAACGTCACCGCGAAATGTTACGGAGGTGACATCACCCGGAAGCGCAAACTCCTGGAGAAGCAGAAGGAAGGGAAGAAGAAGATGAAAGCGATCGGCAAGGTGAACATACCGCAGGAGGCGTTTATTCAAGTTCTGAAGACAGGCGACTGAGGTGGCAATTAGCAGTTAGCAATTAGCAGTTGGCGGCAAGTGATTGGTGGTTCGCTATGAGGCGGCGCATCGGGTTACCGGCTACCGGCTACCGACTACAGACTACCGACTAATATTGTTTGACCCGGGGATGAGTGTGGAGAATTCTTTTCCGGCATTGAATTTCAGGAAATGGTGACACCTCGATACGTCAAGGAAGGCAAGTTGCTCCAGAAGGGGGTGATGAAATTCATCCGCTACAAGCGCGATCTCATTTCCGGGGAGAAAATGGAGCAGATTGAGCGCGCATACGCGGAGTTCAGCACTGCCCTGGAAGCCCGGGAAGAGCAAAAGGCCGAGCGCCTGGCCCAGGATCTGACCCGGGTGTGCGAGCAATCGGTGCCGGACCATCGCGGCTCGGCGCTCCGGGAAAATATCGAAGTGATTTTCGTGGCGGTGGTGATCGCGGTCGGGATCCGGGCTTACTTCCTGCAGCCCTTCAAAATCCCGACGGGTTCCATGCAGCCGACTTTGAACGGGGTGATCGGGTATCCGGCAGAGCCGGGTGACGAGGTGCCGGGTAAAATAGGCAAGGCTTGGGAGTATCTGAAGTTGGGCCGCAATTACGTGGACGTGGTGGCGGAGGAAGATGATCGCGTCGTGCGGATTTATGAACGCACGCGCTTCAAGTTTTTTACCTTCACCAAAGTCGAATGCGAGAGCGGGCGGGTCTACAACATTTACGCGCCCCTTGAAAAAGGGATGATGGATCTTGGCATGTTCCGGGTTTTCGGGCAGCTGGACCGGGGCGGACATCCCTTCAACAGACAGATTTTCAAGGGCCAGGTCCTGGCGCGCGGGTATGTGGACACGGGAGACCAGGTCCTGGTGGACAAGATGAGCTATCATTTCCGGCGGCCCCGGCGGGGGGAGGTCTTTGTGTTTACGACACATGGCATCAGCGGCATCACGGGGGTGCCGGCGGCCTTTGGTTCCCAGCATTACATCAAGAGGTTGGTTGGTCTCCCGGGTGATAAGATGGACGTGAAGCCGCCCTTTCTTTTTGTAAACGGACAAAAAGCCGAGGAGCCGGGAATGCGGCGGGTGATGTCGCGTGAGAACGGATATAACGGGTACACCCGCGGCGCGGCCTTCGACCGATACCAGTTGAAGGAGGAAGAGTATTTTGCGATGGGCGACAACAGCGGGAGCAGCTCCGACAGTCGCATGTGGGGCCCGGTTCCGGAAGCAAACCTGGTGGGTCGTGCGCTCGTCGTGTACTGGCCGTTTTCTTCCCACTGGGGCAAGATCCGGTAATCGTAAGGAGGATAAGCCTGCCAATGAGTGAGTGGACGGGAGTGCTGTATCTCCTTGGAGCGGCTGCCGGCTATTCCGTCTTCATGTGGGCGCAACCTGCCCGGAGGGATTTCGGACGCGCTTACGAAGTCTTGCGGGATTACCCGCAGCTATGGCTGGTGGCCGCCATGTTCGAAACCGTGCGCGTCACGGCGCGCACATTCTGGGACCTGGCGGAAGGGGCGGTTTCTCCGGATGCGTTCGTGCGGGTGGTGCCTCCGGGGGTGCTGCCGATGGGGAGGGAGCTCGCGGTGCCGGCCCTGGATGCGGCCTTGCATGCTTTGATGCGGCTTCCCGTCATGATCGTGGAGGTCTGGCCGGTATCACTCTTTCTGGTTGCGGCGCTTCTCGTAAACGCGGGTCAATCGCTTCGCGGGCTATGGGTTTCTCCCGACGGGAAGAGCAAGCCTTGGCGCCGGCTCTTCACGCTTTTGGTGCTGGCCTCCGCACTGCTGCATCTCGGGGACGTGGCGCTCAAGAAAATTCCCTCAAACTGGCTGGAACAGCTGCCGGAGCTGCCGCCTTACGTCGCTGAAGTCCTGCACTGGGGCGGGGAATTTTTCGTGGTCACCTGCGGGATCGTGATTCAAATCTGGGTGATTTACTGGGTAACGAAATCGCATGAAGAAATATACGAAGAAGAATTTCTCGAGTCTGTGACGGGAAAACTGGGCGGGCTTTTTATCCCGATTTGCCTGGTGGTGGCAGTGCGAATGTTCTGGGGCCAGGGGGTTTTTACAGCGATGCCCGAGCGCTGGTTACTGTGCGGCGCCCTGGCCGGTGGCCTGCTTTTGATCGCGCCGCTGACGCACTATCTCGCCGGTGAAACGGTTTTTGCGCTGGCTTTCCTCCGCCATTTCCTCTGGCCATTGCAGAATTGGGACCGCGTCTTCTGGTGGGGGACGGCCGCCGGATTGAATCTCGTATTGCTCCACATTTGCGGGACCGGGATGGCGGCCTGGATGGGTGAGGAGACCTGGGTGGCCTGGTGTTGGAACGTCTTCTTTGCCTTCCTCAGAAGCGGGATTTCCGTGTGGCTGTTGGGCGCCCTGGTGGTCATGATCCGCGAGCCCGCGGCGGCACCGCGCCCAGGCAAGGAATGAGATCAGGTCATGGAACTGCACTCCGCCCGAATCACCCGTCGCAGCAAATCGAACCTGGCTTTCGCCCTGGCATCCCTGCCCGCGGAGAAACGTCGCGATATGGTGTCGTTCTACGCGTTCTGCCGGGTGATTGACGATCTTGCCGACGACCCCGCACTGTCGCGGGACCAAAAGGAGGAGGGGTTGGATCGTTGGAGACGGGGGATAGAACACGGTTTCCGTGCGCCGGAGCCGTTGGAAAGTGAACTCGAGGTTTTGCGCAAAAAATATGAGATACCAAGCGCGCAGTTACTGGAGATCTTAGCCGGGGTCCGCGCGGATCTGGATAAGAAGCGGTACCAAACCTTTGAGGAATTAAAGGA
>JAHEJT010000073.1 GCA_024638765.1 Verrucomicrobiales bacterium
CGAAGGCAGGATAAACCCCGCGCTCCCACTTTGAAATCGTAAACTTTTCATTCTTCTCTCGCCTGCCGACTGTACGCCCGCAACTGCAAAGTGGTATTGAAAGTCGGCATGGAGATAATTGGATCACCCGCATCGTGATCCTGGCGGATTCTGGATGTAGCGGAACTTGCCAAAGTTCCGATTTCCCACGATAGCCTTTCGGAAGATCTTGCATCTTCCGCTACAGACAAAAAACATCCGCGAAGGCGAAGAAATAACATTCCCACCCGCCCGGAAACTCCCTTAACTAACCCCGATGAAGCTCCACCGGGCTGTCAAATGGGCGTTGCGCGTCATCGGGGGTCTGATACTCCTTCTAGTTGTCGTGGTCGCATTCGTGGCGTTCATCGGCATCAGTGTCAGCCTTAACGGCCTGCGCCCCAAGATCGAAACGGCCGCCACAGAGGCCCTCGACCGTGAAATCAGGATCGAAGGGCCAATCAAAGCGCACTTCAGCCTGCATCCCGAGCTCCGCGTCGAAGGCTTCGTCATCGCCAACCCCGTCGACTGGGAAGATCCGGGCACGCCCTTCGTCCGCCTCGACCACTTCCGCGCCCGCCTCGGCCTTCTCCAACTTCTCAAGCGGCGCATCAGCATTGATAAGATAGAAGTGGCCGGACTGGATGCCTCGCTGGAGGAAAAGCCCGACGGCCGCAAGAACTGGATCTTTCGCGCAAGCGACGCGGATGAGGCATCCGCACCGGCGGACGCAGATGCGGATCGGGAATCGGAGGCATTCAAATTCATCGAATTACGAACGCTCGACATCCGCGGCATCACGGTCACGGAGATCAAGGGCGAGCACAGCCGTGTTCTTACCCTGGACGAGATCGTGGGCACCGCCGCGGCCGGGCAGCCCGTCAAATTGAATCTCCTCGCCACGCTGCAGGACAAGAATATCGATCTGAACCTGGAAGGCGGACCCCTGCTCACGCTCGTCACTGGTAAGGATGAATGGCCCTTCTCGCTATCCGGCCGGTTGCTCGGCATCGACCTCGAATTGAAGGGCGAAATCGAGGATCTCGAGGCCACTGCGCCCACCACACTGGATTTTCACGTCCGGGCGGACGACCTCGAAGAACTCGGAATCGTCCTCGATCTCTCCCTGCCAGCGCTCGGCGCCATCGATCTCCAGGGCCGGGCCTTTGATTCTCCTGAGGGATTTGAACTGGAAAAGCTCACGGGCACCCTGGGGGAAACCACGGTCTCCGGCCGGCTCTCCATCGACCGCACGAGGAAAGACCCGCATATCAAAGGCGTCCTCGATCTCGGCCGCTTCGATGTGGCCACGCTCTCTTCCGGGAAAGAGAAAGGGGCCGCTGCCGGGGGAACTGCGGCGACGCCTGGGGAAGAGGCGACCCGTCAAACTGCCCCCGCGATCAAGGACGAGGCGCATCTCAGGCGGCTGGTAAACTTTTCAGGCGACCTCCGCCTTACTTGCGAAGAGATCGTCAACCCCAAGACTGAGATAAGAGACCTCATTTTCGAAACCTCCTTTGAGGAGAACCATGTCTCCGCCAATGTGCGCGTCAATTTTTCCGAGGCCATTCTCGAAGGGAAAGCAGAACTTGCCGCTCCGGACGCCGAGACCCGCACCTTCGATCTCGATCTCCGCGGGAAGGAGGGCAATATCGGGAAGCTCATCGATTTCTACGTCGGGAACAAAGACTTCGTCGGAAAGTTCGGCGGGCTCCGTTTCCACCTCTACGGCTCCGGCGCGGATCTCGATTCCATGTGGGCCGCGCGCGCCACGGAGTTACTGGTCGAGGACGCAACTCTCGTCAAACACGGCGGAGAAAAGGAGCTTCGCATCCAGCTGGATCGTGGAGAAATCAAAGGCGCCCAGGGAATCCCGACCTGGCACGCGGCGCGGGGCCGCTTTAAGGATGCCCCCTTCGACATCGAATACCGGCGGCTCAAACCGGAGAAGGCCGGGCCGGATCAGGACCCCATCCTCGAGTTCTCCGGCGAAGCGGCCGGAGCGAAGTTCAGCCTGCAAGGTATCACACGGCGCTCCAAAGACGATCCCGTCAAACCGCTGGCCCTCGAAGTCGCCGGCGAAAACCTCGGCAGCCTGGCCGCGTGGCTCGGCATCTCCCGGGATGCCAACCTGCCGTTCTCCGCAACCGGCAAGGCTTACCTCGGCGATGGCTGGAAGATCGACTCCCTCGATGCCCGCGTCGGCGCGACCACCGTCACCGGTACCGTGGGAGCCTCCAAGGGCGACGATCCCCTCTTCACCGCTAATCTGCAGCTCGACACCCTCCACGTCCCGGAAATTGCGAGGATATTTCTCGCCAAAGAGGAGGAAGTAGCGAAGGACGACCCGTCTACGCCCGGAGGCTCCGCCGCGGCAGGCAAGCCAGGGTTCGATCTGGACATGCCGATCCTCCCGGCGGAAGTCCACGTCGACGACGCCGACTTCGATCTCGCGGTGGACCGGGTGGTCTTTGAAAAACGCGAGCTTACCGGCATTGCCTTTGCCGGACAAATTCGCGACGGCTGGATGCAGCCCGCGCCCTTCGCAATTACCATCGGCAAGACCGCGTTCTCCGGAGACCTCGCCTTCGATTTCCGCGGCAGCAAACCCGAGGCCGGTATCCTCCTCGCCACCGAAAATGCCGACATCGGCAATCTCCTCGGAAAACTGCAGCTCGCTGAGGGATTCAAGGGCACTGCGGACAAACTCACCCTGGACATCCACGCCCGCGGTGCCGGACTCCGCGAAATCCTCAGGTCATCCGATTTCGGCGCCCGGTTCGATCAGGCAGTCTTCTATCTGAAAGACGAGAATACCAAGGCGGAACTCCCCATCCGTGTGAAAACCGGCCGGGTGGGCGCCTCGGCGGGCACCAACCTCGAACTGGAACTGGACGCCGAAATCGCAGAGACGCCCTTGTCGCTGCAACTGACCACCAACGGGCTCGCCGCCTTCGCCAGGGAAGCGGACGCGCTCGATTTCGATCTCCGCGCGGAAATCGCCGGCACACGCATCGAGGCGGTGGGAGACGCCGTCCTTCCCCTCGACAAGACCGACATCGACGTGGAGCTGTCCCTTGCCGGTGACAAGTTCAGCGACGTCGATGAACTGCTCGATCTCGATCTGCCCCCCGTCGGACCCTACACCCTGGACGGCCGCTTCCGGCTCGTGGACGCCGGTTATTCCCTCACCGGTCTCAAATTCCACGTCGGAGAATCCGACCTCGCGGGAAGCGTCCGGATCGACACCCGCCCCACGCCGCCCCGTCTCACGGTCGATCTCGCGACCAACTCCCTGCAGCTCGACGATTTCGTCGATGAAAGCTGGTCGCCGATCAAAGGGACCGTGGAAAAATCGGAAGAAGACACGAAAAAGAAAGTGCCCGAGGATCAGCCGCAAGGGCAGCCGGCTATCGACGAGAAACTTCGCACCGTGTTGAACCCCGACGTCCTCGGAAGTCTCGATGCCGATCTTTCACTCAACGTCCGCCAGGTCCTCTCCGGCAAAGATTCACTCGGCGGAGGAGACGCACAGGTGACGCTGCGCGACGGACGACTGACCGCCGATCCCCTGACACTGAACCTGCCGGGCGGCTCCGCCGCGGCGTCTTTTTCGGTAAAGCCCACCGATGATTCCGTCGACGCCGCCGTCACCTTGGACATTGAAGGCTTCGATTACGGGATCGTTGCCCGGCGCAAGGATCCCGAAAGCCGCGCCGGCGGTCTCGTCGATCTCGACCTCGACATTCGGTCGACCGCGCCGGGCTTTGATGAAATCCTGGGACACGCCGACGGGCATATCCATCTCGATGTCGCACCCGAACATCTTCCCGCCGGCATCTTCGATCTCTGGGCCACCAATGTCCTCCTGGCCCTGCTTCCAAGACTGGACCCGGAAAATAAATCGACGATGAACTGCATCATCGCCAGATGCGTTCTGGAAGACGGCCTGCTGACGCCGGAGACCGTGATCCTCGATTCCACGCGCGTCCGCGCTGCCGGCACGGGCAACGTGAATTTCAAAACCGAGGAAATCGCTTTCCGTATCCAGCCCACGCCCAAGCGACCGCAATTCCTCAGCATTGAAACCCCGATCACGGTGACCGGGAGCTTCGATGACTTCTCCGTCGGTCTCGGCAACCTCGGGCTTCCGGGCCTCGCGCTCCGTGTCACGGGCAATACCGTCCTCTATCCCGTGAACTTCGTATTCGCCTCGCGCATTCCCCTCGACGGCCACGATATATGCCCGCATGCCGCCAGGAAGCCGGCGGAAGCACCGCCACCGTAGTAGTTGCGCACAGCGAACCAAAACCGTGAGCATTCACCGAATAATCGCACGAACATTGATCCCCCCGCCCGTCCCCTCACCCTAACCCTCTCCCCGGGGAGAGGGGATTATTTCGGCCAGCAAGATAAGTTTCTTTCAATCACATGCCAATTATCGCGGAAAGCGCTCACCACACATTCCAAAAATTATTTCACGAATCGACAAACATGGAGACCATATCAAAACCTTCGCAACCATGTCCCCTCTTCCCCGGGAGAAAGTTAGGGCGAGGGGGATGACTTTTCCACCAGATACCCGGCTGTGCGGCGAACGTCCACCCCACTTACCAAGAATTATCGCACTAATGGAGGAACATGGTAACCATATCAAAACATTCGCAACCATGTCCCCTCTCCCTGAGGGAGAGGGTTAGGGTGAGGGGAATTCCAATATGAGTCGAGCTCGCACACTCCGCAAAAAATCTACTGAGGCTGAAAAGCGGTTATGGTTTCACCTTCGAAACCGTAGATTAGCCGGTTTCAAGTTCCGTCGACAGCATCCCATAGAACCGTACATTCTCGATTTCTTCTGCCCCGAAGAAAGCCTCGCTGTGGAAGTCGACGGTTCCGGTCACGGTGATCCACAGGGAAAAGCCCACGACGCGAAGAGAGACGCTTATCTAAAGTCTAAGGGAGTTCGCGTGCTTCGTTTCGCCAATTGGGATGTGTTCGAACACTTGGATGCGGTGCTGGAGGCTATCCTTCGAGAGCTCAAGAGTGAAGGCTCTGATTCTGAATGGGAGCCGCCGGAACAGAGTTCGCCCTCACCCTAGCCCTTTATCCCGCTTTGCGGGCTCTGCGATGTCGCTTCGCTTTTTATATATCGCCGCTCACGCGGCAAGGCAGTCCCCCAAGGAGAGGGGATTTCTTCAGTCAGCAGGGTGAATTGTTCCACCACATGCCAATCATCGCGGGAAGAGATTACCACACATTCGGAAGATTCTCGCACCAATCGTTGAAGACGGAAACAATGTCAAAACCTTCGCACTCATGTCCCCTCTCCCGCGGGGAGAGGGTTAGGGTGAGGGGCATCAGTATTACAGAATTACATCTCCACTGCGGCTGCCAGCCGCAGCTACTTTTATGAAACAACTCGCCCTCGGCACCGCCAAGCACCTCCTCAAGGCCTTCCTTTACGGGATCGCCGGCGGCGCGGTCATGCTCCTGGCCGTCGCCGTCCACAAGCTCAACAGCAGGCCGGACCTCCACATCTGGCACGAGGTCGAACTCGAGAACGAATTCACGACCTCAAGCAAGGTATCCTCCTTCGCCGAATACCTCGCCCTCGAAGACACACTTTTCGCGGAACTCGACGAGAAGGTCTACGACCGGATCGGGCCCGAAGACAAACGCCACCTCAACCGTTACCACCGCGGCAGCATGGCCGATCCCGGGCGCTGGCCCAGGAACTGGAACCGGACCTTTGAACTCTCCATGCCCGACCCGTCCGCCGGCGTCCTCCTGCTGCACGGCATGTCGGACGGCCCCTACAGTCTGCGCAGCCTCGGGGAGACACTGCACGCCCGCGGGGCCTGGGCCGTGGGCCTGCGCATTCCCGGCCACGGCACGGCTCCCTCGGGCCTGGTCGAAGTGACCTGGGAAGACATGGACGCCGCCGTCCGCCTCGCGATGCGGCACCTCAATGAAAAAGTCGGCGGCAAACCCGTCATCATTGTCGGCTACTCCAACGGCGCCGCCCTCGCCGTGGAATACGCACTCGCCTGCCTCGACGAGGACACCCTGCCTAAACCCGACAAACTGGTGCTCGTCTCACCCTCCATCGGCGTGTCGCCCGCGGCAGCGCTCGCGGTCTGGCAGGGCCGCCTCGGATGGCTGCTGGGACTCAAGAAACTTGCCTGGAACGCGGTCCTCCCGGAATACGACCCCTTCAATTACAATTCCTTCGCCGTCAACGCGGGCCACCAGGTCCACTGCCTCACCACCGAAATCCGCGACCGCCTCGGCCGGCTCGGCGGCGCCGGTAAACTGGAATCCTTCCCCCCGACCCTCGCCTTCCAGTCCGTGGTCGACGCCACCGTATCCACGCCCGCCCTGCTCGAGGTCTTGTTTAACCGATTGCCGAACCCCGGCAACGAACTGGTCCTCTTCGACATCAATCGCAATATCGAGGTCGAGCCGCTGCTTCGGAACGATCCCACGGCGCGCGTGCACGAAATCCTGAGCGGCGGAGACTTTTCCTACACGCTTCGACTCCTCACCAATGAAACTGCCAAGAGCGGTAGAGTTGCGATCCGCACCTATGTCCCCGGACAACCCGGTTTCACCGAATCCGACACCGATCTCGAGTGGCCCTCCGACGTGTATTCCCTCTCCCATGTGTCCCCGCCCTTTCCCGAGGACGACCCGCTCTATGGCCGCGTCGCACCGGCGCGCGAGAAAGACCGCCTCATCCACCTGGGCGATGTCGCCCTGCGCGGCGAGCGGGGCATCCTCCAGGTATCCGCCGCCGCCATGCTCCGCCTCCGCTGGAACCCGTTCTATCCCTACTTGGAGAAACGCACCCTCGAGTTCCTTGGATTCAGCGGAGATTAGCGGCATCATCACCCGGAGGGACGAGTTTTGGACGCCGCGCTCTACCCTTCGGGTAGCCTGTTTGTCTCCGGAGGAATGCCGCGGATACCTGCTTCGCATCGCTTCGCTCGGCTGACTCGTCAGCCACGTCCCACTCCCGCCTGTCATCCCGAGCCTCTCGACTTCGCTCGAGATAAACTCCGTCGAGGGATCTCACATTTTATCGAGTGGATTCGATTTCCCGGCAACGCTCGGAATCGTCGGCAGCGCTCGCGCAATTTCTGTCTGAAGAACGCGTCTCACACGGTTGAGGGATCCTTCGACTCCGCTCAGGATGACACCCTTTGAGACGTATTCCCCCCTCGACACTCGCCACTCGACACTCCACCCTGAACACTGAACACTGAAACCCGAAACCTCATGAACTCCCCCGCCCCACCCACCCGCCGCAGCTTCCTGCGGATGCTGCCCGCCGCCACCGCTGCCGGACTGGCGACACTCCTCGGCGCCTGCGCCGGCCCCACTCGCGTCGGTGTCGCCCATTCTTCCCGCCACGGCACCCGTGTCGGTGTCAGCACCGGCCACCGTCGCATCTACCATCACCACACCCTCGGCCACCGTCCCCCGCCCCGCCGCAGCAGCTCCAACCGCGTATCCGTCGGCGCTTCCACCTCCTCCCGCAGCCGCACGTCGCGCCGCGTGCGCTGATGCCGTCCTTGACCACCTGGAATTCGGCCTTGCGCCGGGTTCGCGGATTGGCTCTGATATCAGAGTTTTTTTTCAACTGACCCACAAACTCCAACCGCACCTGCCTCCCAGACATGATCAACCCAGGACAGTCCCTCAAATTCCTTCCCGCCGCGAGCACAGCCTTTGCCGCCGCTGCGATCACAGCCATCTTCTCCCTGACGCTGTGCGCTGCCCCATTCGAGAACATTCTTGATGACAAGCAGGCCACCGATCGGGTGTATTCCCCTTATGCGGGACGCGCCTACCCGGATCGGGTGCTGTTCGGCGATACCCACTTTCACACCAATCTCTCGTTCGACGCCGGGCTGATCGGCACCTTGCTGGACGTGGATGCCGCTTACCGTTGCGCCCGGGGAGAACAAGTGCTCTCGAACACCGGCCAGCCCTTTCAACTCATTCGGCCCCTGGATTTCCTGGTGATTACCGACCATGCCGAGATGATCGGGTTGGCCCCGATGCTGCGCGAGGGGCATCCGGCTCTGCTCGCGGACCCCTGGGGCAAGTGGGCGCACGAGAGGTTTAATTCCGGGCTGGAAGGTCAACAGGAAGTCTTCGCCGACATCATCAGGCTGGCCACGATCGAAGGAACCAACCCGTTCAGTTCCGATGAGACGACGATATCGATCTGGCAGGATTTCGTCGAGAAAGCGGAAGCCTACAACGAACCCGGCCGCTTCACCGCGATGACCGGCTTCGAGTGGACCTCCACTCCCAGGGGCGACAACCTTCACCGGGTGGTGATCTTTGCGGACGACGTCGACAAAACCAATCGAACCGTTCCTTTCTCCTTGTTCGACAGCGAGGATCCGGAAGATCTCTGGAAATACCTCGCGCAGTATGAGTCCTCCACCGGGGGCCGGGTCATGGCCATCCCTCACAACGGAAACCTCAGCAACGGCCTGATGTTCAACGGGCTCGATTTTGGCGGCAAGCCGATCACCGCCGATTACGCCACTCGGCGGATGCGCTGGGAGCCGCTCTACGAGATGTCGCAGATGAAGGGCGACGAAGAAACCCACCCCTTTCTTTCTCCCGATGATGAGTTTGCGGACTTCGAGAACTGGGACGTCGGCAACATCGCCGGCACCGTGCCGAAGGAAGACGCCATGCTGCGCTACGAATACGCCCGCTCCGCGCTCCGGGTCGGGCTGGAACAGCAGCGCCGTATCGGTGTCAATCCTTACAAGTTCGGCATGATGGCGGCGACCGACACGCACACCGGCCTGGCTTCGAGCCGCGAGGAAAACTACTTCGGCAAGTATCGCTCCACCGAACCCTCTCCGAATCGCCACGACAACGAGGTGATTCCGGCGGACGATCCCTCGCTGAAAATTCTCACCTCGCAGGAGTCCGCCGGTGCGCTGACCGCGGTGTGGTCCCGCCACAACACCCGTCGCGAGATCTTCGACGCGATGCGGCGTAAGGAAGTCTATGCAACCACCGGCACGCGCATCCGGGTCCGGGTTTTCGCGGGCTGGGATTTCGCGCCCGATGAAGTCTCCCGTCCCGACTTCACCGACCAGGGTTACCAGCGAGGCGTGCCCATGGGAGGGGACCTGACCGAGAAACCCGAAGGTGGTGCCGCTCCGAAATTCATGATTCGCGCGCTGCGTGATCCGGACGGCGCCAATCTCGATCGTGTCCAGGTCATCAAGGGATGGATCGACAAGGGGGGAAAGACCCACGAGCGCATCTTCGACGTGGCCGTGTCCGATGGACGGACCATCGGGGATGACGGCCGCTGCAAGGAGCCGGTCGGGTCCACGGTGGATATCGAGAAAGCGACCTACACCAACACCATCGGTGATGCGGTGTTCGCCGCCCATTGGGAAGATCCGGACTTCGACCCGGAGCAGGGCGCGTTTTACTATGTGCGGGTGCTCGAGATTCCCACGCCACGCTGGACGACATACGACGCCGCTTTCTTCAAGATTCCGCGCCCGGATCGCGTGCCGGCGACCACCCAGGAC
The DNA here is from genome assembly GCA_024638765.1 of Verrucomicrobiales bacterium. Lineage (GTDB taxonomy): Bacteria > Verrucomicrobiota > Verrucomicrobiia > Verrucomicrobiales > DEV007 > JAHEJT01. The sequence continues at coordinate 9,597 of JAHEJT010000073.1, forward strand.
CGGGCTTACACCTCCCCGATCTGGTATACCCCGTCGAAGTGAAAAACCGACTGGAGCTGGGAGAGGTTCAATTCCTGCTGCGGGAAGCTGATCGCATAGCTTGCGCGGAACGAACGCTAAAACGAACCCTCGATCCGCACACATTTCCCGGCCTCCCCAAAAACGAACACTGGTCCTGGTCCAATAAGTGGGGGAAGGTCAGAACGTCACCCTGAGCGCATCCAACTACGAGGCGGGACTCGAAAAAGTGTCACGGAAAGACGACACGTTGGAGTTCAAGCTCTTGATCCGGCAAACCGGTGACTTCGGGGCGCAGGTGATTACAGGGCAGGAAGTGAATTTCAGCATGGCCCACCGTGGCGAACAGAAATCACTGACCGTTCAGTTCCCAACGGGCATAACCATGGATTTGCAAGTCGACAGGGTTCACTAGTGTCCTGTTAGGGAAGTTTATTTCAATAATCGAACCTGAAAGGCTCATTCATAACAGCCCAGGGCAGGGCCCTGCCGAGTATACACATCTTGGGGGATCGGATTTTAACCGCCCCGGAGGGGCGTCAGAGTGTAGCCCCGGGTAGCAACCCGGGGACTACCGGTAAACATTCTTCCAGCCCTGGCAGGGGCGAAAGAAATCATGCGGTGAACCTGAGGCACCGAATGCGAATTCCCGATGACGAACGGTCGACTTCTGTCGCCCCTGCTGGGGCTAATACCCTATGCGGTGGGATTATTCCCCGGGTTGCCACCCGGGGCTAATTTCTATTCGCCCCTCCGGGGCTACCGGACAATCGATAGGTGAAGGCTTCGCTGGACCTGTGCTAAGGGCGCAATTCAACCGGTTCCAATGCTGTATAAAGATGTGTATACTCGGCAGGGCGTTGCCCTGGGAAAACGCAGAATAATCATTTCAGTCCCGCGTTTGCGGAAGCTGATTCATAGAAGCGCCTTTGAATCGGCACTGCCCGATTGACGAGCGTAGCGAGGCAATCTTCTCTCACTGTCGAAGCGACTCCGCAGAGCGGCGAAGAATGAGCCGATAATCGAGGTCTCGATAGCTACTTCGCTCGTAAATTGGCTATCTTGGCCAAGATAGCTACCTTGCTCGTAGACTCGCAATCACGATCCGCGTGCCCCGCCGTCTTGTCCCGCCGACCTGTCCCGCCGTAGCCTTGGCGAAGGAGGAAGCTGTAGCGAAGGGGGAAGCTCCGAGAGCGAAGGCGGGAGCCACCACCAGCGTGACGCTGGACCCGGATGCGGGATCTACACCAAAGATTGGGGGATGGATGGCCTTTTTTGTTCTTTCTTATCTGCACTGGGCGAGGGCGATTCCGGAAAATCCGGCTCAGTCACCGCCGATCAAGCCCCGCTTGCTTGCCAACTCATATCACGATATTTTCGGGATCTTTCCGCAAGGCCGTCATGGCGAAATCCGTAGAATGCCCCATTCTCAGAGCGAAGCTGCACGCGCCGCGCGTGCCCGAAAAGCTGGTCGCGCGGCCGCAACTGTTTGAGCGGCTCGACGACGCGCAGGGGGCGGCCGCTGACGTTGGTGACCGCTGCGGCGGGCTATGGAAAAAGCACACTGGTGGCGGCGTGGCTCGCAGAAAGGGATCGCCGCGCCGCGTGGTTGTCGCTGGACGAGGGAGACAACGATTTGCGGCAATTCGTCAGCTACGTTGTTGCCGCCGTGGAGACGTTGTTCCCGGAAGCGTGCCATGGAACGGCGGCTCTGTTGAAAGCGCCGGAGTTGCCTCCACTCAAGGTGCTGACCGGTCACTTGTGCAATGAACTGGATGCGATCGGCGAGCCTTTCACACTCGTGCTCGATGATTACCAGTCGATTCGCGAGACGGCGATTCACGACCTTGCCAGCGAATTGTTGCGGCATCCGCCAATGGGTCTGCAACTCATGATCCTGGCCCGCCGGGACCCGCCTCTGCCGCTGGCTTCGCTTCGCGCCGGCGACAGCATGGCGGAGATCCGCTTCGATGACCTGCGGTTTTCAGAATCCGAAGCGGCCGAGTTGATGGAGGAAGCTCTCGGGCGCGCGCTCTCCGGCGCCGCTCTCTCGCAGGCACAAGAGATCACCGAAGGCTGGGTTGCGGGCCTGCACCTGGTGGCATTGGCGATTCGCCAGAAGACCGATCCGGAGGGTTTTCTCCTCAGTCTTCGCGGCGGCATCCGGGAGATTCAGGATTACCTGATGGCCGAAGTGCTTTGCCGGGAGCCGGCAGAGTTTCAGCAATGCATGTTGAGGACCTCGGTGGTGGACCGGTTCTCGGCCTCCTTCTGTGGAGGCGTTTGCGAAAAGTGCGACGAGTGTCCCCTGGCGGGGGAGCAGATGATGGCGAACCTCGCGCACATGGGGGTCTTCCTCATCCCCTTGGACCCGGCCGGCGAGTGGTACCGTTATCATCACCTTTTCCGGGACTTTCTCCGCGAGCGGCTCGAGCGGGAAGTGGGCGCAGAGGGCCTTGCGGACCTGCATTTACGCGCGAGCCATTGGTTCGAAGAAATGGGGCTCAACGACGAAGCGATTGACCACGCCCTGAAAGCCGGGGAGCCCGCGCGGGCGGCTGAAATCGTGGAAAGTCACCTCCATGCCGAACTGAACGCCGATCGCTGGCAGTTGATCGAGCGGTGGCTCCGCAGAATTCCCGAAGAAGTGCGGCAGGAGCGCCCCCAGCTGCTGCTGGGGGCGGCGTGCGTGGCGATCGAGCGAGCGCGGCTGGAGGATTTGCCCGCGCTGGTCGAACGGATCGAAACCCTGGTCGATGATGACGCCGCGGAGCCGGAGTTGTTGGGAGGGCTCAATTTCCTGCGGGGAGAGGTCCGGTTGTGGCAGGGAGAGCCGCGACGCAGCCTCGAATTCTTTCTCGAGGCGCGGGAGCAGATCCCTTCGTCTCAGCATTTCGTGGGCGGAGAAAACGAGCTTTATGCCGGGCTGGCCCTCCAGGCGATGGGCCACCACGACCAAGCGAGGGAAGAACTGCAGCAGAGCAGGCGCGACGCCGGGTCTGGCGCCCCGGTCTACCTCTCGCGACTGGTGGCCGGTCAGACCTTCGTGGACACTCTCGCCGGAGAGTTGGCGGCCGCGGCGGAGGGTGCGCGTCGGCTGGAGAGCATTGGCAAGAAACACGGAATTGGGTATATCGAATTCTGGGGAGCCTACATGGAGACCCTCGCGCAGTTCCATTGGTTTGAGATCGATGCGGCCGTGCGGGGGTTTTCCGGGGTGGCAGAGAAGGCCTACCTGATGCACTCGCGCCTGGCGGCCGACACCATGGCCGGCCTGGCCTTGTGCCACCAGTTCGGGGGAGAGCCGGGTGGGGCGAACACGGCGCTCCAAAAGCTGCGCGAGTTTGCGAACGAGTCCGGGAACGCCGAGTTGCGCACGGTCGCCGGATCGTGCGAGGTCCGGCTGGCGGTCTGGCGCGGCGATCTCGAGCCGGCTCTTCGGTGGCAGCGCTCGTTCCGGGAGCCCCTCGATTTTCCGTCGATGCTTTTCTGGCTGGAAGTTCCCGCAATGACGGAATGCCGGGTCTTGATCGCGCGGGGAAGGGAAGCCGACCTGGAGGAGGCTGAAGTGAAACTCGCGGCGTTGGGCGAGGGCCTCGGGAACCTGCACAACACCTGCCAGTTCATCGACGTCACCGCGCTCCATGCCATGGCGTTGGAGAAAATGGGGCAATCGGAAAAAGCCCTCGAGACCCTTGGAATGGCGGTGGCGTTGGCCGAGCGCGGCGGTTGGATCCGCCCCTTCGTGGAGATTGGCGCGCCGATGGGCGAAATACTGAGTCGATTTGCACCGCCAGTGCACACGGCGGATTTTGTCGGGCGGCTTCTCGAGGCGATCGCGGAGGGCGCCGCCGACGCGGCGAAAGGGCCCGCGGTGAGCATCACGCCTCCCGCGAAGCAGCCCCTGATCGAGCCCCTCACCAACCGCGAACTCGACGTCCTCGAGCTCATTGGAAACCGTCTCTACGACAAGGAAATTGCGGATCAGCTCTCGATCTCGCCGGGGACGGTGAAGTCCCATCTCAAGCACATTTACCAGAAGCTCGACGTGGGCAACCGGCGCCAGGCGGTGGAGAAAGCGAAGGCGCTGCAGATCATTTGATCGGGGAGTGCGGAAGTGGAACCTGGCCATTACCCACATCTCCTCGATTCGAATTCATTGTGGCCCCTCCGGGGCGCAAAGAAGTTAGCCCCGGGTGCAACCCGGGGAATATCGTTGAATATGATTCCAGCCCCGGCAGGGGCGAAAGAAAACGTGCGAAAAACCTGCAGAAGTAAATACGGTTGCTCTGTGTCGAACGATCGAATTCTCTCGCCCCTCCGGGGCTCCTTATTATCTTTTGTCCCGCAATACCCCGGGTTGCACCCGGGGCTACAATCTGATCGCCCCTCCGGGGCTGGGAAAACGTGGTTGGATTTATGGGTAAAGGTCAGGGTGGAACCGCGAAAAGGGCGAAAGGGGAGGCTGGCTTCCGTGCCTGGCTGAGGTTTGAAGTCTTTTGCGGCGCGCTCTTTCGGTGGAGCGCAATCGGGCGCCGGCCCTTCTTTGGTTCAACGACGTGTGTAATCGTCTGTTTGGAGTGTTTCCGCTGATATTTCAATTCCTCCGCATGGCGAAATCAGCAATCGGAAATCGCAAATCAACAATCTCCAGCAGCCCCCTTGACGCATGCTGGATTTGACGTTCTTCGACTATTCCAGATCTTGGACTGCTCTGGTGATGGCGGCTTTGACCGTCGCCCACGGCACCTCTTCCAGCATGACCGGCTCGGGTTCGGCATCGGCATCATCGAAGTAAAGCAGGCTTCTCACTACGGGAAAAATGTCGTGGCCGGCATACTTGGCAGTGTAAAAGTCCAACATGCCGGGCAAGGTGAACTCCCTGAGTAGAAAGTAGAGGTCGATGAAGTCTTTTCTGCTGCCGCGATTCGTAATCGCTGCGAGTTTCATGGCAGCGATGTCGGGCCGGCTCGCCAGCCGGCAGAACTCGGTCGGGCATGGTTCATGAATGAGCGGGTAGTTGTGCCTGATCAGGTCGACTTTTACGCCGTCGATCACAAGGTTCAGTGTGTTCGGAGCGGTTCCGACAACGGTGAGGGTCTCGACTGCGAGTGTTTTGACGGCGGAGAGGCATCGCTCCGGATTGAATTCTTCGAGAGTGAACAAGTCGAGATCCTCCGAGCGCCGGTGCCCGATCTGGATGGCGAGTGCCGTGCCTCCCACCAGAAAGAACGGTCCCAGTTCCGGCAGTTTTCCCAGCGAACGCAAGAGCGTTAAGGCGCCGGGCTCGAGGACGGTTGCTTCGTGCATCGGAATTCTTCCCGAGGGATCTTGAAGATTGCAGAACAGAACGCGAGCGACTTCCGGTCGAGGACGCGGATACGAATCACTTCGTCGCGGAGGCGGTCGGTCGGGTAGCGGCGTTTCAGCTCCTGCCAATCCGCCCAGGTTCCCCGTGCCAGCACGCGCCCGATAATGAACCGGGCGTGACGCTTGGGATCGAGTTTCACGCGGTCGCAATCCCAAAAGAGATGGGAGGAAAAGCCTTGCACGGGTCGAACCTAGCAGGTGCGCGGCCACGCGACAACGCCAAAGGACCAAGCCTCTTCGTGGCGATTGCTGATTCTCGTTTTTTGCCACTGGACGGCGTTCGCTGAGAGCAATCGATCCTGACGCAAACTTCGACAGTCGACAGTCGACATTCAGCATTCGCCTTTCTTTCCGAGTCGATTGAATGGGAATTCTGAGGTTGTTACAATTGTTGGCACAATCTAGTGTCGCTTTCCAAGCTGGCTCCTTTCAAATTGCAAAACCGATACCAAACATGAAATCTACCCAAGCATTCATCCTTCTTTTTGCCGCCTCCATGGCGCATCCCGGTGTGGCCCAGGATGCGGGAACGCCGTCCTCGGCTGCGGCGGCGGATCCTTCAGGGAAGCGCAGCGGACACCGGGCAGCGCCGTGGTGAACGCCGCCCTCCCGCAGTTGGAGGAACACGTCGCCTCCCTGAAAAAGAATCCTCCCATTCCCACCGGAACTCCGGACCCTTACGAACCACCTGAGTGAAAGTGCCGGAATCGTTGAACAAAATGCTCACGATTTTCTCGCCTCGGAATGCATCTTGCGGGATTCTCTGACTCCAGCTAATGTCCTTTCTTATCTCAATTCACCAATCATCTCAATTCACCAATCATGAAACCACGCCTTACTTCTCTCGCCTTCGCCATCCCCACCCTTTTTTTTGGCACAATCGCTTTCGCCTCGGACGTCGGCAAGCCAGCCGAGGAAAACCTGAACCTCGAGTCCCGCGAGACCTTCTCCCCCTACGCCAATCGCAACTTTCCGACGAGCGTCTACTGGGGGGACACCCACGTCCACACCGGTTTGTCCCTGGATGCCGGCGTCTTCGGAAACACCCTGCGGCCGGTCGACGCCTATCGCCTCGCGCGTGGTGAGCAGATCACGTCCTCGACCGGGTTGCCGGTAAAACTGGGGCGCCCGCTCGACTGGCTCGTGGTCACGGATCATACCGACTTGATGGGAATTGCGCCGGATATCCAGGAGGGAACGCCAAACATTCTCAAGAGTCCCAAAGGCAGGCAGTGGCACGAGGGATACAGCCAAGGCGGGGAGGAAGCCGGCAAGGCGGCCTTCGACCTGATCACCAACTTTTCGCAAATGACCCTGCCCGAGGAACTCGTGGCGCAATACAGCCCGGGGGCGGCAGTGTTCAAGAACGTCTGGGAGGAGATCGTCGACACCGCGGAGGAATTCAACGATCCCGGCAAGTTCACCGCCTTCATCGGCTTTGAATGGACTTCGGTTCCCAAGGGGTTCAATCTGCACCGCAACGTGATCCTCCGGGATGGCGGCGCTAGCGCGAAAATGGTGCAGCCGCTCACCACCCAGCCGCCCCTGGGGACGACCAATCCGCTCGACCTCTATAAATGGCTGGAGGACTACGAGGAAAAAACCGGCGGCCAGGCCTTCGCCCTTTCCCATAACGGCAACCTTTCCAACGGCTGGATGTTCCCGACGGAGAAGACCTACCACGGCGGCGAGGTGGATGAGGAATATGTCCGGCTCCGCGCCAAGTGGGAGCCCCAGTACGAGATCACCCAGATCAAGGGAGACGGCGAGGCGCATCCCTTTCTCTCGCCGTACGACGCGTTCGCCGACTACGAAAACTGGGACGTGGGCAACCTCGACATCACCGAACTCAAGAAGGACGAAATGCTGAAAGGGGAGTATGCCCGGGAAGCGCTCAAGCAGGGGCTCAAGCTCGAGAAGAAGCTCGGCTACAACCCCTACAAGTTCGGCGTCGGCGGCGCGACGGACACCCATACCGCGTTGAGCACCGCGGAAGAGGATAACTACTTCAGCAAGTCGGTCAGTGTCGAGCCCAGCAAGACGCGGATCCAGCACCCTTTTGTGGCTTCCGATCTGGGACGCATCGATGGACACATGCTGGTGGCCTCCGGTTACACCGCGGTCTGGGCAGAGGAAAACACCCGGGCTGCGATTTTCGATGCCTTGGTCCGCAAGGAAACCTACGCGACGACGGGTCCCCGGATGGCGGTGCGGTTTTTCGGCGGCTGGGATTACACCGAGGACGACCTCCGGAACCGGGCTCCCGCCGCGGCCGGTTATGCGAAAGGCGTGCCGATGGGCGGCGACCTGACCGAGCCGACCGAAGGCGCAAAGGCCCCGAACTTCCTGATTTACACATTGCGGGATCCGGTCGGCGCCAACCTGGACCGGCTCCAGATCGTCAAAGGCTGGCTCGATGCCGACGGCAAACTCCACGAGAAAGTTTACGACGTCGCCGTGTCCGACGGCCGTGAGATCAATGCGGATGGCGTCTGCGAAAAGGAAGTCGGAAACACCGTTGATGTGGAGATGGCCAACTGGACCAACACCATCGGTGCCCCGGAACTGGGCACGGTCTGGAGCGACCCGGATTTCGACGCCGGAGAATCGGCCTTCTATTACGCCCGCGTCATCGAGATTCCGACGCCCCGCTGGGTGCTTTACGACAAGCTCCGGCTCGGCGCCGAGATTCCGGAAGAAGCCGAGTTGACCCACCAGGAGCGGGCCTACACTTCGCCGATCTGGTATACGCCGTGAGTCGCTGGACGCGACTTAGGGGAGTCAGGACGATTGAGGTGTTCAGGTTTTTGTGTTCGGTGTTCAGTGTTCAGGTGTCGGCGGGTAAAGTTGAAGGTACGGGCGGCACCGTGAAGAATGCATTGTCTGCAGACACGATTCCGGGACTGCGTACCGTCGATCCCGGCATCAAACCCAACGAATACGGGCTTTTCCATCAGGAAATTCTGCCTGAACACTGAACACTGAACACCGAAACCTCCTCTCTTCTTGCACGAGCGAACCCCCATCATCCTCCTCATCCTCTGCACGTCCCTCTTCCTGAGCGCCCTCAGCGCTACCGCCTGCCAGATCTGCATCCCATTCCCGAAGAAATCGGCCGCCGACTACCTGATCGAAGCGGAGACGGTCGTCCTGGCCCGGGAAGACACTGCACGGCCCTTCCATTTCGCCCCGGTCGAAACGCTCAAGGGAGATCCTCCCGGTGATGAAAAGATCGATCTCTTCCTCGACAGCACGACCCGACGAGTTCTGGCGACGCATCCCGATCGGTCGATTGTGCTATCGAAGATGACGGAAGGTGAGAAGCAATCGTGGAAACGGATCGGCACGGCCGACGCGGACCTCGGCCCGATCGTGCGGGAAATCCTGGCGACCTCGGTGGCGTGGGAGAAGGAGCCCAAAAAGCGGGTCGCCTTTTTTGCGGAGCAGCTCGGTCACGGGAATGCCCAGGTCCGAGCCCTGGCGCACCTCGAGATTGCCCGGGCTCCCTACAGCGAGATCCGGAATTGCGCCGGAATCCTGGACCGGCAAGAGATCCGGGCCTTTCTCAACAACATGCGCTATGTCGAGTGGCACCCGCTTTACATTCTTCTCCTGGCCCGGAGCGACAACCCCGCCGATCAGGCATTGATTTCCGATTCGTTCGAGTCGGCCGCCCGCTTCGGCTCGACTTTGCGCCTCGCGGCGTGGGCGACCGGCCTGATCGAAATCCAGGAACAAGAAGCGGTTATCGAAATCGAAGCACGCTACTTTCGGAATCCCTCCCGAAAGCCCGAGGAATTGAAGGCGGTGCACCAGGCTCTTTCCGTCCACGGCACCAACGGCCACGTCCACTTGCGGGACCGCATCGTCGCGAGTTACGAAACTCTCCTCGCCCACTACCCCGCCATGACCCCCGACGTCGCCAAAGACCTCATTGCCTGGAAGCGCACGGAGTTAGCCGATGAAATCGCCGCCTACGCCGCCGCGAACCGTGGATCCCTTGGTTTTCAGACGACCCTTAAGTTGCGGGCGTACGCGAGGAAGACGAAGGAGAAATGAAATGGTTCCTTTTTCAGAGTGGGAGCGCGGACGGCCCGTCCGCATCCTAAAATAATAATGCGGCCGAAGGCCGGTAGCATGTAGAAGCGGACGAGCCGTACGCGCTCCCAGCAGTCACTTGCCACTATGCGAAGCATTCTCAAAGAACCCCTCCTCCACTTCCTCGCCCTCGGCGCCGGTCTCTTCGTCCTCTTTGGTCTGGTCAACGAAGATGAAGTCCGCGAATCCGACGACCGCATCGTGGTCAGCGCCGGCCGGATCGAGCAACTGGCCGCGCTCTTCGCCAAGACCTGGCAGCGGCCCCCGACGGAACAGGAACTGAAGGGTCTGATCGATGACTTCGTGCTGGAGGAAATTTACTATCGCGAGGCGGTGGCCATGGGGATCGATCAGAACGACACCATCATCCGCCGGCGGCTGCGTCAGAAGATGGAATTTCTCACCGAGGACATCGCCGCCCAGTTGAAGCCGGCCGATGACGAGTTGAAGGCGTTTCTTGAGGCGCACGCGAAGGATTTTCAGCGCGACCCGACCTGGACCTTCCAGCAGATTTATTTCAACCCCGAACGGCATGGCGACGACCCGCTTGGGTTCGTCCGATCCCGGGCGGATGAACTTCGGGCGGGAATGGAGGTTGAAGGGGACAGCACCCTTCTGCCGGCCGGCTTCGAGAAGGCTACGCCCCGGGAAATTGACGGGACCTTCGGCACAGGATTCGCCGGTCACTTCGAAAAGCTCGAAACCGGTGAGTGGAGCGATCCGATTCGGTCGGGAATGGGTCTCCATCTCGTCCGGATTGAATCGCGAACTCCCGGCGCGCTTCCCGATCTGGAGAAGATCCGGCCCCAAGTCGAGCGCGAGTGGACCCACCAGAACCGTCTCGAGATGCGGCAGCGGTTCAATGACGAACTGCTGAAGAAATACGAGGTAGTGATCGAGGCGCCGGCAGCGGAACCCGGTTCGGAATCGCAATCCGAGACAGCGGAATGATGCGCTCGTTTTTCCTGATTTTCTCGGCATTCCTGGTGAGTGCCCCCGTGCTCCCGGCCCACGAAATGCGTCCGGCCTATCTCGAGATCCGCCAGACCGGCGAGGAGACCTTCGACCTGCTCTGGAAGGTGCCCGGCCGGGGACCCCAGCAACGGCTCGCGCTCTACGTCCGCCTTACGGATGACTGCGAGGTGCTGAACGCGGTGCAAACCAGCTACGTCGGGGCGGCTTTCATTGAGCGCTCTTCCGTTCGCCGGCCCGGAGGGTTGACCGGGATTCAGATCACCGTCGACGGGCTGGCCCAGACCCTGACCGACGTGCTCGCGCGGGTCGAGCGGAGCGACGGCACCGTCCAGATCACCCGCCTCACACCGACGTCTCCGACCTTCACGATTGAAGCTTCGCCCAGCCCATTCGAGGTTGCGAAAACCTACACCTGGCTCGGGATCGAGCACATCTGGATCGGGATCGATCACCTGCTCTTCATCGGCTGCCTCCTTTTCGTCGCCGGCACCTGGAAGCGGATCCTGATCACCATCACCGGATTCACCATCGCCCATTCGGTTACGCTCGCCCTGGCGGCGCTCGACGTGGTCCGGCTCCCGATCGCCCCTGTCGAGGCGACCATCGCGTTGAGCATCGTGTTTCTCGCCGTGGAAATCGCCCGCGGGAACGAGCAGTCGCTGACTTACCGCTATCCGATCGCGGTCTCGTCGAGCTTCGGCCTGCTCCACGGTTTTGGATTTGCGGCGGTGCTCCAGGAGATCGGCCTGCCGCAGAAGGATCTCGTCGTCGCGCTGCTCTTCTTCAACGTCGGCGTCGAAATCGGCCAGGTTATTTTCGCGGCCGTCCTGCTATTGGTGGTGCAGGCGGGGCTCTGGCTCTGGCGGCGCCAGACGGAATTGAATCTGCGCAGTGTCCCGGCTCGGAGGGCCGCGGCGGTTACCTCCTACCTTATCGGCCCGATCGCGGTTTACTGGGTAATCGAGCGGATGATGCCGTGAGCCCGATTGCCGCTTTTCCAAATTCAGCGAGACGGACATTAATTCCCGGCGCGGGGAAAAGGGGACAGTCAGGAATGGCACTAAGATAAGGTGATTCTGTGATAGTGACACCGGCGTCTCGCCGGTGCTTTCACGGGCGAGACGCCCATGTCACTATGCTAAACTTAGCGCCATTCGGGTCAGTCAGCAAATTCTGACAATCGACCGACCACCGGTTGCCGGATTTGAGATTTGTTATCTGACCCCAATCCCGATTTTTCCAATTGCATTTTCCCAGGGAACTCGCGCTGGTATCCCTTCCAGGTTCGAGTCTTGGTTTTCCGGGGACCCCGCCCGTTCACCACGCGCGCGTCAGCAGCCGGCGCCGAGTGCGCTTAGCTTGTCGAAGGGTCAACCCGCCAGCATCTTCAGCCCGTTGCCGATCAGCAGCGCCCCGAAGACGATCAAAAGCACCGTCACCACACCGGCATTGTTGCGGATCAGCCAATCTTTCCAACCGATCAACGTCGGTCGAATGCGCTCGGTAAACGCAAAGTACCCCACCATCGGCACGATCACACTGAGACTGGCGACGAATGCGTAAACCGCCAGCGCGATCCCCTGCTGCCCCGGTGTCCCATTGGAAGCGTCGATCGACGCAACGCCGGCAAAGGTGAGCACCAGGTTTTTCGGATTGAGCGCGGAGAACGCGATTCCCATCAGGACTGTGCGTGCGGCCCCGATGGCATCCATAGCCGCCAGTGCTCTAGGGACCTCGACCGGCGCGTCCGCCGGCGGTCGCCGCGACCATTTCCACAGCGCGAGGACCAGTAAACCCCCGCCCAGGATCACCCGGATCCAGGCAGACAACTCAGTCGGCTCGCCGCGACTCGTCTCCAGTCCAGGTATCCAAAATACGAGAAGCCCCACCCCCACAATACCGGCGATCCAGCCGAGCAAAAACCCCGGCGCATTGGCGGGCCGGGCCGAGAGCAGGATCGTCACCACCGCGGCAATCGGAATCGGGCTGAGCGCCGCGCCCACCGCCATCGGAAGCGAGTCTCCTATGGCTTGAAGCAGCATGATGGAATTAGCGTGAGGCAGGCGACCGCCTGCAATCTGTGTCCATCCGGGTATAATCTGCAGTCATCTGCGTTTGATCTGAAATTCTCTTTTTGTTTTTAACGCAGATGACCGCAAATGAACGCGAACAAAAATTTCGAGTTCCGAACTTTGAACTTTGAACCGTGAACCCCTCACTGTCATCCCGAGCCTCTCGACTTCGCTCGAGATAAACTCCGTCGAGGGATCTCACGTTTCATCGCATGGGTTCGATTTCTCCAAAACGTTCGGAAACGTCGGCAGCGCTCGAGCCTTTTCTGCCGGAAGAACGCGTCCTACACGGTTGAGGGATCCTTCGACTCCGCTCAGGATGACATCCTGTGAAGAGTGTTCCCCTCTTCCCAATTCCCACTCATCCCACGTCCCTCACTCCCTGAAAAAACGATTCACTACTTACTACTTACTACTCACTACCCCTACCCCCCGTTCATCACCACGGGAATTCCCCCGTCGCGCGCGGCCAGGATCCACACCTTCACGAAATCCAGGCGCGGCAGGGCGACGTCATCGTATTCCGCCGCCGCCAACTCCGCGAGGCGGTCGTGCAGCTCCCTGGCGGTCCATTCGCGAAAATCCTGCGGCCGCGCCAGTCCCGCACGTTCCAGCAAAGTGCCATGATGCACGCCGATTCCCTTGAACGTATACAAATCCGCCCGATCCCGGACCTGGGCGAAGCGGCCCTCGCTCCAGTCGAGTTCCCCGAGCAAGGCGCGATACTTTTCTTCCGTGTCCGATGCCCGCAGGAACTGGCGCGGGCGCGTGATCTCGCGCGCCTCCAGTTGCTGTTGTTCCACCGGCGTCAGGCCGAGGTGATCCAGATCCACCTGGATGGAGGCGACATTGATGGGCGTCCCATACTGCGCCACTCCGCCCCAGAAGAGCATGTGAATCACCATCGAATGCCAGAAGACGCGCGCGGAAGGCGCCCGCCGCT
>JAHEJT010000074.1 GCA_024638765.1 Verrucomicrobiales bacterium
CCCGGAGGGCCTCTTGCTTTTTTCGCGAGCGCGCATCCGTCCTTGCCGCCGGCCTCGATGCCAGCCAAGAATCCGCCCATGAGCGCGATGATCCATTCCGTCTATTTCTGGCTTGATGAAAACCTCACCGACGATGAGAAACGCGAGTTCGCCGAGGAAGGCCTCAAAGCTCTCACCACCATTGACGTCGTCGCTTCGGGAGAATACGGCGCCCCGGCACCCACCGCAGCACGACCGGTCACCGATCACTCCTTCGATTTTGCGCTCTTCCTTCGCTTCGCCGGCATCGAGGATCAGAACGCTTACCAGACCCACCCGGAGCACGAAGTTTTCGTAAAGCGCTTCAGCCCCTGGTTCCGCGAAGTAAAAGTATACGATACCGCGTTCGCCTGAATTTGGGACAGGCGCGCGTCCTGCCGCAGCCGTGGGCGGGATAATCGCCGGCCTCACACTTTGCCCCGCCGCAGCCGCTGCAGATACTGCACCGCCGCAGTGACCACGAACACCGCGATGATGCCGAATGCCACGTAGCGCGTTTCCACGCCGAGTCCCGGAAAGGGATCCCGTTTACCGCTCAGACCCCAAACGGAAGCGAAAGCCGCCACCGAGGCCGCCAGCAACATGGCCACGTTCCAGCGCAACCGCCGGCCCCCGGTGGGCATGTCGTCGCCCAGCAGGGCTTTGGAATTCATCATCAGGAAGAAAGTGAAGTAAGCGATCGGAAGCAGCGCGCCTCCCAGGACCGAGGTGGGAATCGCCAGGGCCAACTTAGCGTCGCCTTTCCAAATGAAAGGACCGAGCACTCCGATCCCCGCGATCAAACACCCGATCCGGTGGGGCCATCCGGTGGCGGGTAAATTGAACATCTCGCAGAAAGTGAACCCGCTGATCAGCATGAGGATGATGATGGTGGAGAGGGCCATGCCGAGGACTCCGATTCCAAAAATACGCTGCGCGAAAAAAGATCCTGTCAGCGGTTGCAGCGCGTTCGCCAGGTTAAAGGCATCGCGATTGGCCAGCATCGCGGCGATCTTCTTTTCTGCCGCGGGCAACGATAGCCGCAAACCCTCCTTGACATCCTCCGGCAGCGCCCCGAAGCCGTCCCGTTCTACGCCGAGACGTTTGTCGACCACCTTGTTGTAAGCGCCGGTCATGCTCGGCGAAACTGTTCCGTTTTCGAGCAGGACGTCGTCGAACTTTCCGTGGAACTGCGATGCGGAGGCGATGACGACGCAGCCCGTGGCCACCATAAAGGGAATGAACAATCCCGTGCTCAGGTCGAAGACGGCGAGCCCCCGATGCGGACGGCCCCAGTTCTTCCGAAGCATGGAGTAAGGCAGGAGGAAGGTCATGTTGATGCCCACCGCGGTTGCGAAGGCGGTTATGATCTTGTCTCTCTGTCCGGTAACGATTTCGTTTCTCCAGAAATCCGTGAAGCCGCCGGCTCCAGCCATGGCCTCTTCCAGCACCGGCGCGGGTTTTACCAGCATGCCGAAATCCGGAATCAACCCCCGGAAAATCTGTCCCCAGGGCAGGCCGCCCTTGAACGCAAGGACCAGGACCACGCCGAAGAAACTTAAGACCACGATCCCCACCATGATCTTGAGGATGGTCTCAAAAATCTTAACGCCGCGGGCGCCGGAATCGTAAAACCAGATCACCACGATGGCGGCCGCCAGCAGGATCGCACATATGATCACCTTTCCGAGAAATCCGCCCTCACCCATCTCCGCCATCGCCGGGGCCAGGTTCTGCGTGACCGCCGCCGTGCCCAGCGCGAACTGCGGCAGGCACCAGACAATATTGGCCATGAGAGTCGCGATCAGCCAGCCCCAGCCCAGCACCGGGCTGATGTGGGCATTGATTTCGCGAAAGGGCCGCTTTTCTGTCGACAGCGTGACGTAAGAGATCGCGCTCAACATCACGATCCCCATGATCATGGCCAGCGGTTGCAGCCACATGAAATGATATCCCCCGATGATCCCCAGATAGAGGGCGCCGCTCAGGGAGCCGCCGCCGAGCGTGATCGCGCTTTGCAACCACCCTGGTCCGCACAATTTGGCGTATCCCTTCAGCCGCTGGGATCGAGGTTGCTCCAGGAGCGCTTCGAGTTGCGCTTTTTCCTTGGCCAGCGATTCGTTTTCCATGGGGATTCTTCTCAGAATTAAAGTGGGTCGATTCTACGGCTGGCCCGCTTCCGGTCAAGACCCCGGCCTGAAAATACGGATTGTCCGCGCTTTCCTTTCAGACCATGACGCAAACCACAAAGATATCTGCAAGAGAGCGGAAACTTGATATCCTGCATTCATCCGATTGAATCCCGAAATTTCAGTTGTTATCCCCACGGTCGACGAAGCGGAGAATCTTCCGAAAACCCTGCGCTCGCTGGAGAGTAACTCCGTTTCCGTCGAGATCATCGTCGTCGATGCCTCCACCGGCGAAGCCACGTCAGCCGTCGCGAAATCTCACGGCGTCGACACCATCCTCAACCAACCACAGACCGGCCGAGCGGCGCAAATGAACCTTGGCGCCCGCGAGGCCCGTGCGCCCGTGTTGTTATTTCTCCACGCCGACACCCGGCTTCCTCAATCCGCACTCGATAGAGTCGTCTCCTCTCTCGACAGCGACGGCCGCGTCGCCGGGGGAGCCTTCCATCGTCGCTTTCATTCGGACTCCGTCTTTCTTGCCACCACCGCGCGGATCGCGGGATGGCGGTCGCGTCACCTGGGCTTCTTTCTCGGCGATCAGGCAATTTTCGTTCGCAAGGCGATCTTCAAAAGACTCGGCGGCTTCGATGAATCCCTGGCGCTCTGCGAAGACCTCGACTTCTCCCGCCGATTGAGATCCGCGGGAAAGACCGTCACCCTGGGACCACCAATCGTAAGTTCGGCCCGGCGTTTTGAAGCGCGCGGCCCCCTGCGCACCACGCTCAGCGATTTGCGCCATGCCTGGCGCTATTTCCGGCGTTCCTGAAAAGTGGCGCAGGTTTTCAACCTGCGATTCTGATTGGATTGGCAGGTTGAAAACCTGCCCCACTTTACCCGCGTCACCTCGCCAACTGATCTTCGACCGGTTCCACCCCGGCCTCGTGACGGGCGACGATTTTCCTGATCGTCTCAATCACCTCCGGATTCTTCTCGGCGATATCGTACTTTTCACTTGGGTCTTCGCCGAGGTGATAGAGCACCGGTGGATCGTGCTCGACGATCTGACCTTTTCCATAGGCTGGTTTCGTAATGAAGTGCGCTTTGTATTCGCCGACCCGAGCCGCGTAAACGCGTTGCCCACGATAGAAGAACATCTCCCGGCGCGGACTTGCTCCCGTTCCGAAGAGGGCGGGCGACAGATCGCCGCCGTCATAGGTCCGGTCCCCGGGCATCTCCGCGCCCGCCAGCGCCAGGAAAGTCGGAAACAGATCGAGGGTGCTTCCCATCCCGGTGACGACGCCTTTTTTCAGTTTGCCTGGCCACCAGAACACGGTGGGTTCGCGCATGCCGCCCTCCCAGGTGCTCCCCTTGCCCTCCCGCAAAAGACCCGCGGAACCGCCGTGGGTATCGTATATCAACCAGGGACCGTTGTCGGATGTGAAAACCACCAGAGTTTTTTCGGCCAGCCCGCCCTCACGCAACGCGCGCAGCAGCCGGCCCACCGACCAGTCGATCTCCTGAATGACATCCCCGTAATAACCGCGGGCGCTCTTCCCGACGAATCTCTTGGAGCGAAACAGCGGGATATGCGGCATGGAATGCGCCAGGTAAAGAAAGAACGGGGCCGCGTCTTTCCTGCGGTGCGCCGCGATAAATTTCTCCGCCTCTTCGGTGTATCGCTTGGTGATGGTTTCCTGTTTCGCCGGGCGTTCCACGATCGCTTTGTCCCGCATCAGCGGCACGTCCCAGTATTCGGATTTCGGATCGAAGGCGATCTCCCGGTTGGGGCCCTCCGCGACCTTGTCCATGTCGTTGGAGTAAGGAATCCCGAAGTAAGTATCGAACCCGTGCGAAGTCGGCAGATACGGCGGCAAGTGACCCAGATGCCATTTCCCGACCGCCGCGGTGTCGTACCCCGCCTTCTTGAGCGCCCTGGCAATCGTGATCTCGCTCTTTGGGAGGCCGCCCTTGGAATCCGGAAACAAGACCCGCCGCATATCGGAACACATGCCGCTGCGAATCGGCAGACGCCCCGTGAGCAGACCGGCGCGGCTGGGCGTGCATACGCTGGCGGCGACGTAGAAATTGGTCCACTTCTGGCCCTCGCGCGCCATCCGGTCGAGTTGCGGCGTCTTAATGGTGGGGTGCCCGAAACAGCCGAGATCCCCGTATCCCAGGTCGTCACAGAAGATCACCACGAAATTCGGCGAATCACTCTTGTCGCGGGCGCCTTCCAGCGCAGCGGTTCCCGAGCTCAAAACCGCCAGACCCAGAAGCAAAAGCTTTTTCATGCCGGCCATCTTGGCGTGCCGCCAATCACGCGCCAAGCTTTTCCCTGTCCCCGAGAGCCTCGGATTGCTACCGTATCGCCTCATCCATGCGCCCCTCCCGAGACAGCGTTGCCACCTTCATCCTCGGTTGTGCCTTTTCCTGGTGCACGGGCATCACCGCCCGCGCAGCGCCAGCCGAGCTTGAGCTCGAAGACCTTGGCCCTGTGCTCACCAAGATTCTCGAGACTGATTTCACGGACGTCCCCGCCTTGGCCGCCGCCGCGGTCGTCGACGGCGAGATCCGCGCGGCGGGCGCCGCGGGCCTGCGCAAGCGCGGCGCGACAGACAAGGTCACCCTGGACGACAAGTTCCACGTCGGGTCCAACACCAAATCCATGACCGCCACCCTCGGCGTCATCCTCGATAAGTATTTGACGAAAACCGAATAGGATACCGGCGAACGAGTCTCTCTCGATTCGATCGTGATTCCGGAACGAACCTGGAGGTTCGTTCTCCCTGCCACACTACCCACCCCATCCCATGCGCGAAATTCCTTACAACCACGAAACGGGAAACCTGCCGCCCACACTCGCAAAGGTGCCCTTCCTTAAGAGCGTCGATCAACCAGCCCTCGACGGCATCCTCAAGCACAGCAGTTTGATCGAGTGTGACCCGGGTGATGTCATTATCCGGGAAGGCGATACCCCGGAAGAATTTTTCGTCTTGCTCCGGGGCACTGTCCAGGTAACCAAATCCGGAAAAGAAGTCGCCGTTATCGATAGCGCCGGCGAACTCATCGGTGAACTCGGGGTCCTCAACCAGGAAGCCCGCAGTGCCACGGTCGCCGCCGCCACGCATGCGTTCTGCTTGAAAATCGGCAGCCGATTCCTGGAAAAACTCAGCGACGCCGACCGCAACGCGTATTACGCGGTCCTTTACCGGTTCCTGGTCGAGGTCCTCGCGGGTCGTCTCGCGGAAACCTCCGCGCGCCTTGCGGAACTGGAACAATAGTTATCAGTTATCAGTTATCAGTTATCAGTTATCAGTTATCGGTTCTCGGTTCTCGGTTCTCGGACCACTGAAACCTGACCTATAACTAGTAACTAATTCCCGCCACCACGGCGCGCAGCTTTTCGATGTCCGCCGCCAGCAGGCTGTTTGGCTGGGGCTGCAAGACCTTTCCCAGGGATGCCAGGGCCCCGACCGCCATCGCGCCCTGTCCCGCTTCGATACACCGCTCCACATAAGGTTCCACCAGGTTGTAAAAAAGATGACCCCCCGCGTTCTTGCGGAAACGGGCCATCGCATCTTCAAATTCACTTTTCGCGGCGTCCCAATCGCCCCTCCCCATCACGTCGAAAACCGTTTCCGCCGCGATCACGATAGCGAGATCAAAGCGCCCGGCCTGGTTCTCGCCGATCATCTCCTCCGTGAGCCGTTCCGCTGCGCGCGTCGCTTCCTGGGCCCGGTAATGTTTCAGCAGACGGATCTGCCCGCGCATCCGCATATCGGGTTCGTCGCGGAAGTTGGTGATCCACCGCTTCCAAAACGCCTCCCTTTCCGCGGGTTGCACCTCGTGCCCCTGCAGCCACTCCGCCTCCAGCTCCCAACTCGCGAAATGCCGCGGCATATGCCCGCGCGCGTATTGCAGGATCTCACGATAAAAGGACTCCTCCCGGTTCATCGCCGCCCACTGCAACGCCAACTGATAGCGATTGTAACTGTGTGTCTTCGTGAGGTCCGCGGTGAGGAATCGGAACTGCGCATCGGTGAGACGCCGCCAGGTCTGCGGCTCGAACATGGTGCCCACAGGATATTTTTCGGAGCGCGCTCGGGCCACGTCCAACTCCCATTCGCCGCTCTCCTTAAGATAGCCGACCCAGGCGTGCCCCCCGGAGCGGCCCTGGCCGAGAAAGAGAATCGTGGGCACACCCTTAGCCTTGCCTGACTGCGCTATGTAGTAAGCCTGGTCCATACAGATACCTCCCTTCTTGGCGATCTCGGGAAGCGTGTACCGCGAATGCGGCCATAAATAATCGGCCGACCCGGCCCGGCTCTGGTCGTAGGGCAGCACTCCCCAGACGCCTGCCAGGTGATCCGGGTTCTTCAATTGCAGGCCTTGCGCCCACGCGATCTCCTCCAGGCTGAGAATCGAATCCACCAGAAAGGTCAGCTCCTTGACGGTGAGTTCATCCAGCCGCAACAGGAGCTTGTCGCCCTTCTCGCTGGCTGTGAAAAACTCGAAACGGCGCTCGGGCGGCACCTCCTTCTTCACGATCAATTTCTGGCGGGTAAACGGATGGGGCCAGGATGCGGGAAAGGGCCCGTCGAAAACCACCGCGATTGCCACTGCCAGATCGGGATATGCGGCGACAGCTTCCGGATGATGCTCCGCGATCCGGCAGAGGTTTTCCGCGGCCCGGGCGGCGTCGTCCTCCGGCTCCAGCGAACTTATCAGCAGCCGGGGCAGCATCTTCTTGAAGCTGAGGCTTCGAAAAACCTTTCGCGCCTGCTCAGCGGCATAATAACCGTGCGTCGCGTAATCCTCGGGGAAAAGCCCCATCCAGCGCGCCTGGACCAACCAACCCCGAAAGTGCGGATTTTCGAGAGCGCGCGCGGTGCCGACTTTCCGCTGCGCCCCGCGCAACGCTTCGACCAGTTCCGATCCAGCCGCCTTCCATGACCTGGGATCCGGATGCCGCTTCCACCAGGCAATCAGGTTCGGGTCCGTCCACGTGGAGAGTTTGGGCGATTGCGCGGGCGACGACACGGCCAGAATGCCGTAGATGCAAACTGCAAGCACCGGCAATGGAGTTTTTCGGGCCGGGTTTCTCATGCAACACACCGATGGACACCGCCACCGGATTCCTACCCTAGCACAGCCTGCGGACCCCTGTCAGCCCGGGTACCCCTCTGGTGTCATCCCGCTACCCCCTGGTGTCATCCCGCATTCCCCCTGGTGTCATCTCCCGCATTCCCCCTTGTGTCATCCCGAGCGTAGTCGAGGGATCTCCCTAAGCATCCCATCGGTTCCTGGCCTTAGAGAAGGGGCGACGCTCAACGCGGGCGTCCGCATCAAATTTCTGGCGCACAGAATCAACGCCTATTATCAGGCAATAAGAGAGATCCCTCGACTTCGCTCGGGATGACAAAGCTTCGTTTGGGATGGGAAAGTTGTGCGTAGGAGATGGCGGCTCCGCGGGGACGCGTCGCCTTACCCTCGACCCCTCGCCCCTCATCACTCGACACGCTGCCTAATCAAACCATTCGTCGTCGGGATCGAACTTCGGGACGGGGACGACGATGACCTTTAGATTCCCCACGGCGCGGTGCCGGCATCCCGGTTTGATCATGACCGCCGTGCGCGGCTTGAGCGGAAACGACTCGCCGTCGAGTTCAATCGTGCCTTCCCCCTCGAGCACGAAATAGAATTCCGTCAGCCTTTTGTGATAATGCGTCCGGCTGACCTCGCTGATCGTCGTGATGTGCATGGACGCGACGTCATTGTCTTCGCCCATGAAAGCCCGCTGCGAGGACCCGCAGGGACAGGTCACCCCATCGATCGATCCAAAATCCGCGATCTCGTAGTTGGCCATCTCTGGAAGGTATCGGGTATCGCGTATCAGGTATCAGGTATCAGGTATCAGGAAAACAATGAACCACCCTCCAGCATTCCGTCGATTATGCCGGAGCGATAACCGGATCGCCGGTCTGATCCGCCATCGGCGAGGGGACGCGGCCTCCGGCGAAGATCGATTTCCGCAGGACAGCGGGGGTAGATCCCGCCGGCGGGATCAGGCCGACTTTTTGGCCTTCTTGAGAAGACTGGAAACCGTGGTGCTGGGCCTGGCGCCTTTGCGGATCCAATCCTCCGCTTTCTCCACGTCGATGCGGGAGTTTTCGGTTTTCTTGGCCGGGTCGTAAGTGCCAATGGCCTCGATAAACTTTCCGTCCCGCGGTTTGCGGCTGTCCGCCACCACGATCCGGTAATAAGGCCGGTCCTTGCTTCCTTCTCTTCTCAATCTGATTGCAACTGCCATGGGTCCGTATGCTGTCCGATGTTCAAAACTCTTAGCCGGGATCAATAATCTTCAACTGGTTTATGCAATTTTTTACAAACCGAGATCCCCGGGCAAGCCGCCTGGGCCCCCCATCTGGGAGAGGAGGCGCTTCATTTTGCCCTTGCTCTTCATCATCTTGCGCATTTGTGAAAACTGTCGAAGCAGACCGTTGACCTCTGTCACCGAAGTCCCGCTTCCCTTGGCGATCCGTAATCGCCGCCGGCCGTTGAGAATGTCCGGACGCTTGCGCTCCTTTTCAGTCATGGAAAGCACAATCGCTTCCACCCGCCGCATCCGCTTCTCGTCGACCTGAAGGTCGCCCAACTTACTCATTCCGGGCAGCATGCCAAGCACATTCTCAAGGGGTCCCATCTTCCTCATCATCTTCATTTGGGCCAGGAAATCGTTGAAATCGAAGGACGCCGTCTTCAGCTTTTCGGCCATTTTCACGGCCTCCTCCTCATCAATGACCTCGCTGGCCTTTTCCACCAAACCCACCACGTCGCCCATCCCCAGGATCCGGTTGGCCATCCGGTCGGGCACGAAGGTCTCCAGCTGGGAGAGTTTTTCCCCCGTGCCGGCAAACACGATGGGCCGCCCCGTAACCGCGCGCATCGAGAGCGCCGCGCCCCCGCGGGCATCACCATCCAGCTTGGTGAGGATGATTCCGCTGATTCCGACGGCCTCGTCGAAGTGCGTGGCCACGCTTACTGCCTGCTGACCGGTGGCGGCGTCCGCCACCAGGATGACCTCCCGGGGCTCGAGAAAATCGCGCAGCTCTTTCAACTCCGCCACCAGCTCGGTATCGATCTCCTGCCGGCCGGCGGTATCGAATATCGAGGCGGTGGCGCCCTGTTCGCGCGCCCATTCCACGGCGCGCTTGGCGACTTTGACGACGTCTTTTTCTCCGGACTCAGGGGTGAAGACCGGCACATCGATCTCGCGTCCCAGCACCGCGAGCTGCTCGATCGCCGCGGGCCGCATCAGATCGCACGCAATCAGCACCGGCTTGCGCCCCTGCTTTCGCAAGTGCAAGGCCAGCTTCGCCGAGGTCGTGGTTTTCCCTGCACCGTTCAAACCCACCATGAGCATCCGGGCGGGAGGATTCAGATCCAGGGGCGCAGCGTCTCCGCCCAGCAACTCCGCCAGCTCGTCGTGGAAAATTTTTACAATCTGCTGCCCGGGCGTGACGCTCCGCAGCACTTCCTGTCCCACGGCGCGCTCCTTGACCGAGGCAACGAATTCCTTGGTGACTTTGAAATCGACGTCGGATTCGAGCAAGGCGAGGCGGATTTCGCGCAGCGCATCGGTAACGTTTTTCTCGTTGATCTTCCCCTGTCCGCGCAATTTGCGGAAGGTGTCTTCGAGCCGATCTGAGAGTTGGTTGAACACGAGAGTGAATGCGGCGCCACGGGAAGCCGCGCTCAGCGGGATGCGGGCGGGGGCGCAAGCACCACTACCCGTTGCTTCGGGAATGTCAAGATCCGGGCCGCGCAGGCGCCGCCACCGCGGCGGATTCTTTGATGATGTCGAGGGTCACCGGTTGCTCCCGTGGTTCCGGGTCCTCGGTCGCCACGGGGGCCGGCACGGGCACGTAATGCGCGATCTTGCCCAGGTAAAACTTCCATGCCACAAACTCGTTTTTGGCCTCGCCCTGCCGCCTTAAGTTGAGGTAGACGGTACACTCCCGCTCGCGAAGCCTTTGTTGCACCTGGTAAGAAACCTTGCCCGTGGAAGCATCGTAAGCCGCAGGGACCCAGCCCAGCCCGCTGACCGTCATGCGCAGGCTCGCAGGGTCGACACCTTGGAGCCCGGACAAGTCAACCCACACCAGGGGGAGACGATCCTCGATGTGCTCCTTATCCGCCGGCCAGGTCACCACCGGACTTTCCTGCTCTTCACCGTCTTCATTGAGCGTCGGCGCCAGCAAGTTGCCGGAGCCAGCCAGGCTGGTGTTACCGCGAAAAGTCAGGGCGTACCCGAAATTGCGTTCGTCGTTCCCGTGGATGATGAAACGGCCGAGCTCCATGTTTTCGGTGTTCCAGGCGGTCTTCTTGCCGTCAACGGTGACCCCCGCCTGATACCCCAGCTCCTTCGCCAAGTTGATAATCTCCTGGCTGTAAGCGCCGTAAGGATACGAGATGATATCCAGCACTCCCTGGTCGAAGCTGCGGTGCAGGAAGTCACGGGATTCCTGAAGTTCGCGCACGAGAAACTCGCGGTAACCCTCTTCACTCAACCCCTGCCGCTTGGTGAGATACATGTGGCTCTTGGCGTGGCTCCCGACTTCCGCGCCATAGTCTATCATTGCGTTGATTTGATCCAAACCCAGCGAGCGCCCGCCGATATCTACATACTTGCTGTAAAGGAAGAGGGTGAATGGATATTCGAATTCTTTCAGGACCGGGAAGGCGAGCGTATAGACTTCCCTCCATCCGTCGTCCATGCTGATGACGACGCAGGGATCCGGAATATTAATCTCACCGCGCTTCCAGCGCAAAAGGTCTCCCATGCTGATCACCTCAATGCCGTTGTCCTTTAACGCCTGCATCTGGTCACGGAATTTCCCGATCTCAATCTTCATCGGGTTGGACGAAGGACTAGTCGTGAAATCGTGATAAAGCAGGACTGAGACCTGGCTGCGTTTGTCCAATGCAAAAGCCGGTGCTTCTTCCGGATCCGGCATTTGAATGACGACCGGTTCCATCTGCGGCGCGGCCTGCGCCCCGGGAGGAGGCGGGGGAGTCTCAGGCCGGGGTTCCGGAGTGGAGAGCAGTTTCTCGATCCGGCTGCACCCGCCGCACAGAAGGACAAGTGCCGCCACGAGGAGCAGGGCGGATCCCTGTGTTCCGGGGGCGAATCGCCCGGAAGCCCGTGGTGCCAATGGAGAGCGGACGCAGGTCCCGGTGGAGGCCATAATCAGGCGCAAGGTAGACCAGCCGGGCCTGTATGGAAAGCACTTCCCCCCTCGCCAGTGACGACCCGGAATGAAATCCTGTGATCCCGGGGATCCCGGCAGCGGGCTCCGGACACCGGAATACCGACTTGGGGCTCCGCACCCGACCACAATATATCGTTGCGCCCTCGCCCGACACCCACTATATATAGTATGTGTCCTGGTTTGTACTTGCCGTTTGCTGAGGGATTTCATATTGGTGCCGCCGTGCGCCAGGAGCACCGCAGATTCCGTGCCCGGAGCATTTGCCTTGATTGTACCCGTCATTCTCTAGATTTATCATAACAGCCCGGCACTCTCTGACCGCCCATGCATCTCAAATCCCTTCAGCTTCACGGCTTTAAATCCTTCGCGGAGTCCACGGAATTCGAATTCCACGAAGGCGTCACCGGCATCGTGGGACCCAACGGCTGTGGAAAATCGAACATTGTCGACGGCATCCGCTGGGTTCTTGGAGAGACCTCCGCCAAGGCTCTGCGCGGCGGGGAAATGGCGGACGTCATTTTCAATGGCACCGACTCCCGCAAACCCCTCGGGATGGCAGAGGTCACCCTCACCCTCGCCGACTGCCAGGAAGCCCTGGGCGTGGAATTCAACGAGATGGCCATCGGCCGCCGGGTCTTCCGCGACGGTCACTCGGAATACATCCTCAACAACCAGGTCTGCCGGCTGCGCGACATTCACGAACTCCTCATGGACACCGGCATTGGCCGGACCTCCTACTCGATCATGGAGCAGGGTAAGATCGATCTGCTGCTCAGTTCGAAGCCGGAGGACCGCCGCATGGTTTTCGAAGAAGCGGCCGGCATCACCAAGTTCAAGACGCAGAAAAAGGAAGCCCTCCGCAAGCTCGATTACACCGAGGCCAACCTGCTGCGTCTTGCGGACATCATCACGGAAGTGAAGCGCCAGATGGCCTCACTTCAACGCCAGGCTTCCAAAGCGCGGCGTTACCAGACCCTCCTTCAAGATCTCAAGACGCTCGATTCCCACCTCAGTAAGAAACGCCACGAAGAACTCTGCGCTGAGAAAGCCGAACTCCAGGGGTCCATCAACTCCCTTCGGCATCGCCAGGGCGAACTGGAAGGCGAGATCGAGACCGCGCAGAAAAACATCACGGCCGCCCGCGACGCTTATCAATCACTGGAATTCAAAATCTCCGAGTCGCGCCAGAAAATCACCGCGCGCCAGAACCGCGTCCAAACCGCGAAAAATCGCATCGAGTTCAACGAGGAACGCGAAGTCGAACTCCAGTCGCTGATCGAACGCAATCAGCAGGACATCGCTACCACGGAAACCAAGGTCGGTCAGCAGGAGCTCGATCTTAAGTTTGCGGACGATTCCATTTCCTCGGTCGAAGAAACGCTCTCTGCCCACCGCACGGCCCTCGAAGAAGGCATTGCCGAGCTGGAAGCGCGCCAGCAGGAAGTCCGGGCCCTGCGCGAAGAACAACGCCAACTCTCGGAGGACGGGACCCGTGCGGAAAGCCAGGGCCTCACCCTGGGCGCGCAACTGGAAAACCTGCGCGCGCAATCGGACACCGACCGGCAGCGCCGCCAGCAACTGGAATCGGAACTTCAGCGCCTCAACCAGGAGCGCGAGGCCAGGAAGACCGAGCGCGACCGCCTCCTCTCCGAGATCTCCGACCACCAGAAGACCATGGAGGAGCACGAGGAAGAACTGATCGCCGCGGAGAAAGGCTCCAACCGCGCCCGCAGCGAACTGGAACAACTCCAGGTCTCCCTTCACGAACTGCACCGCCGCGTCGTGGAGAAAGAATCCCGCGTCGAGGTCCTGGAACAACTCGTCTCCGAAGGGGAAGGATTCCTCAACGGCACCCGGGAAGTCCTCAAGGGTCTCGACCAACCCGAACGCTTCCAGTCCAACGTCCACGGAGTGCTGGCTTCCTACGTGGAAGCCGATTCCGAATACGAAGCCGCCATCGAAGCGGCCCTGGGGCGGCACCTCCAGGCGGTCCTGGTGTCCGGTGCGGATCACGCGGAAGAAATCATCGCCACCCTGGCCCGCGACAAGATGGGTGAAGCCTGTCTCATTCCGGAAGAATTTATCCCCGCCCATGGACACAGCCAGATGCTGGCGCTGCCCGAGGGCGCCGTCGCCTGGGCTCTCGACAAAATCCGCGTCCGCGAACACGTGCAACCTCTCTTGCGAAAACTGCTCGCGGACGTCCTCATCGTTCCCGACCTCCATACCGCGCTCCGGCTGCGAAACCAGCTGGGCGATAACACGGCCTTCGCAACTCTGAACGGCGAGTTCGTTTCCTCCGTCGGCCTGATCCGCGGCGGCGCCGGCAGCGACGAACAGGGATCCATCCTCCAGCGTCAGAATGAAATCCGCCGGCTCAAGGAGGAGTCCGTCGGCTTTCAGGCGGAATTGGAAGCCCTCCGCAACAACTCCGCCCGCCTCGACGAAGAACTCAGCACCCACCTCCTCAACCTCGACGTCACTCGCGAACGCCTCCAGCACACCCGCCTCACCCACTCCACCATGGAGGGCAAGTGCTCCCTCGTGGATAAAGAAATTCACCAGTTCGACGCCAGGACGGAAAGCCAGGATTGGGAAACCCAGGAACTCTCCAAGCGCGACGAAGCGGCGGAAATTCTCATGGAGGAACTCCGCAGTAAAATTGAAGAAAGCAGCGCCCGCCTGGAGCAATGCCGCGTCCGCAGCACTGAACTTGCCGAGTCCATGACCCGGGCCGAGGCCCACGAAAAAGAAGCCGAGGAAAAGGTCAACCAGCTGCGCACCGAGCTCGCCGTCGAAGAACGCACCTGCGAAAACCTCCGCCAGCAGCGACAACCCATGACCGCCCGCATGCAGGAGTTGGTGGAAATCGTGGAACGCTGCCGCAGCGAGATCCAATCTTACTCCGACCGTCTCACCTCCGGGAACCAGGAAAACGTCAACCTGGAAAAGGAAATCGAAGAAAACCGCGCGAGCCTGGTCTCGCTGGAGGAGGAACAAAACGCCCTCACCCTCCAGCGCAGCGAGCGCACCTCGGCCATCGAAAAATACGAAACCGAACTCGTCCAATGGCGCAGGGAACTCGGGAAAAACAACGAGCAACGCGGCAACGAGGAAATCAAAACCACCCAGCTGGACCTCCGCATCGAAAACCTCTGCAGCATCATCCAGCAGCGATATCAGATCAGCCTGGAAAATTTTGAACCGGACCCGCACGCGCTGCTCACCGCCATCGAGTCGCAGAAAAAAGCGTGGCGGCGGCGGCGTAAGCCGGCCGCGGGGGACTCCGGGGACGCCACCGGCGATTCCACCGGGGAAGAAGAGGAGCTCGACGGGGAAGATCAAGAAGCGCCCGCGGCGGATCGCGCCCCGGAAGGCGAGGCCGCGGAAGCCGAAACCATGGAGAACATTCCCGGTGAGAGCGGTCCCGACTGGGATTTCGTCCGCGAAGCGGTCACCGACATGAAAACACGGCTTGATTCCATGGGCCCGGTCAATTTGGAAGCCATCGAAGAATTCGAGGAACTCGAAGAACGCCACAGCTTTCTCGAAGGCCAATACCAGGACCTCGTCACCTCCAAGCAGGAGCTCCTGCAAGTCATCGCCAAGATCAATAAGACCACCCGGGAAATGTTTTCCGATACCTTCGAGAAGGTGCGCGGGAACTTTCAGAGCGTGTTCAGCGAACTCTTCGGCAAGGGCTCAAAAGCGGATCTCCTTCTCCTCGACGAGAGCGATCCCCTTGAGAGCGGCATCGACATCGTCGCCAAGCCGCCCGGCAAGAAACTCCAGACCATTTCCCTGCTCTCCGGCGGCGAACGCTCCCTGACCGCGGTGGCCATGCTCTTCGCCATCTACATGGTGAAACCGTCCCCCTTCTGCGTCCTCGATGAGCTCGACGCTCCCCTCGATGACGCCAATATCGGGCGTTTCCTCAAGGTCCTCGACCGCTTCATCAACGACAGCCAATTCGTCATCGTCACTCACAGCAAACGGACCATGAGCCGCGCCGACGTCATGTACGGGGTCACCATGGAGGAATACGGCGTCAGTAAACGCGTGGGCATGAAACTGACTTCCTCTGATAAATCGACCCCGGCCGCCGCTAAAAAGAAGAAGAAGACCGCCGCTGCCACCTGATGACCGCGGAAAAGCCGCGGTCTCCCGCCCGGGACGGTGAGATCCTCGTGGACGCCCGGGAGTGGGGCCCGGCAAAAGATTGAGAAATCCTTTGTCAGTCTTTTTTTTCGGCCCTTAAATTAGCCTCTTTGAGATGGCAACCAGAACTGCAGAGGCTGCCGCCCAGGACCGCACCCCGGTCGGCGGCGGCAATCAGGAGGAGGGCACACCGATCCCATTCCAGGAACGTTACCTGAAAGCTTACCGTTCCAGCATCCTCGCGCGCCAACTGGAAGAGAAGCTCGCCAGCCTCTATCGCGCCGGAAAGATCGTCGGCGGCGTTTACATGGGCAGAGGCCAGGAATCCTTCAGCGCCTCCCTGGCCAGTTGCCTCGACCGGGAACGCCACGATATCTTCGGGCCTCTCATTCGCGACATGGCCGGCCGGCTCGCCTTCGGCGAACCCCTGCTCGACGCTCCGCGCACTTACTTCGGTTCCGCCGAGGGCCCGATGCATGGGCGCGACGGCAACGTCCACCGCGGCCGCCCCCGGGAGGGGATGCCGGCGATGATCAGTCATCTCGGGTCCATGATTTCCGTGGTCTGCGGCATGCTCCTGGCCCGGAAGTTCAGGGGACAGGCCGGCGCCGTGGGCGCCTCCTGCATCGGTGATGGCGGCACTTCTACCGGCGCCTGCCATGAAGCCTTGAACCTGGCCGGGGTCGAAAAACTCCCCCTTGTCCTTGCCGTCGCCAACAATCATTACGCTTACTCGACCCCCTGCTCCCGCCAATACGCCTGCGGCGACCTCGTGGAGCGCGCCGCGGGATACGGATTCACCGGGCATTCCGTGGACGGCACCGACCTCGCCGCCTGTCTCGAAGTTTTTGACCGCGCGGTGGGCGCCGCCCGCGCCGGCGAGGGTCCGCAGATGGTCGTCGGTTCCCTGCTGCGCCTCTCGGGGCACGGCGAACACGACGATTCCTCCTACATTACCCAGGAAGACCGCGATGCCCCTTACGGACGCGACTGTCTCCGGGTGGCCCGCGCCCAGCTACTTGAGAAAGGCTGGGCCAGCGAAAGCGAACTGGAGCGGTGGGACCACGAAATCACCGACGAAGTCGATGCGGCCATCGCCACCGCGCAAAAAGAATCCGGTCCCGACCCCTTGAAGGAATCGTGGCACGCGCTCGCCACGGAACGCCTCAACGAAGGGTTCTATGACGAATGAGCATTACCTATCTTGAAGCCATCCGCGAAGCGCAAGCCAAGGCCCTCGCGGAAGATCCGCGCGTCTACATATACGGGCAGGATGTCGGCAGGTTTGGGGGCGCCTTTAAAGCCACCAAGAACCTTGCCGAAGAATACCCCGGCCGGGTGATTGATGCGCCCATCAGTGAGGATGCCATGATCGGCACCGCGATCGGAGCCGCCATCGAAGGCATGCGACCCATCGTCGAAATGCAGTTTGCCGATTTCTCCTCCATCGCATTCAACCAGATCATCAACCAGGCCGCCACGCATTACTGGCGGACCGGCGTGCCCTGTCCCTTCGTGGTGCGATTGCCTTCAGGCGGAAACGAGGGCAGCGGACCTTTTCACAGCCAGTGCATGGAGTCGCTTTACAGCCATTACCCCGGACTCGTCGTGCTGACTCCCGCGACCGTGGAGGACGCTTACACCATGCTCCTGGAAGCACTCACCATCGACGACCCCGTCATCTACTGCGAACACAAGTTCCTGTATTACCATCTCAAGGCCGACGGCCTGCCAAATTCCAGCCTTCCGATCGGCAAGGCCCGCGTCGCCCGCGCCGGGGTCCACGCCACTTTGGTCACTTACAGCGCGATGCTTCATGAATCCCTGCGCGCCGCCAGAGAACTCGAACAGGAAGGGTGGGACATCGAGGTCGTCGACTTGCGCTCCGCCAGGCCTATCGATACCGACACCATCCTCGCTTCCGTCGCGCGTACCGGCAGGCTTCTTTGCGTGGGCGAGTCCTTCCCCTGGGGAGGACTCACCGCCGAAGTCGTGGCGCGCATCTGCGCCGAGGGATTTCACCTGCTCGACGCCCCGCCTCTCCGGCTCAACGCCAAGGACACCCCCATTCCTTACCACCCCAATCTCTGGCGCAGCCATCGCCCCACCTCCAGCAGCATCAGCGCCACCCTCCGCAAGCTCCTTCGAGCCTGAAGATATTGATTTACGATTTCCGATTTATGATTTCCGATTTAGGCATTTGCCGAGCGCGGAACCAGACGATGACAAATCGGAAATCGACAATCGTATATCGTAAATCGTAAATCTCTCCTCATGCCCCGCGTCCCCATCCTCATGCCGCAACTCGGTGAATCCATCGCCGAAGCCAATGTCGTGCAGATCCACGTGAAGACGGGCGAGGAAGTCGAAGCCGACCAGGAAGTCATCGAAGTCGAAACCAACAAGGCCGTCATGGGTGTCACCACCCCCTGCTCCGGCAGCATTATCGATATCACGGCCCAGCTCGATCACAGCTACGTCGTCGGCGCGACCCTCGGATACCTTGACGTCTCGGATGAGGAAGCGGCACGGGCCGGACTGGACGCCGCGGGCGAAGCACCGCCCCCGACAGCCCCCGCGAAGTCCGCCACCTCCACTTCCGGGGAGGCCCCCGGCGATGACAATCTCCATTTCAAGGTCAGCAGCCAGGAACAGATCGAGGACGAGTCATCGAAGGTGCGTCCCACCCTCCAAGGCCTCCCGGTGCCCGCCAATGCCACCGGCGCCAGCTATCTCTCTCCCCGCATGAAAGCGCGCATGGAGGAACTGGGCCTCAACGCCACCGACCTCGCCGGCATTGCGGGAAGCGGCGCCGGCGGCCGCGTCACCATCGAGGACTTCGAAAATTTCATCTCGGCCATCGAACAAAACAAGATGACCATCGCGTCGCCCATGCGCATCGCGGTCGCCGATTCCATGCGCCGCAGCTGGAGCCGGCCCCTGGCGACCGTCGGCTCCCCCTTCGCCATGGACGCCGTCCTGGAGCACCGCAGGTCCGCCGATCCCAAACCGGGCCCCGCCCTCTACGCCCTCCGCGCGCTCGCGCTCGCGCTGGCGGAGGACACCGCCGTGGCCGGCCGCCTCATCGGGGAACGCATCGTCCATCCCGAGGCCATCGACATCGGTTTCGCCGTGGAAGTGGAAGACGGCGTCCTCGTCCCCGTAATCCGCGAGGCCGAAAAAAAACCGCTCGCCGATCTCGTGCAGGAATACAACAGTCTCGTCAAAATGGCGCGCGACCGCCGGCTCCCCAAGGACGCGGCCGGTCCCGGGATCGCCACGGTCACCAATTTCGGGACCTTCGGCATCGCCTGGGCCACCCCCATCCCGCTTCCGGAACAGAACCTCGTCCTCGGCCTTGGCGCGGGCCGCAAGAAACCCATCTGGAGCAACGAAGAGAATCAGTTCCTACCCGTTACCGAAGCCGAACTGACACTCAGCTTCGATCACCGCATACTCGACGGCGGCGCCGCCGGACGTCTCCTCTCCCGCATCGGAAGCCTTCTGCAGGAACCGGAGAAGCTTTGACCATTTAGGATTTTTGATTTAGCATTTGGATTCCCGCCTCCACCCGTCGGGCCGAATCCTAAATGATAAATGCTAAATCCTAATTGCTGAATCAGTCCACCAGGGTATCGATCCGCGAGGCCATTTCGAAATCCAGATCCGTGACCCCGCCCTGGTCGTGCGTCGTCAGCCTCAAGGTCACCTTGCACCATCGGATGTCGATATCAGGGTGATGATGCGCCTCTTCCGCGATCTCTGCCACGTCGTTGACGAAATCGATTGCGGCGGTGAACTCGTCAAATTCCACCGTGCGAGCCAGGCAGTTATCCTCGTACTCCCATTCGGGGGCTTTCTTGATCCATCGGGTGAGGTCTTCGGTTTGAATCAGCTGGGACATTGTTGCGAGCGTAATTAGTTGTAATTCGGCGGCACGGCCCAGGGCCGCGCCGGTCTGTGGCGTCCTCCCGCTCTTCCATTCCATATCTCCGAACCAAAAATCTTGGCAAGTCCTAAATCGCAGCTTTTTTTGCCCCCTCCCGGGAGATTTGCCTCCGCGCCCCTCCTGCGACTTAGGGGCTTGTCAACTTCCGGCGAACTCGCTTAAATACCCCCCCTTTAACTTTAATCTAAACAATTCTTCAATTGCCGGGAAGGGCAGCTTATCAAATGGGACGCATTTACAGTAATATCGTTGAAACAGTGGGGCGCACTCCGCTGGTCCGGCTCAACAAAGTCACCGACGGGGTGGACGCGGATATTCTCTTGAAGTGTGAGTTCTTCAACCCGCTCGGCAGCGTCAAGGACCGGATCGGAATGTCCATGATCCAAGACGCCGAAGAACCCGGCATTCTATCCAAGGACACCGTCATCATAGAACCCACCAGCGGCAACACCGGGATCGCGCTGGCCTTCGTGTGCGCGAGCAAAGGCTATCGCCTCATCCTTACCATGCCCGAAACCATGTCCCTGGAACGGCGCACGCTGCTCGCCCTCCTCGGAGCCGAACTCGTCCTCACCGAAGGCGCCAAAGGAATGAAGGGCGCCATCGCCAAAGCTGAAGAACTCGGCAAGGAACACCCCAACTCCTGGATTCCCCAGCAATTTGAAAATCCCGCTAACCCCAAGATACACCGGGAAACCACCGCCGAAGAGATTTGGGAAGATACCGACGGGAAAGTCGATATCGTCGTCTCCGCGGTCGGCACCGGAGGCACTGCGACCGGCTGCGTGGAAGTCATCAAGCCGCGCAAACCCTCCTTCGAAGCCATTACCGTCGAACCCGCGGATTCCCCCGTGATCTCCCAGACCCTCGCCGGGGAGGCACTCACTCCCGGTCCCCACAAGATTCAGGGAACCGGCGCGGGTTTCGTCCCCGAAAACCTCCACCTCAAGGACGAGAAAGGAGCGCAGCAAATCAGTGAATGCGTCAAGGTCTCCAATGAAGACGCCTTTGCCATGGCCCGCCGCCTCGCCAAGGAAGAAGGAATCCTCGGCGGCATCAGTTCCGGCGCCAACGTGGTGGCCGCCATCGAAATCGCGAAACGACCGGAGAATAAAGGCAAAACCATCGTTACCATCGCCTGCTCCACCGGCGAACGATACCTCAGCACCCCGCTGGCGGACGAAGCCCGGGCCGAGGTCGGCCTCTAAAGCTGCCAGGCCGGAATCCCCGGCCCGCCGCCGAGAAAGCGGTTGCCTCCCCGGGGAGAGTGCGCTAGAGATTACGCCCGCGCTCTCGAGAACGTTCGCCTCCAGATTCGACCGGCCGAAACCGCGCGCGCAGTCATCCCATGGCAACTGAAAACCCGCAGACCGAGGAAGTTCCCGAAGCGGTTATCGAAGGCGATGCGCCTTCCTCCGCAGAAATCTTCTTCGAAAAGAATCGCCGCGCTATTCTCGCGGCGCTGCTCCTCGGACTGATAGCCGTCTTTGCCGGAATCGCGTTCAAATCCACGCGTGAAAAGAAAGCCGCGGCCGCCGCAATGGCCTTTTCCACCGCTGAATCCATCGCCGATTACGATGCCGTGAGCCGTGATTACCAAGGCAGCATCCCCGGGGGCAACGCCCTTCTTCTCAAAGCCGACGTGGAGTCCAAGGAGAAGAAAATCACCGAGGCGCAGGCCACACTCACCAGCTTCATCACTTCTTACCCGGATCACCCGCGGTTTTACCAGGGCGTTTTTGCCCTCGGTGCGCTCGCCCAGGCCGCCGGCAAGGATGACGAAGCCAAACGATACTATCAACAAGTCATCGACGGCGAGCAATCCGCCGATCTTTCCCCCCTCGCACTCACCCGACTCGGTGACATCGCCTATGCCAACGGCGATTACGAAAACGCCCGCGGCATTTACAGCAGTGTGATGCCGAAATACCCCGGTAATCCATTTTTCTACAAGGTGCAGCAAAAGCTCAATCGGCTGAACCTGGTCTCACCGCCACAAGCCGCGACCAAGCCCGTCGCCATTCCTGCGCCGCCCACCGCACCTCCGGCGGCGCCCAAAGAAACCGCGCCGTCTCCTGAAGAGGCTGCCGCGCCCGAGGCACCGGCACCTCCCGAAAAACCCGCGGAGACTCCCAAGGTTCCCGCGGAGGCTGCTCCCGCCAAGGAATAACGCCTCCCTCTCTGTGTCATCCTTCGACTTCGCTCAGGATGACACATGGTGGGTTTGTGACCAGCAAACGGCCGCCGGCGGAACCCTGACAGCCCAACCTCCACGCCACCTGATTATCATGCCTGCGGCAGGCTCTGCTCAATTGCCTTCGGTTTTGGTTGCGCCGGGGCCTAGCAGTCCTGACACCTGACACCCGACACCCGGCCACCAACAACCCATGGCTCTCCCCCTACTTCTTCTTCCCCGGGGCTGGGACCACCATCACCGGAATCCGGGCCTCGCGCACCACGCCTTCGGCCACGCTCCCCAATAAGACGCGCTCCATGAAATTGTGTCCGTGCGTGCCGAGGACAATAACATCCGCATCGCGATGTTCCGCGAACTCGAGTAATCCTCCCAGGGTGTCACCTTCTTTCATGTAAGCCTGGGCCTCGATGCCGTCATTCCGAAGTCCGTTCACCAGCTCCCGCAGCTGGCGCTTCTCCTCTTTCAATTCTTCCGCCCGCTCGTCTTCCCCCGGATAGGTGTAGGCTGCGTAACCTACAAATGCCGGTTCCGGCGCGTAAATGTGCACCAGGTAAACCGTGGCGCCGAAACTCTTGGCCAAACCTCCCGCCGTCGACAGCAAGTCACCAGTGACATCCGAAAAATCAATTCCCACGACGATGCTCTTCATTCGATAGTTTCTCCTCTTTTTCCCAGTCTACCCCCTTAAGGCCCTTCGGTTCAATACCGAGTCAGCCCTGCATTCGAAAGATTCGAGGTCAAAATGAGCGTATTTCAGGGACAATCCCCGCGTTGCCTGCGACCGGGCTTCTCTGCTAGGTTAATATGGTTTTCCTAATCATGAAGCGCCTCCGCAACGTTCTCGTCGGGATTGATTTTTCCGATTGCTCCGCCAATGCGCTCCGGGAAGCCGCCCGAATCGCCACGTGGGAGCGTGCCCGAATCACCGCCTTTCACGTCCTGGAACGGGACTTCGGAGAGCAGCTGAAATCCCATCTCCTCCTCGAGGAAGTCGATATCCTCGACCGGACGCGCGACCGGCTCATCGCCTTCACCGAGGACGCTGTCGGCCGCGACTGTCCCGTCACCTGCGAGATTGCGGCCGGGCACCCTTTCGAGAAACTGCTCAAGGCCGTGGAGGCACACTCCGCGGACCTTCTTGTCCTCGGCAAGGAAGGTCTCACCCAGGACCGGCGCGATACTGGTGTCATCGCCTCCCTTTGTGTCCGT
>JAHEJT010000239.1 GCA_024638765.1 Verrucomicrobiales bacterium
GAAAGGTTCAAGTTTCGACGGTCAAGGTGGAGTTTCGGGTTCCGGCAGGGAGACTTGAAACTGAAAACTCAAGACTTATTTTTCCTCGCCCGGAACGGGCGCGGGGGCCGGCTCACGGAGGGGGCGGTCGAGATCCTTTTTCACGCGGTCGAGGACACCGTTGACGAAACGGCCTGATTGCTCGGTGCCGAAATCTTTGGCGATCTCGATGGCTTCATTGATGGAGACCACGGGAGGGATGTCCTCACGGAACAACATTTCGAAAATGGCCATACGCAGAATGTTGCGGTCGACGGCGGCGATGCGTTTGAGCTCGTAGTTTTCGGTGACATTATCGAGGAGTTGGTCGATTTCCGGCAGGTTCTCGATGAGGCCGGACACCAACTCGATACTGAACGCCTGGACGTCGGGAGCCGTCGGCCGGAGTTTCCAGAAGTCGCTCTCCTCGTTGACTTGTAGATCTGCGTTGAGATCGAGTCCAAAAAGGAACTGAAGGGCGGCTTCGCGTGCCTCGTGTCTCTTGCCCATGGGATCGGTCAGGGAAAAGCTTTCTTGAGCTTCACGAACATCTCCGCCATGCCGGCGGCGGCGCGGGCAGCTTCGACTCCACGGTTGATCTCCGAACCCAGGCAGCGTTCCCTGGCTTGCTCCATGTTGTCGACGAGAAGGACCTCGTTAATGACCGGGAGAATATTCTCCGTGGCGATGCGCTGGAGGGCGTCGCTCACCGACTGGGCGATAAGATCGGCATGGGCGGTTTGGCCACGGATGATGACACCCAAGGCGACGATGACGTCGGCGTCGGTATTTTTTGCAATGTATTGGGCGCAGACGGGAATCTCGTAAGCGCCCGGGACGCGAAATACGGGCAGGGTCGAATTGGGAAGAATCGCGGAGAGTTCATTCTGTGCAGAGGCGAGGAGTCCGCTGACAAACTCGTCGTTGTAGAGGCTCGCGATGAGGGAAACGTTTTGGCGTGGACCCAGGGCGCGCGGTCTGCGTGGCAACGATGAAGTGGACATGACAAAGTCAACCTGCCGAAAAAGGCAGACGGTTGCAACTAGAACTTATTGTCGCCGGACGAGGCTTGCGTCCGTGAACACATCTTTCCCTCGACACCACGGACGAGACGGAGCTCGTCCCTCCGTCTGTTGACACGCCGGAGGGCCCGCCTACAGGGTGTGCCCCATACGGCGTTTTTTGGTCTCCAGGTATTGGGCGTTGTGCACGGTGGCTTCCTGGCGGATGGGAACCTGTTCCACGATCTTCAATTTGTGGCCCTCGAGTCCGACGATCTTTTTGGGATTGTTGGTCATGAGCCGAATCGAGCGGACGCCGAGATCGTAGAGAATCTGGGCTCCCATGCCGTAATCGCGAAGGTCCATGGGAAAGCCGAGCTTCTCGTTGGCTTCCACGGTGTCGAATCCTTCTTCCTGAAGCTTGTAAGCCTTGATCTTATTGAGAAGGCCGATGCCCCGTCCTTCCTGACGCATGTAAAGGACAATGCCCTGGCCTTCGTCATTGATGCGCGCCATGGCGTCGTGCAATTGGCCGCCGCAGTCGCAGCGCTGTGAGCCGAAGACATCTCCCGTAAGACATTCGCTGTGCACCCGCACCAGGACGGGTTGTTCCGGATCAATTTCGCCTTTGACCAGGGCCAGGTGGAGATCCTCCCCAAGGGTGCCGCGGTAAAGATGGAGTTGGAAGTCTCCGTATTCAGTCGGCAAACGGATCTCTTCCGCTTTCTCCACGAGTTTCTCCCGGGAGGTGCGGTACTTGATGAGATCCTCGATCGTGCAGATTTTGAGTCCATGTTCCCGCGCGAAGGCCATCAACTGGGGGAGGCGCGCCATGCTTCCGTCGTCGTTGAGGATTTCGCAGACGACGCCTGCCGGCCGGAGATTTGCGAGGCGAGAGAGATCGACGGCGGCTTCGGTATGTCCGGCGCGCCGCAGGACGCCGCCGGTTTTCGATTGCAAGGGGAAGATATGCCCGGGGCGCACCAGGTCGTCCGAAGTGGAATCAGGATTGGCGAGGACGCGGATGGTGGTGGCGCGATCGTGTGCGCTGATGCCCGTGGAGATGCCCTGGGCGGCATCGACGGAGACGGTAAAGTTCGTGCTATGGCTTTCGCGGTTCTGCTGGACCATTGTGCGCAGGCCGAGATGATCCGCGATCTCATCGGTGATGGGAGCGCAGATTAGACCACGCCCATGCTTGGCCATGAAATTGACGAGGTCCGGGGTAATCTTCTCGGCGGCGGCGATGAGGTCCCCTTCGTTTTCGCGATCGGCGTCATCCGTGACGATGACCATCTTCCCGTCGCGCACATCGGCGATGACGTCATCGATGTTATCGAATATGAATTCTGATTCGGTCACGGATACTTGGATTGGATGGGCCCTGTGGCGGCGTAACTGCGCTAATCTAGCGTACCTTACGGGGCCACGATAGGGTGAGATACGCCTGATACTTACATTCCGCCAGTGGAAATAATGAGTTCCGGCCGGTAAAGATCCCGGTTCGAGGCTTGAAACTCGGCTTTCAGGCCGATACGGAAGCCGGAGAGATCCACGAGATGCCAGTTGAGAAACTTCCAATCGGGATCGTTTCCGTCGTGCGCGATTCCCACGAGGAGATGGTGGGCATCTTCAAGGATCTTGTTGGTGCGGGTGCGTGGTTGGAAATAAAAGGTGCGTAAGCTGCTCTCCTTCCCGCTTTGCTCGAACAGCTTGGGATCAATGTAAGCCACCCGGCCGCTGGCCTCGTGAACGAGTCTGAGGTCCGGATACCCGGAGCGCTGCAGTCCCCCCTCGGCGTTGGGAGGGAAGGAGCAGGTGAATCCCGGGCGGGCGGAGAGGAGCTCGACCAGCATGTCTTCCACGAATCGACTGGCTTCGTTGATGCGGCGGAGCCCCCGGGTGGGGCTCTCCGGAGAATTAAGCCTGGAGAGGACGACGCCGAGGGTCTCGCGCAGTGCCTCGATGATTTCCGAGTCGGGTGAGGATTCGGGGTCGACCGGGAGAATGCGCCGGCCGGTGGCGGCCTCGATCACCTCTTGGAAAGGCACGTCCTCGAGGGCGTCATCCGCGGCCCGAAGCGAGGAAATCAGTTGGCGATAGGGCGGGGCGTCATCAGCGGGCGCCGGGGTTGCGGACTCCCTGGGCGCAGGGGTGCAGGAGAGGAGGAACGCGAGGGTGCAGAGGACGGGGGACCAGGGGATCGGGAAACGTAAATTCATCTGGAGAAAATTCGTTCTGAGAGAGTTACGCAATCGAGACCGCGGTGAGAAGCGCGGAGGCGGCCGTATCGGCGTCATTTTCGGAGCGGGCGTGGATGCGCAGGAGAGGCTCGTTTTTCGCGACCTGGACCCCGGTCTTGAGGACGCGGTCGAATCCGACTGTGAAGTCGACGGCGTCATCCGCCTGATGGCGACCCGCGCCCAGTGTGAGCGCGGTCCGGCCGATGGTTTCGGCGTCCATCTTCTCGAGGAGACCTGATCGGGGGGCAGGGAGATCGCGGATGACGGGGGCGGGATGCACGGAGGCAAAGTCGTCGAGCACCGCAGGATTCCCTCCCTGGCTTTGGACCAGGGCGACGAATTTCTTCCAGGCGGTCCCATCCGCGAGCCAGGCGGCGAGTTGATCGCGATCCACGGTGGCGATTTCGGTGGCGAGATCCAGGCACAGGGTCACGAGGTCCTCGGGTCCTCCTCCGCGAAGCGTATCGATGGCTTCCACGACTTCGAGTGCGTTCCCCACGGCGTGGCCGAGGGGTTGGTCCATCGGGTTGAGCAGGGCCGCGGTACGCACTCCCATTTTCTCGCCGACGGACGTCATCGCATCGGCAAGGGAGACAGCGTCTTCGCGGTTCTTCATGAAGGCGCCGCTTCCGAACTTGACGTCGAGCACGAGGGAATCGAGGGATTCGGCCAGCTTCTTGCTCATAATGCTGGCCACAATGAGAGGCTGAGAAGGCACCGTGCCGGTGACGTCGCGCAGGGCGTAAAGTTTTTTGTCGGCGGGACAGAGGGTTTCGGATTGGCCGGCCATGACAACTCCGATGGTCGCCAGTTGATCGAGGGCTTGATCCATCGAGAGACGGACGTTGAAGCCGGGGATGCTCTCGAGCTTGTCGAGGGTCCCCCCGGTGATACCGAGTCCTCGTCCCGAGATCATGGGAATCCAGAGATCGTCGCAGGCGAGGAGGGGGGCGAGGACGAGAGACGTCTTATCGCCGATTCCGCCGGTGGAGTGCTTATCGACTTTCGGAGGGGAGCAGTCGGGGTAAGTGAAGGAGTCACCGCTGTGAAGCATGGCGCGGGTGAGGTGCGCAGTTTCCGCGGCGTCCATCCCCTGGAAATAAATGGCCATAGCCAGGGCGCTGGCCTGGTAATCCGGGATGTCGCCACGGGTGAAGCCGGAGACAAAGGCTTCGATCTCCTCACGGGAAAGCGCGCGGCCGTCGCGTTTGGCTTCGATGATGGCGGGGAAGTGCAAGAGAGTATCAGGTATCAGGTGTCAGGATTGCTGTGCGCGGCGCGCGCAATGTAAATTGAAGGCATTTCACAGGGCCTGCCAAGGACAGGATAATAGGTTCTTGGTTCCCGGTTCCCGGTTC
This sequence comes from Verrucomicrobiales bacterium, assembly GCA_024638765.1. GTDB lineage: Bacteria > Verrucomicrobiota > Verrucomicrobiia > Verrucomicrobiales > DEV007 > JAHEJT01. The sequence continues at coordinate 4,621 of JAHEJT010000239.1, forward strand.
CCGGTTCTCGGTTCTCGGTTCTCGGTTCTCGGTTCTCGGTTCTTGGTCGATGGGTTGACCTATTGCCGTCGGGTCAAATGGTTCCTGATACCTGAATAACCGTGAATACTTCACGGTAGAAACGAGGTGCCGACGGGCCAGGGCGGGGTGCTGAAGAACTGGGCGAGGGTGGCCGCAATATCGGCGAAGGTTTCACGCTGGCCCAGGCAGCGGCCATCGCCATGGGCGGTGCTCTTTTTGACGATGAGGGGGACCATCTCGCGGGTGTGATCGGTACCGGTCCAGGTGGGATCATTACCGTGATCGGCGGTCAGGATGAGGAGATCATCATGCCTCAGTTGCGGCAGGAACGACGCCAGCCAGGTGTCGAACTCATGCAGCGCGGCGGCATAGCCGGCGGGATCGCGGCGGTGCCCGTAAAGCGTGTCAAAATCGACGAGATTGACGAAGACGTGCGCATCCTGGCCCTCGGTGTCTTCCCAAACCTTCTCGATGGTTCGCATGCCTGCGGCGTTCGATTTGGTGGGATGCGATGCATCGATTCCGGATCCGGCGAAGATATCGTAGATTTTCCCTATTGAGATGACCTCGACTCCTTGGTCCTGGAGCGTGTTGAGGATGGTGGGCGGCGGGACCATGGAGAAGTCCTTGCGGTTCGCGGTCCGCTGAAAGGCGCCCTCAGTGCCGGTGAAGGGCCGGGCGATGATGCGGCCGATGCGGTGGGGGTCACAGACCACGCGCGCGCAGCGGCAGATCTCGTAAAGTTTCTCCAGGGGGACGACTTCTTCGTGTGCCGCGATCTGGAGGACGGAATCGGCGGAAGTATAGAGAATGGGGTGACCCGTGGCGACGTGTTCGGCGCCGAGTTCTTCCAGAATGACAGTGCCGCTGCGGGCGTAATTGCCAATAAAACGGATGTCCGTGACTTCTTGGATGGGGTCAATGATCTCGGGGGGGAACTTTTCGAAGACGGTAAAGGGTTCCTCGACCGGGGCGCCGGCGATTTCCCAGTGGCCCGTGGTGGTGTCCTTGCCGGCGGAAGCTTCGCGCATCCAGCCGTAGGCGGCGGCCGGCGCGCCGTCTGGCGGTGGATCGCCCGCGGCGCCAGCGAGGATCTGGTCGAGGCCAAGGCTGTGGAGGGTGGGGAGTTCCAGTGACGGCTGGCTCTCGAAAATGTGCCCGAGAGTGCTGGCGCCTTCATCTCCGAAGTCAGCCGCATCGGCAGCATGTCCCACGCCGACGCTGTCGAGGACGATGAGGAGCGATTTCATCGCTGTTATCAGTTACTAGTTATTAGTTATCAGGTAGTGGAATCTGCAAATGGAATGCGTCCCCCCCGATTCGAGGTGCAGCCCTTGGGCACTATAAGCTATTAACCAATAACTTGGTAACCTCACATCCCCATGGGATGCCAGGCGGTTTTGAATTCGATGGTATCGAGGATGCGGTAGGGGTCGCGGGCGGCATCTCCGAACCAGGCGCGGGCACTCAGGGAATGGGAGGCCACTCGTTTGAGATTTTGCGCCGTGCCCTCCTGGAGTTCCTGGTGGAGGGCGGCATCCCCGGCGCCGTCGACGAGGGCGTTAATGTCCATGTGCGAGGCGAAGTGGGGGGCCAGTTCCTCTCGTTTTCCGGTGAGAATATTGACGACACCACCGGGCAGATCGCTGGTGGCGAGGATTTCGGCGAATGTCACGGCGGGGAGAGGGTTTTTTTCGGAGGCGAGCAGCACGGCGGTGTTTCCG
>JAHEJT010000004.1 GCA_024638765.1 Verrucomicrobiales bacterium
CTCCACCTTGATTCACCCCCCGGGGACGCTTACCTTAGCGACTCAATGATCCGGTTGCCGCTCCCACTCCCCTTCCTTCTCCTCCTTCTCACGGCCTTTCTCATAGCCCCCCTGGCCCAGGCCGAGAACTCCGCCCTTCACCTTCTCGGTTACTGCGAAAAACACGGCCTCTTCCACCGCCGCAATGCGTCCGATGAGAGCCGGCCCTCTTCCGCCGGGCTCAAGTTCGAAAAATTCGCGCCTGACCGTCTCATCGACATCCTCCATCTCAAACTGGATATCGTACCGGACTTTGAATCCCGTTCCATTCGCGGCGTCTCGACCCTTACATTCACCCCCATCTCCAAATCCCTGCGCCAACTTCGCGTGGACGCCTTGGATCTCGATGTTTCCTCAGTGGAAGGCGATCTCCCCATCCGCGAATTCCAGGTCGCCGAGGATCACATTATGATCACTTTTGAAAAGCCGATCCCGGCCGACGAAAAAACTTCTCTGACGATCCGTTACACCGCCGCCCCGGAAGAAGGCCTCTACTTCCGCACGCCGGAAATGGGATATCCTGAGAGCGACACTCATCTATGGACCCAGGGGCAGCCCGAGGACCACCGCTACTGGTTTCCCAATTACGATTATCCTAATGAACGCTTTACCACCGAAATCATCTGCCACGTTCCGGAAAGCATGACGGCCCTTTCCAATGGCAGACTCCTCTCGACCCAAGCAGATCAAAAAACCGGGCTCACTACTTATCACTGGCTCCAGGACAAACCGCACGTCAATTATCTCGTCTCCCTGGTGGCGGGTCATTTCAAGAAGCTCGAAACCGTTTACCGGGACCTGCCGCTGGCCTTCTATGCATGTCCCTCAGATTTTCCCGAGGCAAAAAATTCCTTCCGCGATACCGCGAAGATTCTTGAATTCTTCGAAAATGAAATTGGTGTGGAATACCCCTGGGACAAGTACTTCAACGTCTGCGTCCAGGATTTCGTTGCCGGGGGAATGGAGAACACCAGCATGACTACCCTCACCACCCGCACGCTTTTCCACGAAGATTCCGAAAACATTCGCAGTTCACACCGCCTCGACGCCCACGAGGTCGCGCACCAGTGGTTCGGTGATCTTGTCACCTGCAAGGACTGGAGCCACATCTGGTTGAATGAAGGCTTCGCCACCTATTACCAGGTCCTTTACGAAGGCCATAAGTTTGGAGCTGATGCGCTGCGCTATGCCATGTTCCAAAACGCCAACCAGGTGTTGGAGAAAAAAGACGATAAACCGATGGTTTACCGCGGATACGAAGATCCCTGGGATCAGTTCGATTACCGCGCCTATCCCAAGGGCGCCTGGGTCCTGCATATGCTGCGCTCTCAATTGGGAGAAACTCTCTTTCGCCGCTGCATTCGCACCTATCTGCAGCGCAATCGCAATGGAAACGTCGTCACCGAAGATCTCAACCGCGTCATTGAGGAACTTTCCGGGAGATCCTTTGACCGCTTCTTCAATCAGTGGGTCTATCACGGCGGCCAACCGGATTTGCTGATCAAGTACAGCTGGGACTCGATCGCCAAACAGGGTAAGATCGAGGTCAAGCAGCGCCAGAAGGTGAGCGATCGAGTCCTGCTATTTCATTTCCCACTTCCGGTGCGTTTCATCACCGCGGAGGGCGAAGCCCACGATTTCACGCTCGATGTGGACGAAGCCGAGGAAGAATTTTTCTGCAAACTTCCCGGACCTCCCGAAATCGTGCGGATCGATCCCGATTACACTTTGCTTGCGAAAATCGAATTCAAGCCCCCAAAACCGCTGCTCAACGCCCAGATCGCGAACAATAAAGACATGATGGGCCGCCTGCTGGGCGCAAAACTACTCTCCAAGCGCAAGGATATCGCCACCATCAAACAGCTGAGAGACCTTCTCAATAAAGATGCCTTTTACGGCGTGCGCATCGAAGCAGCCAAGGCGTTTGAGAAGATTCATACGGAACAAGCCGGCAAGACGCTCATCGCTTCGCTTGAGCAGGACGACGCCCGCGTCCGCCAGCAGGTCGTCGAGTCGATCGGAAAATTTTACAACCGGCCCGCGCGGGAAGCGCTGGAGGCGGTGGTCCGTAATGAAAAGAACCCGGACATCGTCACCAAGGCTATCGCGGCCCTGGGCAAGTTTCCGCAGACGGAAGTTTCCGCGAGTTTGTTGGCCACACTGGATCGCGATTCTTACCGTGGCCGGATTGGAGACGCCGCCATCGCCGCCATGCGCGCCCAGGATCACCCTTCTTATATCCCGCCTTTACTCAAGAAACTCGGCAAGGATGAGGCGGAGTTTACCAGTGAGGGGTTCGGCCAGGGGCTCGATGCCCTGGCTTATCTCGCCCGCAATCAGAAACAAGATGCCCGGGAGCCTATCCGGCGCTTTATCGCGGACAAAGTGAATCACCCCAAGGAAGAAATTCAGGTCCACGCCATCGACGCCTTGGGAACCCTGGAAGATCCCCGCTCCCTCGCCCTTCTCGAGACCTTTCCGAAGGAGCCCGCGGACCGCGCCGTGCCCGAGGCGGCCGCGCGCGCCATCGAAAAGCTCAACGGAAAGAAAACCCAGGCCAAGGAGGTCGGCGATCTGCGAAAGGAAGTCCTCGACCTGAAAGAATCCCTTCGCAAGCTCGAGAAAAGCGTGGAGACGGTGGAGAAAAAAGTGTCCCCGAAAGCACCGGAGAAGAAGGAGGAGGGGGAGAAGAAAGAGGGATAGTGGTTAGTAAATAGTAAGTAGTGAATAGCACGAGGCTCTCGCCACCTACTGGCACTCCTACTCCCCTCAAACCACGACCCTTACCCCCGGGCTGTCATCCCGAGAGAAGTCGAGGGATCCCACGCAATTAAGAAAAAACTACTCTTGCCGGGTCCATCATTCAAGTCTGAAGCGGGCGTCCGTGCCGCGTCGATCGCACGGAGCGTGCGCCAATCTCCAGGCAAATTGAGAGATCCCTCGACTCCGCTCGGGATGACACGGGTAAGAGTCGGGTTCCCGTCTCCTGCCGATAAACCATTAACTATTAACTATGAACCATTAACGGCTGCGAAGCAGCCCCGCTCCCGCCCGGAAGGTGTAGAGATCCGCATCCCGCAGGAAGATCTCCAGCCGAATGACCTCACCCTTCAGTGAATCGAGCTCCTTTCCTCTCCAGTTTACGGAATGCGATACGCTGTCACCGGAAAAAGGGACACAGTCCGGATAGTCAAATCCCTCGATCGGCTTCCTCCTCGCGTCGCTCACCCGCACTTTCAACTCGCCTTCCGAGGCGTCCGCATTCAACACCAGGTCGCCGCCGGGCCAGACGATGGTCCGCGTCGCGACCACCCCGCCCCCACGCGGTCCCCGCAATGAAATAATCCCTTCCTTGCGCACCGTGGCCAGACCCACCGCCCCATTCCGGTCCGGCGTGCCGTGTGGTCCGTCCCAGCCCGTGTAATAGAGATACCACTTGTCGCCCACCTCCACCCACGAAGGGCTCCCGAAGATCATCTCGTCATCCCAGGATCCCTCCGGGCCGTATTCGATCAGCTTGGGCCGGCCTGGCAAGCGGTCGAACTGAATCCCATCCCGGCTCCAGGCCAGTTCCGTGTAGATGAAATCATTCATCCGGAACGGCTCCAGAAATCCCCAGTAAATCCCCGAGTAATACCGCGTCGGCATTCCGTAAAAGAAATTGAAATTCGTTTCGTTGTCCGCCTCATCCGGAATCAGGATCGTTTGAGGCTCACTATCCTCCATCCAATCCGTCCACAGCGTCCTGCTGTGCATGCGGGCGATCCGCCGGGACGCGCCCGTGTCGAGCATATCCTCACCCCAGGCCCGGTAAATGTGCTTGGCCCGGCAGTAGAGGACATACTCCGCGCGCGTCGGATCCCAGCACACGGTGTTGGGATGATCGCTGTGCAGCTGCGCAATGCGAGTGTCGCTCGCCACGTCCCAATGGATGCCATCCCTGGATCCAATCACGCGGATCCCGTTGAGATCCCCGATGCCTCGACCCTTGGCGCGATACATCATCAGGTAACGCCAGCCGCGGCGGTCTTTTTCGGGGACCTCCAGAAGACATGGCGCACATGACTCCATCTCCGGCCGGTCGAGTCGGCCTATGAGGACATTGTTGGGCGTGCCGCGGTGCCAGGGAAAAAGGTTCAGATCCGGTTTCTCCCAGTGCACACCGTCCTTGGACTCCGCGTATGCGATGCGCGTCTGGAATTTGCGGCCTTTCATCTTGGCATCCGGCAGGACTTCCTGGTTCTCATCCGCAATACCCTCGCCACTGACTGGATAGTTCGCCTGGTAATACATGCGGAAGGGACCTGCATCCCCGTCGCGCACCACCCAGAGATAACTGGGCTTGTCCCCGGTCATCACCGGGTTAGCTGGATGCTTTTCCGGCTGGTGGAAGATCCTTCGCACCGCTTCCCGCTTGTATTTGATCGCCCAATGATTATCGACAATGTACCGGTCGAACACGAACTGAGGTTCCAACCCGATTGCGACCGGTTCCTCGGGAATCCCGGCGCCGTGGAGACTGCCGATCCCGAGCAGGATCAAGAGGCCGATGCAAAGGAATTTGCTGAAAGTTCCGTGTCCAAGACACGTCCTCAGTCCTCGGCCTCGGAAGTTTTGGCAACTTCCGCTACAGGCCTCAAATCGCCCGTAGCTGGTAATCTCTGCTTCGCGTCCATTCGCGTCCATTGGCGGTTCTCTTTCACTCCAAGCTGTCCAAGAACGCCACCAGGTCAATCAACTCCTCCGGCGTCATCGTCTGATCCAGCCCCATCGGCATCAATGACATCCGGCCGGGACGGATCTCTTTAATCGAATCGCGCGGCACCGGCTTCTCTTCCGCAGCGGCATCGACCAGAAACAGGGTATCGGCAGTCTCGCGCCGAATGATCCCGAAGTGCGTTTGCCCGTCATCTGCGATGATTTCCCAGGGCTCGAAGTCCCGGGACAAGGTGGTGCTCGGGTAGAGTATCGACTCCAGGAGATCGCGCTTCGTCCGGATCCTGCCGACGCGATTGAGATCCGGGCCCACTTCACGGCCCACGTCTCCGATCTTGTGGCAGGTCATGCAGGCGCCCTTCCCCGCGGCAAAAACCTCCTTGCCGCGCGCGGCACTGCCCCTGACGAGCCTGGGCGCCAACTCCGCGAGCCGCGCTTCCCGGTTCTCGAATTCTTTCTCCAAACGCTCCACCAGCGGTTTGGCCCGGTCGTAAACTTCCGGAGGAAACCGTGTCAACGTGCGGCGGAACTCACTGGGCGAGAGTGCGGCGAGCACCTCGGATTCCTCCAACGCCTGCACCATGGCTATTCCCAGTTCCGCGTCCCGCATGCGATCGAAAACATTGATCAAGAGAGGAAGTTCCATGGGACCCGCGGTCTTCAACAACGGCGCCACCTGCATCCGTTGTTTCATCGTCAATCGCGCACCCGAAAGCATGGCGGCAGCCTCCAACCGCTGGGATCCCGCCGCGCCGGGCGCAAGCAATCCCCGGAGCAAATCCAACGCCGCCTGGCTGATGGCCCCGGACCCTTTGGACACCGCAGCCAGGGCATCGATCCGGACCAGGGAAGGCCGCGAATCATCGTCCGCGATGGTACGCAACTGCTCATCGAAACGATCGGTATCGACTTTTTCCAGGGCGGCGAGCGCACCCCGGAGTAAAGTTTCTTCCTCCGAATCCAGGGCCGATGCGATCCCCCGTTCCCATTGCTGAAACAGAGGGATTTTCTTCGGGCTCCCCGCGATTATTTCGAAGCCAGTGCCCCTCTTCTTCTGACCCGCGGCACCGACGAATCGCGCCACCAGCGCCTGCATAGCTTTATGTTCCAGATGCAGGGAAGCCAATTCGGGGAGAATGACCCGTCGGCGCTCGGAGAGCCCGCCCTCGTCCAGCCACCCTTGAAATTCTGCGGCAATCCCGCCGGCCCAATCCGGGCGTCGCTTGGACACCTCCACTGCCGCGGCGGAGAGCTCGGCGGAAGCCGAGTCAAAGAAAGGCAAGACGTCACCCGCGGCCAACTTGGAAGATTCCATGCCGTCCAACGCCCAGAGCACACGCCGCTGCACATCCGCGGAGGCGCTTCGCAGTCCGCGCGCGGTGCCTTCGTAATCGTCGATCTCGATCAACGCGTAAATAGCGGCATGATCCCGGACGCGGTCGTAAGACCGCTCGGCATACTGGAGCAACGCGTCCACTGCCGCGCGATCTCCGATCCGCCCCAGCGCCCGCGCCGCCGCCATCTGCACCGCGGGCGATTCATCCTCGAGCAGCAGTTTTATCAGCGGCGCGACGGCTTCCCGGTCCCGTGTCTTCCAAATGCCGTTGCACGCCGTGTGCCGGAGGGAAGGGTGCGCATCTCCCAGCGCCCGCCGGATCACGGCGTTGGCCGCATCCGATCCGATCCGCGTCGCAGCCCAGACCGCGTTGCGCCGCGCCCCGACGGATTGCGAGCCGAGCGCTTTATTTAGTGCCGGGACACTGGCGTCTCCCCGCGCCGCCAGCTCCAGAATAGCACGGTCCCGCACCGCGAAGCGCGCGTCATCCAGCAGGCCGGCGAGCTCTTCGAAAGCAGCCTGTCCCCAATCAATCTGCAATCCGCGCGGGTCGTCCTTGAAATCCACAAGTCCGGCGTTGCGCACCCGGTAAATCGCGCCGGGGATTTCCGGCTTCGCGATCTGGGAAGTGGGACAACCGTTGCGAAACCATCCGCCGGTGTCGATCACCAGCAGGGTGCCGTCGGCGTCCTCGAGGACATCGGTCAAATGGGAGTCTGGATCGTCGATCACCAGGAAATCCTCGGTGCGCGCGTGCGAGAATGTCCCGCCTGCCGCTTCCACGGTGGTCCGGGTGATTTTGTGAGTGTTGAAATGGGAGGTGAAAATCAGCCATTGATCATTAAACAAGGCGGCGCGCTTGAATCCGGGCACCGCTCCGTCGGTGATGGAATGCCGGTACCGGGTCATCCCGGAAATCGCGACATGCCCGAAGTTATAAAACTCCGGCAGAAGATCGCCGGTGCGCGTAAACTCCTCCAAGACGGCTTCCTGATCGTAGCGCGGGTAAGCCCCGCCGTATTGCCAGTGGACCAGGGTGTCGCCGCGCGGTCGCCCGTACATGAGATTGACGCTCCCGACGATCTCGCCCTCGGGCGTGAAATCGATTTCCACGGGATTATCCATGCCGCCCCCGGCGTAGATCTGGACGTCGCCCCCGTCGGGCGCGCACGACCATATGCGCGCGCCTTTCCCTTTGTGAATGAGATTGCCATCACGGTCGTGGACATCGAGGTCCTTGCGGCCGTGCACCCAGAAAATCCGTCCGTTCGGATGGAGAAACGGGCCGTGAAGGTCCGCGGCGTTTCCCGTGTACCCGAAGCCCGTAACAATTTCCTGGCGCACATCCGCGACGCCGTCGTCATCGGTATCCTCCAGGCGCCAAATGGACGGCGCCGCAGTCACCCAGAGCGCCCCGTCATGCCAGAGCGCCCCCGAAGGAAAGGTCAGCTTGTCGGCGAAAATCTTGGACTTGTCGAAGAGACCGTCGCCATTGGTGTCCTCCAGCAGGCGAATGAAATTCGGTTTCTCTGCATCCAGTTCCTCCGCTTTGCGATTCACGCCCGCGGCCTCCGCCACGAAGAGGCGGCCGCGATCGTCGAAATTAGCCATCATGGGATGACGCGTCAGCGGCGGCGCGGCCGCCACCTCCGCCACCAATCCCTCCGGCAACGTCATGGGCGGGACGTCCACTTCCGGATCCATGACCTGGGGTATCGGCCCGCGGCCTTCCTTGGCGCGATCGATGTGGCGTTGCTTCGACTCCTCGTCAAACCAGAAAAGCCGCGTCTGCGATCCGCCGCCGTTCCAGAGATCGTATTTCGCCAAGGCATGCTCCGCGAAAAAGGCGTCGACCTTTTCCTTCAACGCAGCCTGCCGGTCCGCCAACGCTTCGTCGCCCGCCAGGTTCCGCCTTTCTCCCGGATCCTCCACGAGATGATACAGCTCCTCGTGCTCCTCACCGCGTCGTTCGACGTATTTCCAGTCCTCGGTCCGCACGCAGCGCAGCCCCTCGTATTCGTAATAGACCTCGTCCTCCCAATCCGGCACCGCCTCTCCCTGCAGCACCGCAGAAAAATCGCGCCCCGGCAGTTTCGGCTCGGTCGGCTTTCGCGCCTCCAGTCCCAAATAGCCGAGCACCGAAGGCAAAAAATCGTAATTGCTCACCATGATGTCGCTCACCCTCCCGCCGGGAATGCCGGGCGCGGATTGTGCACGGTCGGCGCGATGCCGGAAAATCATGGGGATATGCATGGAGAACTCGCGCGCGTTGACCGGGCGCGTGTGATCACCCATGCCCCAGAGCCCGTGCTGACCCCCCGCCCAGCCCTGGTCCGCCGCGAAAATCACCAGGGTGTCCCCGGCGATACCGCAGTCCTCCAGTTTCTGCATGACCGCGCCGACCCCGTCATCGACCGCGCTCAACTCCTCGCCGTAGCGGCGCATGCTGGTGAGATTGCCGAAGTACTCCCGGTTGGACTGTTGCCAGGGGTGGATGGCCCCGCGCGGAAATGAGTGCATCGGTTTATCCGCGTAATAAGCCGCGTGCCGGTTGCCGGAGGACTCCAGCTGGTAGCGGCTCAACCCGTAAGGACCGTTGAACGCAAGATAGAGAAAAAAGGGGCCGTCCTTATTTGAATCAATAAATTTGCACGCGTGCTCGGTCCACAGATCCGTCAGGTAAGTCGGCTCCACTCGGGTCTCACCATTTTCGATGACGCGCGCGCCGTGAAAGGTGCTCGTCCCGCCGTGCGGCATCGTGATCCAGTAATCGTCGAGTCCTTCCTGGGGTGATTCGTTGGCGCCCAGGTGCCACTTTCCCACCAGCCCGCACTTGTATCCCTCGGCCTTGAGAATTTCCGGGAGCGAGGTGAACTCTTCGAGGCTATTGCGAGCTTCCGGTCCCGTCTGCAGCCTGCCGCCCGAAAGAAAGTTATGCACCCCGTGCTGTGACGGCATCAGCCCGGTGAGATAGGTCGCACGTGTCGGCGAACAGACGGCATTATTGCAGAAGGCGCGTGAGAAGCGCACGCCTTCCGCCGCCAGTTTGTCGATGTGGGGCGTCTTGATATCCGGATTCCCGTAACACCCCAGGGTCCAGGCCCCGTGGTTGTCGGTGAGGATAAAGACGACGTTGGTTTTGACGGCAGAAAAAGAATTAGAACCGCAGATGGCGCAGATGGCACAGATAATAGAGGGAAGATGTGGAGGTCTTTTTCTCATAAGTGAAGTTTGGACATTGCACATTGAACTTACAATGTCGAAGATCCAACGACGGTGTCTCTTCCAAAACGGTAAACGGATGAAACGGGGTCCAGCTTTCATTTTATCTATCTGCGCCATCTGCGCCATCTGCGGTTCAAAATCCGAGGCGGCACGACGGCCCAACATCCTCTTCCTGATCGCCGACGACCTCGGTTGGGCGGACGTGGGGTATCACGGCTCGGAAATCGATACCCCGCGCATCGACTCCCTTGCACGCGCCGGCGTGATCCTGGAACAGCATTATGTCACCCCGATGTGCAGCTCCACGAGAGCTTGCCTGCTTAGCGGACGTTATTCCACCCGCTTCGGACTCGACAGCGCCACCAACTCCCAGGTCTTTCCCTTCGGCACCGTGACCCTGGCTTCGGCGCTGCAATCAATGGGGTACCATACCGGTCTCACCGGCAAGTGGCATCTCGGCTCACAGCCGGTGACCGGCCCGCGCAAATTCGGGTTCACGCGCTCGCACGGAGCCTTCGCGGGCGGTGTCGATCAATACACGCACCTCTACAAAAAGGGCCCATACCAGAAGACCTGGCATCGCAACGACGTCCATATCGACGAAGAAGGCCATGCCACCGATCTTTTCGCGCGCGAAGCGATACGGTGGATCGAAGACTCCGCCGAAGCCTCCGACAGGCGACCCTGGTATATCCAGGTCGCCTTTACCGCGGTCCATATCCCCATCCAGGAACCGGAGCAGTGGGTCGAGCCTTACAAAGACCGCATCGAAAACGAATCACGGCGCCGCTTTGCAGCCTGCGCCGCCCACATGGATCACGCCATTGGGGAAATCGTCGACGCGCTCGCGCGGACGGGGCAGGAGGAGGACACCCTCATTATCTTCACTTCGGATAACGGCGGCTCCGGTCCCTGGAAACCCTCAGGACTCTACCCCGGCACTTACGCACCCTGCCCGGTCCTCGGCAACAATCTCCCGCTGCGCGGCGGTAAGGGCACCGTTTACGAAGGCGGGATTCGCGTGCCGGCGTTCGCCCACTGGCCCGGGATCCTGCAGCCGGGTAAATTGCACCATCCCATCCACGTGGTCGACTGGATGCCGACGCTCCTGAATTTGGCGGGCTGGGAATCGGAAGAAGATCTGCAATGGGACGGACGGGATGTCTGGCCGCTGCTCACGGGCGCGGAAAAATTTCCCGAATCGCGTGTGCTCTACTTCAAGCGCGGCCGGAATTATGCATTACGCAAGGGGCGATGGAAGCTGGTGCAATCGGGGTCGGAGCGGGTGGAGCTCTTCAACCTCGATAAAGATCCTAATGAAGAGGACGACCTTTCCCGGCAAGACGCTTACCTGACCCGCGTCGATCAGCTCACCGCCTTGCTCGAGGAGCAGCGGCGGCTTGATGGAGGGGAGAAGTGATCAGTTATTATTTATCGGTTTTCTTGAAATAAAATGCACCTCGGACTCGTCACCTACAACTGGGGAAAAGAGTGGGATCTGGACACTCTGCTCGTGAATTGCGTCGCCTCGGGATTCAGTGGAGTCGAGTTGCGCTCGACGCACGCGCACCGGGTCGAGATCGGACTGAACGCCGCGGAGCGCAGCGAAGTGGCGGCGCGATTTGTCGACAGCGGGATCTGGTGCGTCGGACTGGGAAGCGCATGCGAATACCATTCGCCCGACCCGGCGGTCCTGCGAAAAAACATCGATGAGACCAAGGAGTTTATCGAGCTGTGCCACGACATCGGCGGCAGTGGCGTCAAGGTGCGACCCAACGGCCTGCCAAAGGGCGTCCCGTTGGATAAGACCATCGCGCAGATCGGCAGGGCACTGAATGAGGTCGCAAGTCACGGCATGGGGTTCGGAGTGGAGATACGCGTCGAGGTACATGGCAAAGGCACCAATGAGTGGCCCACCTTCAAGCACATCATGGATGCGGCGGATCACCCTGGCGTGGTGGTGTGCTGGAACTGCAACCGTCAGGACCTGGAAGGCAAGGGTCTGGCGCATAATTTTGACCTGGTGAAAAACAGGATCGGCACGGTCCACATCCACGACCTGCGTAAGACGGATGCTTACCCGTGGAAAGAGCTTTTCTCTCTGCTGAAAAAAAGCCGCTTCGAAGGATGGACTCTGCTCGAGGAAGGGAAAGTCCCCGACGACATTCTCGCCGCCATGCGAGAGAACCGCATCCTCTGGGAAGCCCTGACCCAATAACCCAAAATGACGCAGGCGTCTCGCCTGCGATTATGAACCATGCCCGCGGGAGCGGCTAATGAATGGGAGGAGCGGTGGCAAAATACCCAAAACCCGGCAGTTCCCCGTTAATTCTCATGGAACTTCAGATCCATCCCGCGGTGCAAGAGGAAGAGCCGCTTTTGAGGCGACTTCTCGCGGATTATCTCGTCGAACTGACGACTTTTGAAATCGCCGGGGCAGACCGCGAAGCAGCGCCAAGTTACCACTCTCTTCCTCTCTACTGGTCGGAGTGCGACCGATTTCCCGTCCTTATTCGGATCGAAGAGGAGGTCGCCGGGTTCGCTCTCATGCGCCGTGAACCGCGGGAATCAACAGTCGACTGGCAGCTGGCCGAATTTTGTGTCCTTCCGGGACACCGCAAGCAGGGTGTGGGGCAAGCGGCGATCGAGCGCCTTTTCGGTCAGTCTCCGGGGCGCTGGGAATTGGAGGTCCTCGTGGCAAACACGCCCGCGGTGGCTTTTTGGAAAAAATGCCTGGAGCGGCCCGGTGTCAAAAATGTCCACACGGAACCCATCCTCAAGGAGGATGGATCGAGGCTTCTTCACCGCTTCACTGTGGTCGCACAGGATTCGCCTCTAAGCGAGTAACGAAAAGAATCGGCTGGACGAGCCCGGAGTGTTAATCTGCTGGAACTCGATCCAAGCAATCCCTCTTCCTCCCGGGGGAAATTCCACTTATGGATGCATCCCAGAGAATGAAATGCCCGCAGTGCGACGCGGGTCTCCACGGCAAGGAACTGGCGCGTCAGCCGAAGCTGCGGCCCTATCGCGAATGTCCCTGGTGCAAGGCCCGGATCACGGTGGATCGCGCGACGCGGATACGCCAGAAGGTGGGAATCATCCTGGCGTTGACTTCCCTGGGGCTCACGGTGGGCATGTTCTTCAAGCCGGTTCCCTGGGTGGCGTTCGCGCTGCTCAGTTACGCGGTCCTGGCAGTGTTTATCTTCGACGCCAACCGGCGAGTCCGCTTTGAACCGTACTCCGCAAAAAAGTGATTTCTCCCCTGCGACCTGCACGCGCGGAGGCGGATGCAACTGAGAAAGCGGGGTATTACACGGCCCCTTCAGGGTCGTCATGCAATTGGGGCCATGACTCAAGGCCAATATATCTCACCCCATTGGGGTGACTTTCGGTGAGACCATGGCGCGCCGTTCAATCAAAAAAAGGAAAAAGCTTTTTCAACTGTTCTTTCCCCACCTGTGAGCCGTATTCTGTCACTTCAAAAGCCTCGGCGAATTTCGCCTGCTTCCCTTTTTCTTCTCCATACCAGTCCACGAGTTCTTCACGGTATTTGTTGGCAGTGCGCATGAAGCGCGCGCCTTGTGACATGCGGACCTCGGCGACCCGCTTCGGTTTATCCTCCGGAGTCGCCGGTAATCTTGCTTTGGAGCCCAGGGCACCGCCCTCGAGGAACTGCGATTCCATCTCGGCGAGGGCATCCAGTTTTTTCTCCATCACGGAATCAATCGCGACGACGACGTCCGCTCGTGAGGGGTTGGGGCGCGTGAAACGGTCGGTATAATACATGAACACCGGATTCTTCTTCAAGGGAGGCACATCCGGGACAATGAAGGGGACCGCGACCATGAAAGAGGCGTCCTGGACGAGGACACCGGTGTAACGGTGGTCGGGATGGTAATCGTTGGGCCGGTGACTCAGCACCAGGTCGGCGTCCCACTCCCGGATCAGGCGAATGATCCGCTTGCGATTTTCCAGACTGGGAATCAATTCACCGTCGTGGATATCGAGAACCTCCACGGTGGTCCCAAGAATTTCCGAGGCCTTTTTCACTTCCGCGAGTCGCCGCTTCGCGAGAGGACCTCCGGCTTCGCGCCAGTGACCAATATCGCCGTTGGTCACAGAGACAAATTTTACGTGATGCCCGCGTTCGGCCCACATTGCGCCCACACCGGCAGCCTTTAACTCGCAGTCATCAGGGTGGGCGCCGAAGCAGATGATCCGGAGCTTGCCGCCGGCGTCCTCGGAGTCCTGGGCGTAAACCGGGAGGCCGGCACAATTCAATAGCGCCAGGGATAAAAGTAAGGGGATCGCTGACAAAGCGTCGCGGTGTAGTGCTGGGCGAGGGTCCATGGTTTTGAAGGGTTGAGTTTGAATGTCCCGCTTATATGATTTCTTCCCTCGCTTCAAGGCCGGAAAAGATCTCATCCTCTCGATAGACTTGGGGCTGAAGCCGCCCAAGACAAGAGAGCCCGATTCTGTGCAAAACTCGTCTCCTGATAAAAAGAAGCGCTTGGCCGGCGTCCTCTTCGCCCTTTTTGCACTGGCGATCGTGATGGGCCCGGGACCGGGCATCCTGCTGGTGAATCCTGAAGCCTCCGATCCCGGTGCCGCGCGACTCTTTCTTGGAATGCCCGTGGTCTACGTGTGGGCGGCGTTCTGGTTTGGCGTGGAGGCACTGGCGGTCACCCTCGCTTACTTCCTGCTGTGGAGGAAACCCGCCTAATGATTTTCGCCCAGAACAGTCTCCCACCTTCCGCCGGTAATCTCGGAACGATCTGCGGAATTGTCCTCGCGTGTTACATGCTGGTCCTGCTTCTCATCGGTTTCGTGGGATACCTGCGCAGCCGCGGCACGGAAGAGGATTTTTATCTCGCGGGCCGGGGCCAAGGATTGCTCGTGACCGTGATGACAATCATGGCGACGTTTTTTTCGAGCGCGGCGATCCTGGGAATACCGGGAAACGTTTACAAGGACGGTGTGGCCTTCACGCTCTTTGCGCTGAATCTCCCCTGCGCGGGGGCTTGCATTTATCTTTTCGGCAGCCGCATCCGCCGCATTGGCCGGAAACGACAATACGTCACCCAGGGTGATATGATTGCCGATTATTACGGCGATACGCCCCTGATCCGGTTGCTGGTGGCCACCATCGGATTCCTTTACGTTCTCCCTTACGTCATCATGCAGATTAAGGCGGGAGGATACCTGGCGCAGGGGATGTTTCCCGACGCGAGGACCGTGCCCATTCTCGGGACCGATTTCGGAATGTTCGAATTGGGCGCAACCGCGCTTTCGATCGTAACGATGTGCTACGTGCTTATCGGCGGGATGCGCTCCGTGGCCTGGACCGATGTCCTCCAGGGATTTCTCCTGTTCGGGGGCATGCTGGTGGCGGCGATCGCCACGATGGTGTCGCTCGGAGGAATCGGAGGCTTTTTCAAAGAGGTCTCGACACTCCCCCCGGAAGCCCTCTCGCTTCCGGGCCCTTCCGGGACGTGGACCCCGTGGAAACTGATGACGGTCTGCATCTTCGCGTCCATCGCATCGCTGATACAACCCGGTCAATGGATCCGGCTTTACGCCGCGCGCGATGACGCAACTTTAAAGAAATGCTCCCTGGTCTTCGCCATTGTCCTGCCCTCCTGCTTCCTCTTCGGCATCATGCTGGTCGCGCTCGGTGGGCGAGCCCTCTTCCCGCCGGAAGTCGATGCGGACGTCATCCTCCCCCACCCTTTCGTGGGAGAATTCGACCAGATCGTCATCGTGATGATCAAGGAACAGCTTCCACGCATGCTCGGCGTCGCCGGCGTGATACTCGTCGCGGTCATTCTGGTTGCGGTGCTCGCCGCATCCATGAGCACTGCCGACAGCAATCTGCACGCCCTCAGCGCAGTCCTGACGCGTGATGTCTATGACCGATTGCTCCGGCCCGGGAGTTCGCAGCGCGAACGCGCCTGGATCGGCCGTGTCGTGATTGTAGGCGCGACACTGCTGGCGCTCGGACTCGTTAACGCGGGCCACGACAACGAGGAATTCGCTCCGCTCAAGATGATCGCGGATCTCATGTTCGCGGCCATCGCCTTCGCGTGCCAACTGCTTCCAGTCACCCTGGATATGCTCTACATCCGCAAGGGCACCAAAACGGGCGCGGCGGCCGGGATGGTTGCCGGCATCGCGGTCGTTTTTCTTTTCACGCCTTTCCCGCACGCCCTTCTCGGGGACACTGCACTCTCCGAAAAAATTGAGAGCACTACCGGAATCCTCAAGGCGCTCTTCGATGTCGGTTTCTGCGGCTTCGCGGTGAATTGTGCGGTTTTCGCGCTCGTAAGCCGGTTCACCCGTAAGTTGGAACCAGCGCACAGGGAATCCTTTTCACGAGACTTGATTCAGTGACAATCACACTCTAATCCTTTCACAATATGCACGCGGCCCGTTCCATTCCCGACTCCCCGCAGATTCTGGCGACGACCGTCGGTTCTTACCCGGTGCCGGATTGGTTGGCGGCGCTGCCCAGCGAGCAGGCCGTCATCGACGCCACGCGCGTCGTTTTTAATACACAGCGGGAGGCGGGCATTGACGTTCCTACCGATGGAGAACTTTACCGGTTCGATCCCAATCATCCCGACACCAACGGCATGATCGATTATTTCGTCGGCAGGATGGGCGGGATCTCGACCCGCGTGGGCCGCAGCGACGGGGAGGCGTTCCGAGAAAAATCGGAAATGGGATGGCGCGCCAAACCCGCCGGTGTCGTCGAGGACGCACTTTCCGAGGGAGGTTTAAACCTGCTCGATGATTGCCACCGGGCTGCGGAAGTCGCGGGAGGACCCTTCAAGTTCACGCTAACCAGTCCCTATATGCTGGCGCGCACACTCCTCGATCGGCATTACCGGGATTTCGAAGCGCTCACCATGGCCATCGCCGACGTCCTCGCGACACAGTCGCGCGGACTTCCTTGCGCCTGTGTCCAGGTCGACGAAGCCAATATCCCCGGTAACCCGGAGGACGCACCGCTTGCGGCAAAGGCCATCAACCGGGTGCTGGATGCGGTCGAGGTCGAAAAAGCCGTCCATTTCTGTTTCGGAAACTATGGCGGGCAGACAATCCAAAGCGGCAATTGGAGAGTGCTCATCGAATTCCTCAACAGCCTGCACGCGGATCACCTGGTGCTGGAGCTGGCACACCGCCCGGAGAGCGATCTGGATGCGCTCGCGGATATCGAAGGAAAAATCGGCCTGGGGATCGGAGTAGTCGATATCAAGGTGAATCACGTCGAGACCGCGGATGAAATCGCGGCCGCCATCGAGAAAGCGGACCGTAAAACCGGCGGAGGGCGCGTCAAGTTCGTGCACCCGGACTGCGGATTCTGGATGCTGAAACGCTCGGTGGCGGATCGCAAGATCGAGGCTCTGGTGCGCGGGCGGGATAAGTTTCTGGGGGTGTGATCTGTCCTGCGATGGCCTCCGCGGCACCATCCATCCTCGTCCGGGAAATCGCATTTCACGTGCTCCCCATGGAGACCCGCTTCCCGTTCCAATACGGGATCGCCAGCATGACGGCGCTGCCGCATCTTTTCGTCACGGCGCGTGTCCAGGTCGACGGAAGGGATACGACGGGAATGAGTTCGGACGGGCTTCCCCCGAAATGGTTTACGAAGAACCCAGACACCACCTTTGAAGAGGATCTTCCGGAGATGATTGCCGTGATCCGGAATGCCGCAGACATCGTCACCGGCGAGAATACCCAGGTAAGCTTTTTCGACCTTTGGCAACTCCTCTACGAAACACAGACCGAGTGGGCCGCGGAGAATGCAGTTCCTCCGCTCCTCGCCAATCTGGGCGTAAGCCTGGTGGAACGGGCGGTCCTCGATTCCGTTTGCCGTGGCCTGGAGACGCCTTTCCCGGCGCTGCTCCACAAGAATCTACTGGGCATCCGGCTTGGAGAGCTCTATTCCGAACTCGAAGGAACCGTTCCCTCGGATTATCTCCCCGCCATTCCCGGCAAAGAAATCATTGCGCGGCACACGGTAGGGCTCGGCGATCCACTCACTGAAACCGACGTCATTGAGCCGGTGAATGACGGTCTCCCCCAATCATTGGAAGCCTGCGTCGCAGCTTACGGGCTGGATCATTTCAAGATCAAGATCTGCGGCGTCCTCGATCGTGACCGGGAACGGTTGCGCCGCCTTCACTCCCTGCTGGAGGCATCTGCGGGAGACGACTATTTCCTCACTCTCGACGGTAACGAGCAGTTCACGGACATGGCGGCGTTTCGAGAGCACTGGGAAGGCTGTCTGGAGGATGCCACCATTCGCGACTTGCTCACTCGCCTTCTCTTTGTGGAACAGCCGCTGCATCGAGATCACGCGCTCAGTGAGGAGGTAAAGTCCGGCCTCGCGGATTGGCCCGGGGCGCCGCCGCTGATCATCGATGAATCGGAAGAAGAGATTGGTTGCCTCCACCGGGCGCTGGAACTCGGTTATTCCGGCACCAGCCACAAGAACTGCAAGGGAATCGTCAAGGGGATCGCAAACGCCTGCCTCCTGGAATGCCGCCGCCGCAGCAACCCGGAGCAGGCTTACCTTCTCAGCGGAGAAGACCTGGCCAATGTGGGTCCCGTCGCCTTGCTCCAGGATCTCACGGTGATGGCGGTCCTGGGTATCGCCCATGTCGAGCGCAACGGACACCATTACTTCAAAGGACTGAGCATGTTTCCCCGAGACACGCAGGACAGTATCCTCGCTTCGCACGGGGATCTTTACCGCTACCACGAGGACGGATTTGCGACCCTGCGCATCGACAGAGGCCGCCTCTCGATCGCGAGTTTGCTGGAGGCGCCCTTCGGGACGCATCCCCTCATTGATGCAAGCCGGTTCCTGCCCCTGGACGAGTGGTTGCCGTCAGGTTGAGAACTCCCGCCGGCCCGGCCCGGTGTTCAGCCCGCGGCGATGCATTCGCGCAGGACCCCAAGATGACGCGGGATCGCGACGTAAGGATCTTCGTTGTCCTCATATTCCAAGACGATGTACCCGCGATAATTCGCGTCTCGCAGAATTTTCACGAGCCGGCCGAAATCCGCGGGCTCTTTCTGACCGTCCCGCGGAATGTGCACCTTGAACTGGACGTTGACGGCGTAAGGCGCGGCCCGAGCAAATTCTTTATAGGGATCCGGGGTCCTGGCAAAGTTGCCGGAATCGAGATTGACGCCGAACCACGGCGAATCGACGGCTTTTACGATCCGAAGGAATCGATCGATGTCCGTCATGAAATCGTGATTTTCAATGGCCAGGATCACGCCTTGCCCGGCGGCGATCTCACAAGCCATTTGGAGATTGGCGATGATATTCTCCTCTGCCTCCTCGCTCACGGCTCCCTTTCCGCGGGGTTTTCCGCCGAAGACGCGGATTACCGGCGCCCCCATGGCGGCATAGGACTCGATCCACTGGCGCGTGTAAGTGAATTGTTCCTCGAGTTCCGGCCCCTGCGGGAAGGAGAAGTTGTTACCGATGGCGCCTCCGCTGATGTGGAGACCGAGGATATGCGACCGGCGCTTGAGAGAGTGCGCGAGAGAGGAAGGACAGGGATGCGGCAGGAAATAGGAGGTCACCTCGGCGCCATCGAGCCCCTGCCCGGCGCAGTAGTCGAGGAATCCCAGCATGTCGAGGGGTTCGTCGCCGGTGGGGGAACCCTTGCGGTAATTCGGCAGGAACTGGCGGAAAGAATACGCAGCGAGACTGAGCTTGAATCGCGCGCCCGCGGAGCGCTCCAGAGGCTTCATCGCGTGCAGAGGTCCCGCACTCAGGAGACAGCCGGTGGCAAGACTGCCCCGGAGGAAGTCCCGGCGATTGAGGAATCGGTTCATGAAATCGGAGGAGGACGGCTCTTCCAGGAGCGCGTCGCGTTCCGCATTATGAACGCGGGGCGAAAAATTGTCGAATCCCGTTTCCCCTTCAGGGGTTCTTCTTATAAGCCAGAGAACCCGCCTGGATCTCGAGGAAGGGTTCGGCGGATTCGCGGGCTTCGACGGAAAGACCCGGCAGGCCGAAGGAGTTTCCGGCTAAGGCGCCGCTGGTTGCCGTCGCCCCGGAGACGATGTTGTCGATGGTGGCTTCGACATCGCCCGGGACCACGAAATCGACGCCGGCGACCTGGGCGGCGGAGCAAATGGAAGCGAGGGTCTGGGCGTTGCGGCGGTTTATGGTGGGATCGACCGCCTCACTGGTGAGCCCGATGACGGTGGGGATCAGGATTCCGGCCATGATACCGATGACCATAATGACGACCAGCAATTCGACCATGCTGAAGCCGGGCGCAGGGCGGCGCCTTGGAGGAGCTGAGTTCCCGTGGGGATGAATCATGGTTAGAATCTCTAAAATCCATATCTACACTAATTTTCAGGATTAGTCAAGCTATCTTGAGCATCGCCTCCCCAGGTGGACGGCGGTTCCAGGGAGGTCCATCGTTGCGCTTCAGACAGTTACCCGGCCTTCTTTCCCCGGATGGCGGCGGCGCTCTTCGCCAAAGCCAAGGCCTGCCGGGAGAAAGGCCGGACGGAGTGTGCCGGCAGGAGGAATCGCCCAGGTCTGTTATGCCGTTTCAGCTTCCGCGGGTCGCCGTCGAGATGCGCCCTCAGGCAGGCCGCCCTTAACCACCGGGGTCAGCTCCCGATATCGGCGTTATACACGAGCATGCCGTGCTCAATGGCAAGGTAGGTAGCGGCGCGCTGCTGTTCCACGACGCTGAGGCCGGGAACGCTGAAGGTGTGACCGGCAAAAACGCCTCCGTTGGGCACACCGCCGTCGACAATGTTCTGAACCGTGTTCTCGAGGCTGCCGGGGTCCAGGAAATCGAGACCCGCCACCTGAGCCGAGACGAAGACGTTGGTGAGATTCTGTGCGTTGCGCCGGTCCTTGGCGAGTTTCGAGGAAACCTCATTGAGACCGGTGATGCTCGGAATCAGGATCGACCCGAGGATTCCGATGATCGCGATCACCGTGAGCATTTCGATGAGGCTGAAACCGCCCTGTGACTTGCGGGCGAGCCTGCGACTCTTCTTCGTCCCCTGGAATAAAGCTTGTTTCATTTTCCCCTGTCCTATTCTCAACATTATGAATATTGCCGATTTTGCTGTATTAATCAAGCTTATTCTGCTCATTATTAGCAATTTTTTATTTTTACGGCTCTCATTTTTGAGAGGAGGGCCGGCCCTTGCGCGCTGCATGGGGCGACAAAGAGGGAGATAATTCACATAACTCATTGAACATGAGTTATTTATAGATTCTTGCCGGGCCTGCTGGAGAATCCTTACGCGGTGCAAGCGTCGCGGAACCGGGGTGAGAGCGGGGAGCGGGAGTCCGAGGACGCCCATCAAGGCACCGCAAGTGCGCGTCAGGGCATTGAAATCAAGGCGCCTCCCAAAGGGCGCCCGGGGGGAAGGGAGTCACGGACCGGGATCAGCCGGCGCCTCGCACCCCTCAAAGAGCTGGGATTAGAGGGCCGCTGATTCGGGCTTGGAGAGCCCCCACTGCACCATCTGGGAGAGCTTTTCTACAGTCACCGGCTTGTGCAGCACCCCGAAAAATCCTTCGGCGCGGAACATCTTGCCGGCGCCTTCTTCGAAGTAGCCGCTGGTCGCGATGATGCGGATGTTCGGATCGAACTCGAGCAGGGCCTTGGCGGCTTCGATTCCGGAAAGACCACCTCCCGGAAAAGTGAGATCCATGATCACGAGCGAAATCGGCTCTCCGCACTCGTAATTCTCCCGATAGATATCGAGAGCTTCCTCGCCGTTGGCTGCCAAGACTGGCTTGTGCCCGAGAGTTTCGAGGACCGCTTTGGTCACCATGAGCATACCCTCTTCGTCGTCGACGACCAGGACCCTGGCCCCGCTTTCGACGCGAGGTTGATCTTCTGTTGCAGTAGATTCCATTGTTTTCCTTGGTTTGTTTCTTATCCGCAGATGTCGCTCCCGCGTCACAGCTTGCCAGTGTCTACGCGGTGTAACTCAGTCCCCGGATTTCCTCGAGAGTTGTGTTTCCAGCCAGGATGTTGCGAAGTCCTTCCTGGTAAAGCGTCAGCATGCCGTTTCTGGCGGCCAACTCGCGGAGCTTGCTTTGGGGGGCGCCTTCCTCGACGAGATCGCGCATCTCCATAGTCACGGTCGTCATTTCCATGAGAGCCAATCTCCCTTTGTAACCCGTGTTATGGCATTCCTCGCAGCCGACCTTCTCGTAAATGGGATGTTTCAGCTCGCCCTTGATTATTCCCTGCTTTTGAAGAATCTCTTCGATTTCCTTGGTCTCTTCGGAAGGTCTCTTGCAGTAAGGGCAGATCCGGCGCACCAGCCTCTGTGCCTGGGTCATGGCCAGAGAGTCGCAAAGCAGGAAGGCGGGCACCCCCATGGAAAGCAGCCGGGAGATAGCGCGCAGGCAGTCGTTAGCATGCAATGTGGTCAAGACGAGGTGACCCGTAAGCGCCGCATTCACTGCGGCGGTGGCGGTCTCTTCGTCGCGACACTCACCGATCAGAATGACATCCGGGTCGGAACGCAGTAAGGCGCGCAGACCTGTAAGGAAATCGATGCCGTGGATAACATCGGTCTGCGTCTGGTTGATCCCTTCGATTTCATATTCGATCGGGTCCTCGATAGTGTGAATGTTGATATCCTCTTCATTGACGCTGTTGAGCAAGGCGTAAAGGGTGGTGGTTTTACCACTACCGGTCGGTCCCGTCACAAGGATGAGACCCTGGTCGCGCGTCATGGCGTTGGCCACGATATCGCTTTGCCGCTTGGAGAAATTCAACTCCGAGAGTTCTTTCAAGCCGTCCTGCTTGTCGAGGAATCGAAGAATCAATTTCTGAAGATCCTTCCGGCAAGGTACCGCTGCGGCACGGACGTCGACGCGGCGCGAGCCAAGAGACATCGCAAAGCGACCGTCCTGGGTATCCTTCCGGTTCTGCCCCATGTTGGCATAGTTCTTGATCAGGGCGATGAATCGCGGGAGGAGTTCCTCGGAACCGCTGTAAATAGTTTTCAGACTCCCGTCGATACGGGCGCGGAAGCGGGCCGTGTTATAATAGCGCTCGAGATGGACGTCACTGGCGCCTGCCGAAACCGAGTTGTAAAGAACCCAGTGGATGATTTCTTCGGCACTATGATTGACGTTCTTGGGATCGATCGCGTAAACATCCTCAGGAATGATTTCGACCAAGTTCGTGCTGTCGGAATAAGCGTAATCATCGTCAGAAAGCGTGGCCGAATCCATGCTTAGGCCGATGTCGTTACTGCGGGCAATGGCTTTGCGGATGGCCTTGCTGTCAGCAAGGACGTTGACGAACTCGATGGGATCGTTGCCTGAGGAGAGCCATTCGTCCTCGAAGGCGTAATTCTTTTCGGTCTCGCTGAGCAGGTATACGCGATGCTTGCCGGTATAGACCGGGTAGACGCCGTGCTTTTCCAGGAGCAGGTTCGGAAACTCTTCCTGGCGAGGCGCGTCCTCGGGATTAAAGCAGAGCACCGGCCGGCTGGCCGCGAGATAATGGAGGGCGATTCCCAGATGCGGCTGTATCGCATTGAACTTGGCGATATCCATTTCATCGCCTTTTTTCGCCGCGTCATGGTAAGCGCGCGCAAGCCGCTCACGCTCCACTTCATCGTAGGGGTAATTCTTGATCAGCCAGTCAAAGGCCGCTTCCAAATTCCCCTGTTCGATCTCGGGTTTGGGGAGGTGCTCGAGAGGATTTTCCTTGGGCAGCGGATTCGCAGAAACGCGCTGCACGATTTCCCGGCGGATATTCTCGTACTGAGTGGGGTTAATCGCCACCTTGACACTGAGGCAATCAGGCACTCCCCAGACTTCCTCTGATTTAGGATTGTGGTGGGCGAAGACAAGCAGCGGGCCGAGGTTGGTTACGGGAAGCCAGGGCTCCTCGCTGTGGGGCCAGCGGCCGAGGTGGCGGACCAGCATCTCCGCCTCTACGTTGCAGGAAGCGCGCGGCAGTTCCACCGGCATGATGCCAAAGTGAACGGCCACGCCTTCGAGCGAAACCAGGCTACTGGCTTCTTTAGGCTGATCCCGCTCCGGGTTCAACAGGCGCGATTCGAAGGCGGAACTCACTTCTCCGGCTTCGTTGCCTTGGTTGACTTCTACTTGGCCTAGGTTCATTTCGGGGCAGTCTCTAGTCTCTAGTTCTTCTTAAATCGGATTCTGGGAGGAAAGTCCGGTGCTATGGGGCGGCCTGAGGTGGGATCGGAGGGATCTTGGGTTCCGGATCCTGGCTGGTGTAACTTGAAAGCGCAGAAGACATCCGCCCTTGACCGGAAGTGCCATCCGCGCCATTGGTAAAATCGATTTTGATACCGCTGCCCGCTGTGCCGGCCTTTAACAGTTCGAAAACTTTTCCGTTCCATCGGATACGATAGGTCTCGTCGTCGCTGGAGACTGCAGGATCCCAGTAAGGAGTCACGTACGGTGAACCGGCGTCGGCCAGTTCGTCGTCAGGGTGCCGCCACTGCAAAGTGGTAAGGACATCCATCTCGTCATCGGTATTGGCATCATCCCGGGCGAGCACGATCTCGTAATTGGTCTGCCCGAAACTGGCGATACAGTTGTTCAGATGGTTGATGAGATCCTGTGCAGCCCCATTTTTCGAGCCCTCGCGCACGCGGCTGAAAGCGGCCAGGGCACCGGCGGTGAGCACTCCGACGATAGTGATGGTCGTCAGGATTTCAACCAGCGACATGCCTCCGCGATTGGTGCGCGCGGTGGATGAAATTCCTTTGTGAAGTGATGTCCTCATGTCTATCCAGCAGCTTCGGCGTAAAACCTGCGAACCGCGCCTGTCGCGGAAACCACAGGGCCGATTAGTAGTCGATCGCGATTGACGATCCGCCTTCAGTCTTGGTCAGTCCGCATTTCTTCAGCGTGGTAACCGCCGTCGGCAACGCGAGACCATAGTTTGTCGGCATATAGCTGTTGAACGAGTTAGGCGCGAACGCCAGGTAAGGACTCACCAGGTTGTAGCGCTGCTCGCTCGTAGCGCCGCTCCAGGCAGTGCCCGCGGCGTCACGGCCGTTGGCCTGGACAAAAGAGGCAACTCCCATGTTCATCGCTTCCGCCCGGGCGATGGCGAGGTTGGTTTCGCTGTCGCTCTTCATCTGCACGATATTGGGAATCGCGAGGAAAGCCATAATGCCGAGGATGGCGACCGCGGCGAGGACTTCCACCAGGGAAAAGCCTTTTACTAGGGACGTCGAGTGTTTCATTGGAGTCTCCGATTTTCGATTTGTGGCAGTTTAGGATTTGATGAGACTTACTTTGGGATAAGAGGAAGATTGCCACGTTGGAAGCTCCAACCACCATCCCAGCTTCACCATCGCGTGCGTTTGCAGGCGCGTGTTATTGGTGGTGTGATCCGTAAAGTGATCCATGGTCTCCTCGTCGAGATAAGGTTGAATCAGATCCTCGAGTCGTTCTTGGAAAGTCCGAGCCGTGCCCCCGTCTTCGTTGTAGAGCAGGCGGGCGTCCTCGACGGTATTGAGCCCGGAGATTTCGCTGGCAACCCAGGCGTTGACCGCGGTTTGCAAGGTAGCCTGTTGCTGACGGGCGATGACCCGGCGAGTGTCCTGGGAGGCGTTCGAGAACTGGCTGACCGCCAGGGCTCCCATGATCGCGATC
The DNA here is from genome assembly GCA_024638765.1 of Verrucomicrobiales bacterium. Lineage (GTDB taxonomy): Bacteria > Verrucomicrobiota > Verrucomicrobiia > Verrucomicrobiales > DEV007 > JAHEJT01. The sequence goes on from JAHEJT010000004.1 coordinate 24,990, forward strand.
ACGGAGATGACAAGGAGGAGTTCCACGAGGGTAAATCCCCCCCTGCGCTTGTGCTTGTCTTTCAGGATATTCATTCGCGGGCTTCGGGTGTGATGAGATTTTGTCGAAGTAAGCGCTGGCGATTGGGGAGTGCGGAAAATTCGTAGAGGGGAAATATTTTGTGGAGAAAGGGCCCTCCGGCGCCGAAGCGCCGGAGGGCATTGACAATTTTGTTTCAGCTAAACTTCAGCTGAAAGCCGTGATCAGGTGCCGCCACCGGGAAGGTAAACGAGCATTCCGTCCGCGGTGAGGTCCAGGAAGGTACCCGCGCGGCCCTGCTCCAGGGAGCTCAAGTTCGGAACACCAAAGAAGGTGCCGTTGAACGGGCTGCCTGCGGCAGACACGGTCGCACCGGTGACAACCTTGGCGATGGTGTTGCCTTCGTTGCCGCTCACGAGGAAGTCGAGCCCAGCGGCTTGCGCCGAAGCGTAGACAGAAGCGAGGTTCTGCGCGTTACGCTTGCTCTTGGCTTCTTCGGCTGCATCGTTGATCCGGCCGATATTCGGCACGGCGATAGCGGCGATAATGCCGATGACTGCGATAACGACGAGCATTTCAACAAGGCTGAAGCCCGAAGTATTTTTCTTTGCGATTAGTTTCGTATTCATTGGTTTTGTTTCTCCAGTTATACAATGCATGACTTTTATTGATTTTATAAGGCCATGTATAGTTGCCGGAATATTCCATAATTTCTATAATTAGTCAAGGAATTGCTATGGATTTTATGGAAATTGCCGGAAAAATTTCCCCGTAGCCTTCGCATTGGGGCCAGCATCCCCTGCTCTCGGTCCCCGAGAGTGAAGATTTCGTTATAACTCGTTGATTACGAGCTATTTACTTAACTTTTCGGCAGGATGGTATCGCCGAGGCTGAAGATCGGGCCGTAAATGGCGTACACCAGGAGACCTACCAGGCTGCCCAGCGCCATGATCGTGATCGGCTCAATGATCTTATCAATCTGACTCGCGATCGCGTCCAACTCCTCTTCATAGTCGTCCGCGATCTCGTTGAGCGGCTCGGTGCCCGAGCCCGTCTCCCCAGCGACCTCCATGATTCCGCAGATGTTGCGGCCGTCGTCCCCCAGCCAGTGGGACTCCACCATGAAGCTCTCCTGAATGGAGCGCCCTTCCGAGATATGGTCCCTGACCCGGTTGAAAAACTCCTTGTAATAGTAATTGCCCGCCCCATCCGAGGTGATGTCCAGGGCAGTGTTCAGACGCACATTCGAATCCACCAGCATGGACAGCGTGCGGAAGCTGACCGTGGCAGCCGCTTTGCGGATGATATTTCCCAGCACCGGAATCCTCACCATCACCTTCTGAACCGGCGTCTGACTCATGATCCATCCCCATTTCTTAAAGAGCATCACCAGCCCGACTATCGGGATAAGCACGAGGTAAGGCTGTTTCAATAGGGTGTCGGAAAGCTTCATGAGAACCATGGTCGGCAGTGGCAATTCCGCCTTGAGCGAACCGTAAAGTTTCACCATCGCCGGCACCAAAGTGAAACTCATGGTAATGATGACGCCCAGCCCCAGAGTCAGGACGATGGCCGGGTAAATCATCCCGCCGCGAAGCTTCCGGATGATGGTCATGGTCTTCTTCTGCCCGGTGGCAAGCTGCCGGAATACCCGGGGCAGCTGCCCGGATTCTTCACCGGCCCGGATCAGGGCCAGGATCTCCGTGGTGAACACCCGGGGATGTTTGGCCATGGCGTCACTTATTTTTTCACCATTGGAGATATCGTGGCAGAGATCGGCTATGATCCCCCGGTAAACCGGAGATTTCATGCGGTTGCTCTGCAACTGGAAACTCTTGACCGTGGGAATGTCTCTCTCAAAACACTTTGCCAGACCGCTGAAAAACGCCACGCGGTCAGCCAAGGGCAGGCTGGGGCTCGTCAGCCGCTGAATCTTCTCATCCAGTCCCGTGATGGTGGTGACTTGGGCAGTCTCACTGGTAGTTTGTCCCGCGCCGATCAGGGCGCGATCATCGCTAAAGGTGTCGACGAGCAAGTGCATTACCCGTCCTGTATGAACATTGGTCAGAGAGACTTTCTTAAGCATCGTAATTCTCCAGCAGGTTTAAGATCGGAAATTTTCGGGCGGAATTGAAATGTCAGTGCCCTAGCGAATCGTATTTCGAAAGGCGCGCACCGAGAATTGGCGCGTCGGCAACGTCCCCTGAGATCCGCCGGTCCAGGAGCCCTCGGTCCAACCCCCTTCGTCCTTCACGGAATCAAGAGTGAGCGTAATCACCTGTCCCTCCAGGTTGGCTTCAGCGGGCGAGACGGTCACAAAGGTCGGTGCGCCGCTCCGGGCGGGCTCGGGTGGCATGATAGCTCCGATTGCCGCCGGATCGAGGCCCAACTGGTAAAGGCGGGCATGGCATTCCAGGTAATTGACCCCGCGCGCCAGACGATGGCCCATTTCCTCCTGGGTCGTCATCGTCAGGCTGAAGGAAGCAGCTGCGCTGATCCCTATCAGGAGAATTCCGCTAGCGACGAGCACTTCTATGAGCGAATAGCCCGAACCCTTCTTCCGCGCTGTTTGTGTATGAAATTCTGCTGGTTTCATTTTCTATACATCTCTATCCAGGCGTTACGCACATCAAAGCCGGCAAGGCTCAGCGGATCGACAGCCTCTGCAAACACGTCGACTCGGCCGGGCCCCCCAAGATTCTCCTGAATAATGCTCCGGTCAGTTCGGATTCCTCCCTTTAATGTCACGGTCCCGCCGAAAGCGTTCTGAAGCCTCGTCGTCGTGTTCTCCACAACCAGCATCAGACGCCACTGCGGGTTGGAATTGGAGTTCCAGAAAACCACGCCGGTTTCTCCCCCTCCGGGAGGATCCTTCTTGACTCCGAGAATCAGCAGGCGGTTGTTGGCGCCTAACATGAAAACCGATCTGAGATCGTTCAGGTCGGTCGGCCGCTGATTAAGCACGATATAAAGGGGTGGAAGTAACGCGGCGTTGGCATAGTCCGTCGGCGTCTCCTGTCCCTGCAGAAAGAGCCACTGCGCGTTTTCGATGTAGGCGCCTTCCAGGGCGCCGTCATCCAGTTGGATCGTGACGGTGCCACTGCCGTCGGATATGACCCCACGGTCGGGTCCGTGCGCCGTATTTCCGTTGACCGACACCGGGCCCTTGGAGAGCACTACCTGATAAAGGGAGTTTTCCTCGTTTCCAACGCCGGGGCGGATGACGTTCAGCTCTCCGCCGTAAGCTTCCGCTCCTGAATACTTGTTGTTGGTTCTGGGCGGAAAGGGGTAATTGCTTGGAAAAACGGCCGGACCGGTGGGATCTACCGGGCTCTGCAATGCCAAAGTCGATGTGGGCAACGGCGGGGTGATGTAGTCGATGGAAGTCAAGGTGCCCATATTGCCACCGGGTTCCGCCGTATAGATGAGCGATCGGCCGTAGATATTGAGACTTCCATCGACGAGATTCGTCTCCCCCGGACTCAGTGTCGGCGTGTGCAGTGCGAAGATTTCTCCGCTCAGCGGACTGGAGCGCGATCGGATCTGCGCGGTGTAAGTCTCCGCGGACACACCTTGCTTATCTGAAACGACGAAATCCAAGTCCTGGGTGTTGAGGGTGCCGGAAGACGTGGCAAACTGGTTGAACAACCCGGTGGTCGGGGATGCCAGCGGCGACTGGGCCCATGTCGCGGGGGCCGGAATCTCGTACCTAAACCAATTGCCGGTTCCGAGGACCGCGGGGGAAACGGTCGGCGGAGTGGTTTCCGTGACTACGTCCCGGTAAATCTTTTCCTTGGCGGCAGCCTTACTGTTTTGGATGCTGATACGGCGGTCCATGGTGAGGTCAAGCGCGTCAACGGCGTTAATGCGCGCGTTGATCAGGGAGACCCAAGCGGTGAGGCCGAGGGTTCCCAGAAGGCATATAACAAGCGCCATAATCGCGATGCTGCCTTTCTGACCTTTTCTTGGTGAGATAGTTCTTTTCATTTTGATCGGTGAAATCACGGTGACATTAAAAGGCAGGAAACATTGGAAACACGAACATGTAGCTGGTTCGCCCTCCCATCCAGGCGTACTCAGACACCGGATTGGAGGCCGGAAGGGCGGCAGGCAGTTCGTCCACTCGCATGGATGAAGCACCGGGATCCGGCCACCACATGAAGTAAAAAGGCCTGTTCTCCGCGACCTTGAACCGGTCGGCCCAATTTCTTTCCGCCGCGATATCGTCATCTTCGACGATCGAAAGCCGGCTCCGGCGTTCAAAAGAGACGAAAAGCGGCCGAAAAAGCACCTCATTGTCCACCTGCCCATAGAAGCAATCGTAGTAATTGGTAAGTCTCATCGGCAGACTTGCCACCGCTTGGTCCGGCGCGTAGCGGCGCACGGAGACGTAAGTGCCCGCGGGACTTGACGGCACGATCAGGTCGATCTCATAGATGGCCAGAGTATTCAGAAGAGACTCATCGTTGTTTTGCCGGAACATGAATATCGTTCCGCTGCTGGCGTCTCCCGCGACATTGAAGTAGGCCGGAGCATTTTCGAAAATCAAGCCGGCATCCGGTATCATCGCGATAAGGTGTTGGCGGAAAGCCTCCGGTGTATCCAGCATGGGGGTGCCGGCGGGGAAATTGATGGCCTCGTCCGGATGTGGGGAAGGTCGGACTGTATTAAGCTTGTTTCTCCCCAGACAAAAAATCGCGGAAGCACGTTCGACGTCTTCATAAAAACGCCCGCGTAATTCATCAGAGCGCGCCATTCTTCCGTAGTTTGGCGTCGCATAGACGTTTATGCTGCTCTGCGGCAGATCATACAGGTTCGTAAGCACGGTGTTATCCGGGAAAGTCACCGTAACAACGCTCGAAAGCCTCTTGTTATTCGAGGTGATGCTCTGGAAAACGAGGGAAGCCGCACTGAATGCCAGCGCGGAAATGCTCAAAGCAGCCAGAGCTTCAATCAGGGTGAACCCATGTCCCCCCGTAGACTGCCGTACCGTCCCTCTTGGGGCGATCCGGAGTCTTCTTGGCCATTTCTTCTTCATTGGTTTGTTTGTGTTTCCAGGCGGCCGCGAAGATCTTTCCTGTAACTTCCCGGCTGGTCCTCAGAACTCAACCCGGGAAATCACTCTGTTTTCGCAGGGCCTCAGTTCTTCTTCCCTCCAGGACCCTCGCCAAAGGAAGGCAAAGAAACGACACCTTCCCTCGCCTTCTTCGTCTGGGTGTAGGTCTGGATGTCTCGTTCCTTGGCATTGCTGTCTCCAGGTTGTCCTTTGAGGACAAACTCGACGCTTGGTTCCATGTTGATCGGTAAAATAAGTTTTCTGCCGTCGTAACGGGATGTTCTCTTGTCCAGCCAGGCCAGCTCCGCCTGTACTTCCGAAACGTCGCTGACAATAATCAACTCGGTCTGCCCCTTAAGGAGCTTGGGAACGAGTTTCCCTTTTTCCAGGATCAGATCTCCCACGAGAACCTTAACCGAGCCGTTGTCGCCTTCGCTGACACCGTTGACAGCGAGATTGGCGAAAATCCTCCGGATCCGGCTTTCTTCGGACTCCTTGTCATAATAGGCTTGAACCTGTTTTTCGGCTCGGACTGCAAAGGGATTCCTTTCCGATTCCGGAATAATGATCGGACTTTTCTGCTCCGGGAGGATCCCGATGGCTAAAGCGGTTTCCTGTGCTTTCGAAGAAAGCGCGCAGAGCGATAACAGGGCCGAGAGAAGGCTGCAAAGTTTCAATGAGTTTCGCGATTTCATGGCGACTTGATTCTGCTTCAACTATTTTCGTTTCCTTGTCCGGTCTGAATCAGGGGAACATCCATGAGCACCTCTATATTGATGTCATTGCCCCCTCCTCCTTTGGAAATCCGGTAAGTCGAAATTCTTGAGGTGGGCATGCTTTCTTCCAAGTGTCCCAGCCAGTTCATGGTCTTAATGTATTCATCCTGAATCTTCAGATGCGCCCTCAATCTTTTCTGGATGAATCCGCTCTTACTCTTTTGACCGAGGATCTGGGTGCGTTGTGAGGTCGCGAACACCTGTCCGGATTTGATCAGTTCGATAATGCGCTGCTCCTCCTGCTCGGTATTCCAGGTGCTGGCCATGTAAGGCAGCCATTTTTCAAAGTACTCACGTAACCCCGAGGACTTTTGCTTGAGATCGGTAAGCTTCTTCTCGGACTCGCCTCGTTGAAACTCAGACGCTTTAGCCTTGGATTCAGCGTCCCCTGCTTCCTTCCGGATGCTATTCAGTTCACTTCGCATTTTTTGCATCCCGTAACCCACAATCGCGATGAGCAGTGCGATCACAATGCATGCCATTTGTTTCTCTTTCATGATGATCGATGAGTTAAACTACTGTTTGTTGGGATTCTGCCAGATAAGTGTGGCCCTGTAATCGAGGGAGTCTTTGACCTTGTTCTGCTGGGCGGAATAGGCGCGATAGCTCAGCTCCTTGATCGACTTCAAAGTGCGCTCCAACTGCTCCGGACCCGCACCGTTAAGCTTGAGGCCCAGGTAAAGCTGCGCCGGAATTTCGGCGTTACGCGTTATCGTGAGTTCGGAAATCGTTACCGAGGGATCCATGCTTCGCGTGATGGCAACGGTGAGCGGTTGGATGGCATGCGCGCCTTCCATCCAAGCGACAATGTCGCGAGCGCGCAGGTTCTGCTTGGTGATGGCATCCATCTCGGAAGTGAGCTTCTGGTTGGCCTGGTTTTGGCGCGCATCCTCGGCGAGCCACTTCTCCTTGCCGGCAGTGGCTTGGCGGATTCCGAGATAAAACCACGCTCCCAGCACCAGTGCTCCCACCACGGAAGCGTAAAAGAGAATCGGGACCAACCGGAGATAACCGGGGAGGCCATGGGAAACATCCGGGCGTTCCGATTTGAGATCGTGACAGAGTAAGGCGTCTTTTGCGTCCATAGCGTGATTGCCAATTGTGCTTTAATTCCTCCCCAACACCGTCCACAGGTGGTCGGGCTGGGTAACATCCTGAAGGCTAAAATTCTTAAGGCCCTCCACCATCCGCTGCGCGAATGGCGTTTCCAGGCGATCGTTGAGGAATACGACAGGCGTCCCTGGTTCCAGATCCTGGAAAAATGGAGCGGTCAGCTGCGCTACGGGACCGATATCGTCTTCGTAAACGCCGCTGCGGGCACGCAGCTCAGACCACTGCCCCTGCCGTTGCCGGAGCACGAACACCGACCCCTCGCAGCAAGTCAGCAGGATCAGGTCCTTCGGTCTTTCTTCCTCGGAGAGACGGTTTAGACCGTTCAAGTATTCGGCGACCATTCCAAAAATGCCGACGCTGATGCGCGCCGGCTGAAGACCGATCATCTTTAATACCTCATCGCTCGATTTCACCAACGACTCATCGCAGGCGAGCAGGATGCTCGCGCTGGTTTCCGGATTGTGATAGACGGCGTATTTCTTGGTTCGGTCGCATTTCGCTCCCAGGACCGCCTTCGGATTACTACGAATGAGCTTTTCATATCCGGCACGGCGCGAGAGATTGTTTTCCAAACTGATGACAAAGCGATTGTTGATGGAAACGCAAACCCAGCCGTTGTCTGTCAGCGATTTCCACTCTTCAGCCATCTGTGGGGCAACTTCCTTGAGTTCCCCCTCGACCGATCCTGCGTCTTCGAAATCCCCCTTCTTACCAACCGATCTCCAGGAGATCTTATCGCGGCTGATATTGAGCAGGAGGTAGCGTCTCCCGACCATCCTCTTGCTCATGGCAGAGCTGCTGTCATCGGAATCGGGCTGAAAAGCCGAGAAAGTAAGAACGTCTTTAATATCCTGGAGCTTCATTTTAAGTCGTTGGTATCGTTATGGATTCAGCCTCGAGATATTCGACGATCTCGTGTGCGGTGAATCCGCTCTTAGTAGTCGAGGAACTCTGGAAACCCTCTTCGGCACGAATGCCAATGCTTCTCTCGAAGTTCATCATTCCGCGGCTCCAGCCGGCTTCCAGCTCGTGGTCGAGCTTCTTGAATTCGTTGGCCCGGATAATCGCGGAAACGGAGTCGTATTTCAGAAGAATTTCGTGAATGGGAAAGCGCTTGTCTTTGTTCTCATCCAGCATGAGCTGCTGACACAGAATCATGCGCATGCTATCCGCGAAGGAGAGCACCGCGCTTTCCACGCGCTCCACCGGGATCAGCTTAATGAAGCGTTGCACCGTTTCTGCGGCGGAAGAGGTGTGCAGGGTGGCGACCACAACGTGACCCGTTTCCGCAGCCTGCAGGGCAATTTCCGCGGTCTCGCCGTCACGAATTTCACCAATGATGATCACGTCGGGAGCCTGGCGCAGAGCCGCTTTAAGCGAAGCGCCGAAATCGTGCTCATCCGAGCCCATTTCCCGTTGCGAGATTAGAGAAGGTAAATCCTCGGGATAAATGTATTCGATGGGATCCTCGAAGCTGATGACGTGCTCTCGACGGCGTTCCGCGCGGGCGAGAACCAGGGAGGCAATGGTCGTCGATTTACCGCTTCCCGTCGCGCCGCACACGAGAAAGAGGCCGTTGCGTGCCTCCAGGACGGCCTTGGTGGCTGCGGGGGGCACCTTGATCTGGTCGGTGCTGGGAATGCTCTCCGGGAGCAGGCGCATGACCCAACGGTAACGCCCCCGGGTCACCATGCGGCTGACGCGGAAGCGCCGTCCACCAAGGGTGATGGCGTAATCCAGGCAGCCGGGCTTGACCTCCATGGCCTCGGAGGGCTGGTAAACAAAAGAGTCGTAACAGAGTTTTCCGTTACGCTTGTAACAAAGCTGTTCCCAGGGAGTGATGTAGAAGTCACTGACGCCGGAATCCTGCGAGACGTGCATGATCCGGTGACCCAATTGACTCTGTTCGTTGATGTCGTCCATCGGTGGCTCAGCAGAGGAACCCGGGACTCCACGTAGAGGGATCCGGCGGGGCGGACGTGGGATACAGGGTGTGGAAGGGTTTGTTAGATTCTATGGTAATTATGAAAAATTTGGCAATCTTTGCTTATCAAATTAATCTAGTTCACCTCTTTATTATGGATTTTTATTATAGAGTGAGTCAATACAAATTGATAGTTTTTTTTATCATAAACATATTTTTCCTTTATCAAAGTGGGAATTTCATGATATATAAATCTTTAACTTGTTCTAATTACATCTGAAGATCTCGAGAAGCTGAGTATCATGAAAAAACTAAGCCTTGTTCTACTGTCAGTGTTCCTGCTCGCCTCGGGCTCGTCCGCCCAGGACCCCAGGCAGCTTGTCCTCGCCAATTCTCCCGCCTATGAAGCTGCCGCCATTCCCCTTCGCAGTTCGTCTCCTCAGCAATACGAGTTCTCCCAAGCCGTCCTCGGGGATGTTCTTCGGCTCCTCGCTCACGACGCCGGCATCTCCTTCTTTTCACTTCCCACGGAAGCGGATGGCGCCGACACCCTCGTCACCTTCAACATCACCTCGAGTCCCTTTAAAGCCCTGGAGACCCTCGCCTCGGCCAACGGCGTCGCTCTCATCTACGACGAAGGGATCTGGTACATGCGGCCCGCCAACGATAAGGAGCTCATCGGCCGCACCTATTTCATCAAGTACAACTCGCTGGAAAGCGTCACCTCCAGCGGCGGCGGCAGTGGTGGCGGCGGTGGTAGTAGTAGCGGCCTCAATACCGGGATCAGCCTCCAAGGCAACACTTCGACCTTTACCGTCGAGCCCAGCGCCCTCCTCGAAGATATTCGCGAGCTTCTCGATCTTCAAACCACCGGCTTCAGCGCGAACATTGCGGGCTCCGTCACTGTCGATAGCCTCGGGCAGACCGTCGCACCTGCCACCCTGATCAATGACCAGAGCCTGATGACCAGCAACAATACCAACTCGAGCACAGGCAAGGTCATCTGGAATTCCGACACCAACTCCCTTTACGTCGTCGCCACCCGGCAACAGCACCAGTGGATCGAAGCTTACCTCGCCTCTGCCGACCAGCCGCAGTCGCTGATCGCCCTCGAAGTGAAGTTCTTCGAAACCTCCAAGGATCCCAAGGAACAATTCGGCCTGGACTGGACCGGCACACTCGGGAAGGGATACGAAGGCGTCTTCTTCACACCCGACCCGCCGGCGGCGGGCACTCCTGCCACCCCCCGTGCGGCCGGTGATGCTGAGAATATCTTCGGCCTCGTCAACCCCAACCGGCTCGGCGATTTCGCGGCCCCGACGACCGCGGTCCTCAGCCTCGACGATGTGCGCGTCCGCCTTCGCGCGCTGGTGGACGATTCCAAGACCACGACCGTCTCTTACCCGCGGATGCTGACACTTAACAACCGTGAAGTCGTCCTGCGCAGCGTTATCAACCAGCCGGTCCTGGCCTCTTCCTCGAGCACCTCGGTCGGAGCAGGCGCCACCACGACGTCCTCGGTCGATTACCTGCCAATCGGAACCGTCCTCAACATTCTCCCCAAGACAATGTCCGACGATCAGATCTTGCTCAACATCTCGCTGACCATCTCCAGCATCCTTACCACCGAGAACATCGAGGGCAATCCCTTCCCGGTGGCAAGTTCGCGCGTTTACTCCGCACCGGTGCTCGTGGGATCGGGATACACGGTCGCCATTGGTGGCCTGGATGAGGCGGACGAATCTGTCTCCAATGTTGGCGTCCCCATCCTTGGAAGAATTCCCCTGTTCGGCACCGCGTTCTCTTACCGTGACCGCGCCAAGAGCCGCAAGAATCTGCTCATGATGATTACGCCGACCCTCGTCGACTCCCGTGGCGGCGGCCTTCCGGATGAACCCCAGGCGGTCGTCCGGCAGACTCCAGAGAAAACCGCTAAGCCTCGAATTTTTGCCGACGGAACCCTCGTCCAGGACATCTCGGAGTTTCCGCAGGCGCTCGAGGCGCTCTCCAACGAACTGGACGTCCTGACTCAGACAGTGCGAGAAGGGCGCAGCAGCAAGCAGGTCATCGAAAAGCTCGCGGAACTCAACGAGGCAACCGAACTTACGGTCAGAAAAATCCGGCTGACCATCGAGCAAAATCCTGACAGCTGGGAAGAGCTTCGGCCCTACGAAATCGGATTCGTGGAAATGACCGATCGGGTCGGACGCATTCGCCGCGACAGCAAGAAGAGCGATTACGATCGCAAGTTTCCGTTTAATTTCTAGCCTTGGACCACAGCCCGAACGGGCCTTTTCATTGGTTTTGCCAAGCGCCCGGTTCCTCTCTGCGGGGACCGGGCGTTTCTCTTTTCTCGCGAGAACCGTTGTATTCCGGAACCCGGCAATGCGGCTGGATCTGTGCCGAGGGAGAGGATTCTCCAGCCTCTGCCCCTCCCGCACTTTTCGTCGGCCCCGCACTTCACCGGAACTCCGGCTTCTTCCCCGACTCTAATGCTCCTGAGGCTATCGGGATCCGACTCACCGAGAGACCGCGGGCGAAGTCTCTCTACCCTGGAATCAAGGAGAGTCCCCGGCGCCGGATGTGACTCAAATCAGGCTTTCGCCGGTTCCTTGAAGGACCGCGCAAACGACTTCTTGATATCATCGAGCTCCACCGGCTTGGTCAGGAAATCATTCATTCCCGCTTCCTTACAGGTCTCCCGCACTCCGGTAAGCGCATGCCCTGTGAGCCCGATGACGATCGGTTGGCGCGGGAGCCGGAAATTGCCGCGAATCTCTTTGGTCGCTTCGACGCCACCCATGACCGGCATCTGGAGATCCATCAAAATAACCGCGTAATCCTGCTGGACCACCATGTCCACGGCTTCCTGGCCGTTGCTCGCGAAATCGACCTCGTAACCCAGCTTCTCAAGAATCATCCCAACGATCTTCTGGTTCATGGCGACATCTTCCACCACCAGCACTTTACCAGGATATTCATCTGCAAACTTTGGTCCAGCCGCATCACCTCCGCCGGACGTTCCGGAGCCTCGGGCCGGTGGGGTCTGCGCCGCTGGGGCTTGCTCCGCCGGGGTCTGCGCCGCTGGGGCTTGCTCCGCCGGGGCCTGCGCCGCCGAGGCCTGCACGGGCGCCTGAGCGCCTGCGGCCGCTCCTGGAGTGCCGGTGCTTTCAGCCGATCCTGTCCCAGTGTTCACCGCGGATGCCGCAGCCGGCTGCGCAGGCTGCTGACGGGAGGCGGGAGCGCCGCCCTGCGTGGGGGCAGCCGCCTGACCATCCTCCTCGGCAAGTTCAGCAATAGCGCGCAGGAATCCTTCGTCGCGGATGGGCTTGTGAAGTTCCCGGATAAAAGGGTTGTTTGAATCAAGGGAAGGCGGTGCTCCGCTGGACGCGCCCACCGACAGGAAATAAATGCGACGCGCCTCTTTCGAATCGAGATGGCATGAATAAGCGTCCAGGATTGCCGGATCCTTTACCGCAGTATCCATCACGATGATGTCCGGCTTGAACCCATCCACAGCGGCCACCGACTCGCGGCTAAGGGATGATTCAACGTGGCTGGTGATTCCCCAGTCACCCAGATAGTGATTGAGCAGTTCGCACATCGTCTCGTTCTCGCAGAGCAGGGCGACACGTTTGCCTTCCACACTGGGCTTCAATTCCTGAACGATCTTAGCGTTTTTCTGCTCGTGATTGGGAACGATGCGGAAGGGGATTTCGAAGTAGAAATTGGAACCGACACCCGGTTCACTTTCCAGGTAAATATCGCCGCCCATATGATGGCACAGACTCCGGCAAATCGCCAAGCCAAGCCCGGAACCGCCATACTTACGCGTTGTCGTCGCATCAGCCTGTGAGAATGCATCGAAAACAAGCTCCAACTTATCCTCAGGAATTCCGATACCCGAGTCCCGCACGGAGGCATGGAGCCGGGGCACCTCTTGACCATTCGCATCCTTAGCCGTCTTCAGGCTCAGCATCACCAGAATCTCACCCTGCTCGGTAAATTTAACGGCATTGCCGATGAGATTGACGAGAATCTGTTTCATCTTCTCGAAATCCCCGTAAATCGCCTGTGGCACTTCCGGATCAACGAAATAAATAAGCTCGACGCTTCGTTCGGATAAGGTGAACGCAAACATATCGAGCACCTCGATGACGAGTTCCCGGAGGTCGACCGGAGATTCTTCCAACGCCATCTTTGTGGACTCGAGTTTCGAATAATCCAGAACATCGTTAATCAGATGTGTCAGGGATTGTCCGCTGGACCGGATGATCCGGGCGAGTTCCCTCTGGGAGTCGCTCAGGTCCGTTTCCATAAGCAAGCTGATGGTACCGATGATTCCGTTCATCGGGGTGCGAATCTCGTGACTCATATTTGCCAGGAAATCGGATTTGGCCGCTGTCGCCACCTCCGCCTGCTTCTTGGATCGCAGAATCTCCTGAATGGCATCGTGATTCTTTTTCTCGGCCTCCTCGATTTTCTGGGACATCAGGTTGAAGCCGCGCTGAGCCTCGCCGACTTCGTCCTTGCGGCATGCGTCGAGCTGAAATCCGACTCTACCCTCTTTGACCTCGTGGATGCCCTTGGTCAGGCGCTTCACCTCACTGGCAAATCGGTTTGCCATCCAGGCGGAAGCAAGCAGAGCAGGAATTATGGTAAGCAGCCCGCCAAGCAGCATTTTTGAGGAAAGAGGGTTGAGGCCCAGGTATCCTTCCTTCAGGGGACGGACTGCGTGCAAAACGCCAACAATTTTCCCCGAGGAATCTTTAACCGGAGCTACAGCCGAAATTGTCCGGCCTTGGCTCCAGTTCCTCCCGAAGAGAATACTTGCTTCTTCTTTGAACTCACTGAACCAGCTGAGCTCATCGCCTTCGGCGTTATGATGATCGATATCGTAGAGCGACATCCCGGCCATGGCCCTGCGCAACATGGGGCTGGAGGCATCCGAGGACTCGACCAGCTTGCCTTCCTTTGTGGACGTGCCCGATGAAAACCGGCATTCCAATCCTCCAGGCTGATTCTCGTTCGGAGTCCAGCAAAAGAGGACTAGGGAGCTGTCACCGGATTGGAGCAGGTTCAGTTGGGCAACACGCTCCAGTTTCTGCTGGAGTTCCCTGAAGCTTGCCCTCCTCTCCGGGTCGTCGATGACTCCCCTGGGCTCCAAGTCACTGATAATCGAGCCGTCGATCCCGGCAGCGGTGCTGTTGACGACAGCCAGAAGCTCCTGACCGATAGAGACTTCCACTTTGTGGCGTTCGTACGAAAACACGCTGGCGAAGAAGATGACACCCGCGACGAGGACGATCGAAAGCGAGAGCAGCAGCATTCGCAGCGGAAGAGGCAGCAGCGGAAGAGAGATTTTAGGCATACACGTCGGAAACGATAGCACATAGAAATTACTGAAACAATTAGAAAATATGAATATTATAGTAAATATTTAAGCTGCTGGACATCTCTGTGTCCTTGATTCTGAATGGATTGGGCAGAATTTCCCAAAAAAACCACCCACCCGGTGGCACGGATCCCCCTCGGCAGGCCCTCGAGCCCCTTAATCCGCCTTTTCGACTCCGACGCGCATCACCCCGCGCATCACCCTCCAATGCCCTGGAAACGTGCACAGGTAAGGGTAATCCCCCGGCTCCTCGGGCGCGAAAAATTGCAACCGATGCCGCTTGCGGAGGGCGAGCTGCGGCGTCCAATGCAGAACCTTCTCAGTATCAGGCACATAATTCCGCTCCAGCCCCTCCGGCGTGGCCGCCATGGCATCCGCCGCCAGCCCGACCTCTTCTTCCGCACCCGGCATCACGATCACCAGGTTGTGATACAGGTTGTCCGGATTGACAAACTCGAGCTCCACCGCGCTGCCGGCGGGCACCGCGAAACTCGCCGGCGAGAACTTTAAATCGGGAGTGGCCGTAATCCTCACCAGGGTGACCTGCTTTTCGCGGTGTTCCAACGGCCACATCTGCCGGGGGACTCTCTGCATTGATTTCAGGGCAGCGAAGCTCAGTGCCAGATCGCCGGATCCACCTTCGGCATCCACCACCCCGCCCAGTAACTCGACCGCGGCTTCTTCGCGGCCGGCGATCCCCGTGATGGCCTCCGCCGCAGCCACCCTGATGGCCTTGGGAGCTTTCTCAAGCCGCTCAGCGATAAAAGGAAAAAGATCGCCGGGAGTATCCTCCCGCCCCAACAAAGACACTGCCAACAATAAGTCGACCACCGCCAGCGGTCCTTTCGCCGCAGCCAATTCCGCGGCCCGCAACCCGGAACCCTGCACCTTGATCATCAATCCATATCCATATCGGGACAGATTGCGATTTTTTGATCTGGTCCAACGTTCAGCCGTCTCTTCCGCGACAGTCCTGATCTCATCGGGGCGCGGCCACTTGATGAGTAATTTCGACATGCTTGCCAAATAACGGCCCTCCGTATCCTCCTCGACAAGAGACGCCATCAACGCAAAGGAAGCCGAGTCCTCCCCGCCACTCAGATGCGCCAGCGCCTCGATGTAAGACCCTGTATCCAGGCCTACTCTCCTCAATATTTCGTAAGCCACCGGTTCCGTCAGCTCTTTCGCCAAAAGTTGCGCGTCCTCCAGCGTCGGTAAGAGAAACACCTCGACCTCGGACGGCGCGCGACCGGTTACTCCCGCGAGATATCCCAGTGTTTCCTGCGCCGCCAGTTGGAAACCGGTGTCCATATCGCGATCGAGCGCAAGTGCCGCCACCTCGATGGCAGACTCCGGTTCTACATGGTATCCGCATGCCAGGAGGGCCTCGAGCCGGACTGCTTGGTGTTCATCCGTGATGGCACGCTCCAGCAACTTTAGAGCGCGATCCGGTGCCATAGACCCCTGCCAGAACCGCAGGACTCGCCCGGCCGCGGTCCGCACATGATAATCCTCGCCTCCCAAAAGTCTTTCCAGCAACGCGAAATCGTAATGATTTTGCCCCTGGTAAAGCCATAGCGCTTCCACCTGATGATGCCAGGACGCCGGATCCGAGGTCTCCAATCCATGCACCCACTTTTCGATTTCCGGGACAACCGCTCCAGCGTCCCTTTCCTGCAGTTCCCGCCTCGCAAAATACCGGGTCCGGTAATTGGGATCCTTCAAGAGTTCCAATAAGACATCGACAGAGGCTCCGCGGATCTCCGGTTGCCATACCAGAGGCCGGGACTTATGCGTGATACGCCACACTCGGCCATGCGTCTGGATACGGCGGGCATCCCTGAAATTGTAGGTCGTGTGCCCCACGATCGGGTTGTAATAGTCGAGCACGTAAAGAGCCCCATCGGGCCCGAGTTGCAGGCCCGTGGGCCGAAACGTGATGTCCGTGGTCGTGAGGAGCTCCTCTTCTCCTCGAGGTTGGGTCGTCCCATAACCCGCGCCTTCCTCATGGAGTTGATACCACCGGATCCCATGCCAGCCCTTCATTTGATTGGTCACATACCATCCACGCACTTCTTCCGGAAAATGCTCGCTCAATAACAACTCGTTCCCGCAGGAGGGCCGGCGTCCCGCCGGCGTGAACGAGTACTGATTCCTGACCGTCGTGAAGCTCTCGTACTTGCCGGGCTTGGGATAATGAAAGTTGCTCGTCATGTAAGGGAGGTAATAGTTCAAAGCCGGCGACGCGTCCGCGAGCAAAGGTTGCCCCCAATGATCGAAGACAATTCCCCAGGGATTCGACCACCCGAAGCTCCCATGGACTTCCAGCTTGTGAGTTCGCGGATCAAAGCGGAACACCGTGGCTTCAAAGGCGCGCACCGGACCGTGGGGGGTTTCAATCTGAGTGTTCAAGAACAGCCCCTGCCCGAAATACAGTCTCCCGTCGGGCCCCCATTGAAAGCCCGAGGCAACGTGGTGATTGTCCTCAGTCCCCAGCCCGTGTAATTCGATCCGCTCCTCGTCCGCGACTCCGTCGCCATCGGTATCGGTCAAGCGGAGCAGATTGGGTTCACTAACCACGAACACCGTCCTTCCACCATCCGCCAGGGCGAATCCCATGGGCAGATAAAGCTTGTCGTAAAACACCGTGCACTTGTCCGCAGACCCGTCCCGGTCCTCGTCTTCGAGAATCAGAATCGAATCCCGCGGTTCTACCCCGGGAAGCGCATGGGGATGGCTCGTCACACAGGAAACCCAGAGTCGGCCCCGGGAATCAAATGTCATCGCCGCGGGGCTTTGAATCGGAAAATCTTTTTCCGAAGCAAACAAGTTGACCTGGTAATCCTCCGCGACCGTGAAGGCTTCCAAGGCCTCCTCCGGCGACAGCATTTCCGGCAGCGCGCCCCCAATGAGATCCGTCGCCACCGCGTCGCCACCGGAAATCGAAAGCAGGATTGCCGCCCCCATCGCCGGCCATTTACCGCGCGGAATCCAGTTTTTGACTCCGATCCTCATTTTTCGTTATGGCTGGGCGCGCAACTCTTTCGCAGCTTGGCTTATCTTCAAATCCAGTTCCCTGATCATGCTATCAAGCTGCATCATTTCTGGAGGATAGGAGAGCACTCCGAAGGGTTCCTTACGGCGGCCGAAAATGTATTCGGCGTTTACCGGGCGCCAGCGAAGAAAGAACTGCTTGTTCTTCGCGACCACCAGTTCTCGCAATCTCGTGAGACTCCGCTCGGAAATTGTCAGGCTCATTTCAAGTTGATCGGCCATCATCCGGCTAACCATGGCATACCCTTTCCCGTTCAAATGGATTCCATTGATCGTCAGAGACTCTATCCCACCTCGCGCACGCATGAGGTTGAGCGTAGGCCGGAACAGATCCACGAATTGCGTGCTCTTTGCGCGCGCCACTTCTTCCATCGCCTCGGTGTAAAGAGCGAGGTCGGCATTGTGCGCTGCGGGATCCGGCCAGAAGCCACCCAGATTCTCGTGCGCAATCGGTGAAACCAGAACCAACCGGGGTGGGGATTCACCGTTGAATCTGCCCGCGCTGAGCCGATCCACGAAATCTGCCAGATCATCCGCAAATTCCCGGACCCCCTCGGCGCCCTTGAAAGATTCATTCATTCCGAAACACAGAAAAATCAGATCCGCTTTCGCCTCGCTCAAGTGTGTCTCCAACTCCCCGAAATTGAGGGGACGTGGCATCAGCGTCAGTTCATCGGCGCTCCATCCCATATTCCGCACCACCGGCGCCTGATCGACGAAGTGGTAGTGCAGCAGACTTTCAAAAAAACCGTGGCCCTGCATCCGCTCGGCAAAGGTGTTCCCCAGAAAGACAATGTGGTCGCCGTCGCGCACCTCAAATGCCCGGGCGGACATTCCCCACGCGACAAAACAGCTCGCCACGCAACACCTCAGCGCCAGGCAGGCCACGCCCGCCAACTCGGAAGTCAATCTCACAGCGCCAAGATAGAAACGATTCCCAGGTAAGGCGACCGGATTTTCGCGAAGATCAAGCCCGCAGTTTCTCGTTGCCTCAGGCCCTTGCCGCCGGTTCAATCGGATCTCCCCGAAAACCCCTTCCCCTCAGCATTTCCCTTGCATTGATAACCTTGCTCCGCCAACTCCACCGGACACGCATGCCCGATTTCATGGGCATCGGCGCCATGCGCGCCGGCACCAGCTGGCTGCGCAAAAACCTGGAGCGCCATCCCGGTATCTGGATGGCCACTCCCAAGGAACTGCACTTCTTCGACCGGCACGTCGATGAACGGCGCTGGAAATTGCTCTCCCGGGATACTGATGCGCGGCTCCGCTACGGCCTGCACTTTTCAAAATGTCCTCGGGACTGCCTGGCCGGAGAAATCACACCGGCATACGCCATTCTTCCCGAAGAAAAAATAGCGGTCATCAAACGGTGGATCCCGGGATTGAAGATTATCTATTTGTTGCGCGATCCGGTGGAGCGAGCCTGGTCCCATGCCCGCAAAGACTTTGCGACTTACTGGGGAAAACAGATCGAAGAGGCGACCCTGGACGATCTCCGCCCTTTCTTCACTTCCCCGGATGTCGCACGCCGGAACGACTACCTCGCGTGCTTGCGCACCTGGTTGCGCCACTTTGAAAAGGAAAATATCCACGTCGCCTTCTTGGAAGATATCGAGGAGACCCCTGAAAGAATCCTGCGGCAGACTTTCGGGTTTCTCGGCGCCGACGACTCGGTGTCCCTCGATGCGGAGGAGATTTCCGCGGTGCAAAACCCGCGCCCCCCGCTCCCGATCCCCGAGGAGGTGCGGGATTACCTGGTGGAATCACGAGAGCGGCAGGATGCGGAACTCGCCGACCTTCTCGGCCGCAGACTCCCCTGGGTGCGGTAACCGGTCTCTATTTTCCCCGGTAACGGTAAACGTGATAACTGAACAGCTCTTCAAGCCCTTTGAACGCGTCCCGTCCCGGCAGCTTTTCAAAGCGGGTCCCATCCTCCACCATCGCCAGCATCTCCGGGTCGTCTTTGTGCGCCTGAATGCGCCCGCATAAGTACACGAACAGGGGCTTTCCGGTTTTCTCCGCCTCCTCGATCAATGCCTCCAGATCGCCGGCGCCCTTGAGCACCCGGTCCCACGGGTCGTAACTCTTGATCATGCCCTTGCTGGTCCCGAAGGAACCTGTGAGAGTGGCCGCGCCGGCCGGCGACCACGCGGGCGATTCCCCCCGCACCTCCTGCACCACTGACCGCAGCGGCTGACGATCATATTTCCTTATCCGCGCCCGCGCATCTGCGGTAACCCAGGCATACATGCACAAGAACACCGTGTGCACGGCTAGGATCATCCGGGTCTGTGCAAGCGGCCGCTTCCCACCCGGCACAAGACGCGCCACCGATTCCACTCCGAAGCAAATCAGGATCGCGGCGCCTCCCAATCCGTAGAGCACATACCACACGTGCATCCAACTCTCTCTCAACGCTCCGTGCAGGAATCCCACCAGCGCCCCGCCCAGCAGCGCGGCGCCGACCAACAAGATGCGCTTGTCACGGGCATAACTGTCAATTATTCCCGCGAGCAAGAGAAAGGGCAGGACCCACACCACCATGAAATAGGTGATCCCGCTTCTTTCCGCCTGGTCGAGCAGGCTGGTGCCGCCATGCAGGGTCGTGTCCGCCGTCTGCCAGGGAATTCCCGCACAACAGTGCGTCCACCAGTCACGCAACCAGGTCCACCCCATCGCCGCTTGGAAATTTTCGCCCGCCAGGTATTCCCGAATTTGCGGCAACGAGGGCGCCAGCACCTGTAACACTGCCATTCCCGACACAATGTTCGCCACCACCAAACGCCCCAGCTGGGCGCGAGCCTCTTCTCCACCCTTCAATTTCAAAGCCGCAACCGCGAAGGCGATGCCATTCTGCACCAACAGCAGGTAGAAGCTGCCCGGGTAACTCAGCATCAAGACAAATTGTACCGCCGAGTAGGCCAGCCAGTGGCTCCAACGTCCCGATCGCATCGCCTTCAACAAGAACACCAGGGCCAGGAATCCGAATAACAGGACGTAGGCATACCCGCGCGCCTCCACCGAGTACCGCAAATGCCAGGGGTTCAATGCCAGGAAACATGCTGTCGCCAGGCCGGTGACCGGACGCCCCAGCATCGCCAGCAGGTATGCCGCCGCCACAAGACTTCCAAGCCCCGCGAGGAACGGAATAAATCGCACCACCGATTCTTTGAAAACCGCGGACTCGTTGCCCGCAACCGCGCGCCACAACCCGTGACTGATCCGCGCGAATACGCTGTAAAAAATGTGATTGTTGCTCTTGTTCCGGAAAAAAGTTTCCTGCCAGCTCACGGGCTCGAATTCCAGGGCCCCCTCGTCGCCCGGTGCTCCCACTCCCCAAATATAAGTGCGGAAGCCATACTCCTCGTCGTTCCAGAAACTGTGATTCAGGCGGGGAATGCGCTCCCAGGCGCCCACCCCGACGATCAGCATTAGGCCCATCCAGAACCATCGAGGCATTTGCGCCTTCTGCTCCCGGCGGGCCACCCCCGCCAGGGGCCGCGCCCACCAGCCCGAAGTGATAAGCAACCCCGCCGTCAGCACCAGGTTTCCCAGCGCCGCCCACCACAGATAAACTGCAGCGTAATGCTCGACCTTCCACGGCTTCCCATCCGCCTCCCGGCGCCCGATGCTTTCGAGAAGAGTTCCGTCCCAAGGTTTTTCCGCGGCCGCGAGAAACGCGATCAGTCCGGCGATCGTCACGATCAGTGCCCAGCGCCACGCTTTCATACCGGGATTTTTCCTGCCCCCATCGAAGCGGATGCTGCGCCGAAATTTTTCCAGCCGCAACCCTATTTCCTTTCGTCGAACATTATCCGCGCAAAGCGGACCCGCAATCCGCCCGGGCGCGCGACTCCCGCTCGAACCCGCTTTTTCGCGCTTGGATTTCCGCGTCTTCCCCGTATTCTCGTGCCCACGGCGATCGCGGGCCCCGGCCTTGAAAGTGCCACCTGCCTGCGCATTTCAACTGCCCCCGGTTTTCGTCCAGCCTGATAAAATCCATCCCATGCTCTGCACCCTTGCCGACATCCTCAGGCGCATCCCCGTGAAAACCATGCTCGTGGTCGTCTTTCTCTGTTTCGTCGACCTGAAGAACCCTCCCCTCTCGATAAAAATGGGTTTCGCCGAGTTCTATCCGCTCTCGTGCTTTCCCATGTTTTCCACGTTCTCGCCCTATGCGAATTACGTCTACATCACTGATGCGAAGGACGAGCCCCTGGCGCTCTCGCCCACCTTCCATATGACCTGCGGAGCCCTGACAAAAAGCTATCGCCGCTTTATCAAGGACCTGCGCGCCGGTATCGGCGGCAAGATCGGCGACCTGAGCCCGGCACAGAAACGTCCCGCCGGCGAGGCGCTCCTCCGCCGGTTGAGAGATGACATTGCGCCTTCCGCGTTTGCCGACGGCGCATTGCCTCATCTCAAGCTTTACGAGGTCATCCTCTCGCGTAAGGAAAGCGGGGAAATCGTCCGGGACACGTATCTTGTCGGAGAGCTCAAGGAAAATCCGGATGCCTGATTGGCTCAAATCGTTTCTGCGTCCGCTCTTCTCGAAGGTTCATTACGAATCCTGGGAGTGGGTCCTGATGCGCCTGGCCTTCGCCTGGTTCGGCATATACGGGGGCACTGCTTTCAATCTCGACAGACAGGCCCAGCCTGATCCCGCCGGGATCGCCCGGTTCCTGGATATCACCTGGATCACCTCGACCCCCTGGCAACCGATCCTGACGTTTGCCCTCTACGTCTTGCTTTTCCTCTACTGCATTAACCGGCTTCCCTTGCTCGCGACCGCCGGACTCCTCGCTATCCACACGTTATACGGCACACTCGGGAATTCCCAGGGCGCCACCCATCACCACACGCAAATCGTCGGCTTCATTCTTCTCGGCCAGGTCCTCGCGCATCTCTACTGGAAGATCCGTCGCCGCCACGATGATTCGCTCTCGGGACCAACGCCCCCCTCCTCGCTGATCTATCTGTCCCAACAACTCATCGCCGCCGGTTACGTGGCTTCAGCCTTCAGCAAACTGATCCGCTCCCGCGGCCACTGGATCGCCGACACCGTGCATTTCCCGGTCCAACTGGCGAAAGGACGCGACAAGCAATACTATGATTTCCTCGTGGAAACTCCGGCCGCACCCGGTGACTGGCTGATTCGTTTCGTCACCGATTACCCTGCGCTCGCGAAAACTTTCCTGGGGACCGGGTTATTCCTGGAACTGTTCGCTTTCCTCGCGCTCATGAACCGGCCTTTCCTCGCCTTTTTCGGGGTCGCCCTTTATGGGATGCACGCGACCATTAGCGAACTCATGGGCCTGGGATTCGGCTTGAATAAGGTCGCGCTGCTCATTTTCTTCGTCAACGTCCCGTGGTGGCTGTTGCGGCTCTTCGAGTCCATGCGCGGAGAAACGACGCCCCGCTAGTGTGGTGTCCCGGAAATAATGTGACATGGGGCGCGAGTAATTTTTTTCAAATTCGAGGCGCGAGGAGGTCGCGGAGCCCGCTCCGCGACCAACGAGCGACGAAGAGGTTGGGAAAAAGGGCCGCGCATTCTTAATCAATGCGAGCGAAGCGAGGTGATTCTAAAATCGTTCAATACTTTTTATGTTGCAGGATTTCCGGGACACCCCGCTAAGGCAACCGGTTCAGGGTGTAATACCCCTGCGGATGCAGCACGGGATCGCCCGCTTTCGACCGCACCCCCAGGGCGTGCAACTCGTGCACGTACCCTTCCCGCAGATCCTTGCACACCAGTTCCACCGACATCCCGTCCTTCGACACCCGCGCTTCTTCGATCTTCACATCCTCCGTTTCCACCTCTTCACTGCCGTAGAGTTGGTGATAAATGTAGGTGTAACTCGTCATCTCGTAAGAAGTGAGCTTCTCTGCCGCTGCCGCATCCACCGGCTTCGTGAACGTCAAACGAAAGCCGGTGGACATCGCCTCCATCTTCTCGATTTCGAAAGGCATCTCCCCTGTCCACACCATGCGCTCAAGACCAAAGGATCGCGTCCCCAGAGAATTCCATCCCCGATTGGATTCCCCCACCATCATTGAGCCGTCCTCGAGGAAAGCCATTTGCAGGACCGCACTTTGGAATCCTCTCCTGAAATGAAAACATGCGCCCTGGTATTCTCCTTTCACCTTCTCCAGGAACACACGGCTCACAAAAGCCTGCGTGAATTCTCCGACAAAAAACTGATGTGCAAAGGGGCCGAACTTGCCTCCGGAGTCATCCAATACGATCCCGGTGGTACTCTGACCGACCTTATTGTAAGGAAACCACACCGCAGGCAGGACGTACCCCGGAATCGTCCGGGAAGCGTCGACCACCGTGAGTCCCTTCGGAACCGCTCCCGGATGCTCCAGTGGGGATTCAGGCCGCTTCGCGTCCGGCAGGCTTTCGGCGTGTCCGTGAAAGACGCCCTTCCGCAGGTGTACCAGAGGATTGGTGCCCCAGTAATTCCCCTGCTGATCGGTCGCAAATACGTCGCCCAGGTGATTGACCCCGATACCGAACGGGGATCGCAACCCGCAACTTATCGGCTCCAGTTTACCACCGGGTTGCATCATCATGGACCAGCCCCGCCAGGGAAATTCCGTGACCCGGTGCCCGGGAATCTCGGTGGGATCGCCGATCGTGATGTTCAGCGTGACCCAGAGATTCCCGTCGTGATCGAAGACCGGGCCATACGCGTATTCGTGATAATTTCCGGATACCCCCCACCCCTTTGCCGCCGTCAGGTATTCGTCCGCAATCCCGTCACCGTCGCCATCGCGCAGCCGAGTGACCTCGCTTCGCTGTGTCGTGTAGAGGGCCCCCTCATGCCAGGTGAGCCCCAGGGGTTCGTGCAAACCCGATGCAAAGCGCGTGAACTTGGTATTCTCCCTGGTCGGAGGATCCGCTGCCGGATCGTCCAGGATCCAGATCTCTCCTTTCCGGATTGCGATCGCCAATTTTCCGTCCGGCAAAGGAGCGAGACCGCTGGCTTCCAGCTTGAGCCCGGCCGGGAGAGGAATCGTAACGATGCGATAGTAATCTGCTTCCGTGGGTTCGGCCCGTCCCGGGAGCACGCAGGCGAACAGTAGAAGCAATGTTCCGAAAACTCTGTGCCAACGCGTTACCATTTCACCTCCTCCTCGATCACCGCTTCGCCCTTCTTGAACATCACCACCCGCGGCACTGCCTTTTTCCCAAGCCCTCGGAAGTAGATGTCACTCCCCTCTCCTCTCAGCCGAACCGTGCGCCGCAATTTCTCTCCGTCCGCGCTCGGCGAAAGGGTGTCTTCGACCTGCAGGCCGTCGAATGAATAGAGAAACGTCGGCACGCCGCCGGCATCCAGCCGGAATCCTCCGAACTCATAACCCGCTTCCGCTCCCGTGCCTTCCGGCCACGCGGTTTCCGCAGTCTCGAGGCGCGCCAGCGGCATCCACAACGGAAATTCATTCACCTCGTCGCCCAGCGGCCTGGCCGGAGTCGCTTTGCGTTCGTCCCAGGTGCTCATGGCATCCAGAAACCGGCCGCGCCACGCGATGGCCCAGCGGATTTCAAGGGAATCGAAGGCGACATGAACCCCTGCCGGGTAACCGGTGGTGACCGCCTGCATTCCCGCGCCTTCGAGGAAGGTGCGAAAGACGATCGGTTCCTGGTCCGGCACCAGTTCAAAATCTTCGGTCTTCAAGAGTCCTTCCGGGAGACGGCGCTGATCGATTTCTTTCAAGTAAGTCCAGATTTGTTCCACTTCCTCTTCGGCTTTTTTCCGACCCAGGAACAGCGGCGGCATCAGGGTCCCCGGCAGGACGCCCTGGGGATCGAGCAGCAATTCTTTGAAGAACCCGGGCTGGAGCCGGTTCACGGTGTGCGTCAGGTTGATCGCCGGCGCCCCCAAGGCCTTGGCATCTTTGAGCCCGTGACAAGTGATGCATCCCAATCCGTCGGCCCCGAGCAAATCCCGGCCGTAATGCCCCCGCTGATGACGTTGCAGTCCGCTGACGTCCATCTCCATGGCAGGCTCGCGCACGTCCGCCGCCGCAAAGCCTGCCGTCAGCGCACTGACGTTGGCTTCACCGAACGCGGGCATCCGCACCGTCATGTGGGGACGCACCTCACCCCCCTCTCCGAACAGTATCTTCTCCATCCATGACCGGGTCAGCTTGCGGCCCACGTGGGTCAGGGAAGGCGGGATATTTCCGAAGTCACCGAGTGAGATCGCAGCGGAGTCAGTCACCCCGAAATAGGCGGCCCGGGCCAGCTCCGCCCCGCCTTTCCCGTCGCGCGCATGGCAGGCGTAACAGTTGAGTGCGGTCATCACCCGGTCGACGCGCTCCCCGGGTGCGAGCGTCATGCGTCCCGCCGGCTTTTTCAGCTTCCTCAGCGCCAGGGTAATGGCTTCCCGCTGGATATAATCGAGGTAATAAAAAGGAATACCCCCGGCCAGAGGTCTCTCCGAAAGACAACTCCTCTCCGCCGCGGGATCGAGGGCCTCCAGATGCTTGGTCGTCGCCGGGACCGCCCCGGCGCCACTCTTATCAGTCCCCGCGTCGTGACACGCCACGCAATTCTTTCTCGCGAACACTTTTTCTCCCTCTGCGGCCAGCGCCGGATCGAGCACAAATTCCGGCTCCGTTTCTTCCTCGGCGGGCCAGCCGGCCTGCAGGTATTTCGCCACGTCAGCGGCTTCCTGGGCGTTCAACTTCATGTCCGGCATCCTGCCCGCGGGACGCACTGCCAGGGGATCCTGCAAAAAAGCCGCCAGGGCCGCCTCGTCATAGAGATAGGCCATCGCAAGGGGAACCGAAGGAAAACCGGGTAATTCCGGTTCCGTGCCGGGTGGAAAACTTTTGGGTACGTAACCTTGTTCCACATCGTGACAGGCCACGCATCCCACCTCGTGATAAATCTCTTTGCCCCGCTCGACGTCGCCTGCGGGTAACGGCTCGCGTTTCAATCCCTTCCGCGAAGCCAGAAAATGGGTGAGCGCTTCGATCGCATCAAGATCCCGGTCCGGTCCGCCGAAGAGACTCGGCATGGTCGTACCCCGCTTCACGAAGCGCGGGTTGCGGGCCATCAAGCGAAGATCCGCCGGCTCCAGCCGCTCTCCCACCGAGTGCAGCAGCGGTCCGCTTTTCCCGGGCAATCGCGCGCGCAAAGATTTATCCTTGGGACGGTGACAAGCGACGCAATTGAGTTCGTTGAGCAGCAGTTCACCGCCCTGCGCCAGGTAATCTTCGCTGTCTTCCTGGATGTAGAAATTTTCGAAGCCAGCGACGACAGGGTATTCGATCGATTCAAGGGCATGCGTCGGATGCGCGTCGACAGCGCCCGGTAAAACGAATGCGATCCCCGTCGCGCAGACAAGAATCCTCGCGACCGGCAAGAGGAAAATCCGCGCCGGATACCGCGTGCTCCGTCCCATCCGCGCCATGCCTCACTTCAGGCAGCCACGCTGGCGGCCTCGCGCGCTTCCTCCAGTAGCTTGATCCAAGGGCCGATGAAGTGCCCGTGATCGTGAAAAGTGCGGCCGCTCACCAGGTTCCCGTCGATGACGCAGGACTCGTTGACGAAGGTCCCGCCGCAGATCTCTAGATCGAACTGGCATTTCGGCACCGTGGCCATCCGCCGGCCCTTGACGCAATCGGCGCGCGCCGGAATTTCCACCCCATGACACACACTTGCGGCGGGCTTGTTCTTCTCAAAGAAATGCCTGGTGATCCGGATCAGATCCTCGTCGTCCCGGATGTATTCCGGCGCCCGCCCGCCGCTGAAGAAAATCCCGAGGTAATCGTCTTCGACGACATCCTTGAAGGCGATGTCGGCTTCAATGGTATACCCTTCCCACTCCTTGGTGATCGTCCAGCCCGGTTTCACTTCGTGCATCACCATCTGGTAAAGGCGCTGTTCCGGAGCGGCCACCACCGGCTCGAAACCGGCCTCGATCAAACGATAGTAGGGATACAGCGTGTCCACGGTCTCCGTGGCATCCCCGACAATGATCAGGACTTTCTCGCTCATAACTTATCTATAACACAGTTGCTCACGCCTGTTTCACCAAATTCTCCAGGTAATTCCGCGACCGGTTAATCTCCGCGGTGATCGCTTCGGCGCTATCAAGGATCGGAATCCCTCGCGGCACCGGGTGCATGAATATCTCGGTAAACCCGCGGTAATCGATTTTCTTGAGAGCCTCTACGAGGGGATTAAAGTCGAGATCGCCCCGCCCCGGCATTTGCAGAAGCTCCTGCGCCTTGGGCAGCTGTTCTTTCGAACCCATTCCGTGCTGCTGCGCGTAAAAGAAAGCCGTCTTGTCACCGAGCGTTGCAATCAGTTTCCCCTGCATCTCCCCGTCCTGCGGCAGATGATGCGGTGCAAAGGCAATGCCCAGGTGTTGCGAAGTCGCGTGCTCCGCGAACCACTTCATGGAATCGGGACTGCTGACCAGGCTGTTCGCGTGGTTCTCGACGGCGATCGTGACGCCGTGCGCCTCCGCCACCGCCACGTGCGGCTGCATTTTTTTGCAAAACTCGGCGACCGCCTTCTTCAATTCCGCGCCCTCGAGACCCTTGGGACCCCGGGAACCACACACCATGACCGGGCATCCGAACCGCTTGGCCACCGGCATCTCTTCCTCCAATCCAAACGGCCCGAGATTGTAATGCGTGAGCACACCCAACTTGACATCGTGCTCCTTCAATAGGGCTTCAAACGCATCCAGCCCCATCTCCGTAATCTGCTCTCGCTGGTTCCCATGCTTCAACGGCCAGATGTCGATGTGCCCCGCCCCGACCTTGCGCACTTCCGGCAGGATCTCCGCCAGCGGCATTGTCCCGAACATGGCCGACGAGAGAATGTAGCGCAGGGAGAAAGTGTCGGGCACTCCCCGGAGCTGCGATGGACCCCCCAACGTGGAGGCGCTTCCCAACGCGAGAGTTTGCAGAAAATGACGGCGATTCATAATCGGACTCCTCCTATAAACGAGACGAGAATAAGAAATCTTTCGCTCTCAATCCACGCATAATTTCTACTCGGCCGACGCAAACCCCTGACATAACTTGTTACAATTATAACAAGTTATGTCAGGGGCGTCACTTCCCTCCCGTGGAGTCCACTTTCCGCAACCAGATCCCATTGAGCCGCATCAACTCATCCCCCGGCACTTCCACGGCTTCCGCCACGAGCAAAACCCGGCCCTCGGCCAGTTGCAACGTCCCCACCTTCTGCCTTCGAAACACTTCCGGCGTCGCCGTCGCCCGCACGCGGTGCTCGACGAAATTTCCGTCCGCGGAAATTCGCAGTAATCCCCCCGCATCACTGAATCGGCAGCCGTATCGAATGAGGATCTCGTATTCGCCTCCGCCCCGGACATCCAGGTTCCATTCGGCTCTCTCTCCCGGCGATTTCCAACCCTCGATCGTGTCCCAGTCATACCCCTGGAAATTGTATTCAATCGCGTCCCCGTGCCAGGTCGCCCAGCTCGCTTGAATCTCGACCGGGTTCTCCTCCGGATGACCCACCGGCACGGCAATGGGGCGGTATTCCACCCCCTGCGTCACTTCCTTAAACCACCGAAGGAACTCTTCGCGCAATCTTTGCACGGTCTCTGGATTCTTTTTTGCGATGTTCGTTTCTTCTGAAGAATCTTTTTCAAGATCGAAGAGCATCCACTTTGCGGGATCCGGCGTCCCGCCGGTCCCCACCTGGCCCAGCAATTTGTAGCGTTGATCGCTGATCGACCAGCGGTTGTCCGGGTTCGGAACATACCGGTCCCAGGTGTGATACACATAATCGTGGTGCTTTTTCCCTTTCCCCGCCACCAGCAACGAAAGGAGACTCACGCCGTCGAACTCCCGGTCCGTGGGCAAATCGACGCCTGCAAGTTCGCAGAGAGTCGGCATGATATCGACGTGCCAAGCCTGGCCGGAGACCACTCCCCCCGCAGGAAACTTGCCGGGCCAACGCACGAACAGCGGACTCCGCACGCCGCCTTCGTAGACTTGGGCTTTGTTCCCGCGGATGCCTGCCTTGAAAAATTTGCTGACCCCTCCGTTGTCGCTCATGAACAACACCACGGTGTCTTCTTGCAGGTCGAGCTCCTCGAGCCGGGCCAGGATCCGGCCGATGTTCACGTCGACCCGGTCGACCAGCGAATAAATGCGGGCCTCGCGCAGAGGCAGTCCGCGCCCCAGGTATTTCTCGAGGATCTTGTCCCCTTCCGGCTGCCCGTAATGCGAGGTATCGAGAATCCACGGCGAGTGCGGCGCGTTAAAAGCCAGCACGCAGAAAAAGGGATCCTTGCCGCTCTCCGCGATGAAATCCCCGGCGGCATCTGTGAACAAATCGCTGACATAACCCCGGGCCTCCACCGGCCTGCCATTCTCGACGATCTGATCGGGAAACTCGTATCTCTCCATGTGTCCGTGGTAATGCCCGAGGAACCGGTCAAATCCCCGTTGGTCGGGTTGATACCCGTAATACTTCCCGAGGTGCCACTTGCCGAATAATCCCGTCCGGTATCCGGCTTTTTTCAGAAGCTGGGCCACCGTGATCTCGCCGATCCCAAGGGTATCCCCGCCGAAACGCGTGTTGTAGAGCCCGGTCCGCAGGTAATAGCGTCCGGTCATCAATCCCGCCCGCGTCGGGGCGCACACCGGTGCCGCGTAAAATCGCGAAAAGCGCACGCCCTCCCTTGCCAATCGATCCATGTGCGGCGTGTCGATGTGGGGATTTCCGGAGACACCCGTGTCCCACACCCCTTGGTCATCCGTGATGATGAGGAGAACGTTCGGCTTGGAACCGCACAGATCCTCGGCGCGAGCGATCGACGCGGAAGCAATGCCTAGAGCTGAGAAAAGAATCCCGACGCTTAGACGGAAATACATCACGCCTGTCCTGATTCGCGCTAATTCGTGCTCATTCGTGTTCATTCGTGTCAGAAAATCTTTAAACACGAATTTTACGAATTCCACGAATGGCCACGAATAAAAAGAGGCTCCCCGCGCCAGCAAATCCCAATAACGATTAACGAATCACCCCCTCCACATCCAGGATCTGGGAGTTCGGCACCGAATTTCCGAAGGTCTCGAATTGATCGAAGGTCCACACCACCTTCTTCGTCCTCGGCTCGATCTCCACCAGCAACGGATTCTCCGGCCCGGCGTGGCAATTCCCGATGACATAATTCCCATTGGGCAACACTTCGAGCGTCGTGACCCAGGCGAACTGAATCTCCTCCAGGTCGTCCTGGTGCAGCTCCCAGACGATCTCTTTTGCGGGCGTCACTTCGATGACACTGTGCCCGTTCCCCGTGGCAATGACGGTGTTTCCGGTGGGCAACCGCAGGGCGCTGAAGCACTGGTTGCCGAATCCCTCGACCCCATGCCCCTTGGCCGGTTCCTTTCCGAACATCGGCACCTCGTATTCCCAGACCACTTTACCGGTCTCGCCGTGGTATTCGCGCACCTTGCCGTCGCCCTCATGGCAAACCAGGTAATTCCCGTTGGCAATTTTTCTCACCAGGCGCGTGTCCCGGTGTGGGTGCGGATCATCGATCACGAGCTTGATCGTCTTCTGAATCTCTCCCTCGCGATTGATCTCGATGATCCTGCCCGCGCCGCTCTCGGCGATCATGATGTGACCGTCCCCAAGGGGCTGAAAGGCGTGCACCTCGATCTTTTTTCCCTGGTTGCCGTTCATCGTGGCGCTGTCGTAACTCCAGACCACCTTTTTGGTCGCGGGATCGATCTCCACCACCTTGCGCATTTTTTCCTGCACCATGATGTGCCCGTCCGGCAGGACGTGGATATCGTGAATGCCGCCCCAGGGCATCTCCCACTCGATCTTGCCGCCGGCATCGACAATCGCCAGCTTGCCGTTGCCGCCGGTGATGAGGCGGTGTCCGGCGGCAGCGGGAAGAATTCCCGTCAAAAGAAAAACGAGGATCAGCACCGGAGCCGGAAATCTGAAAAGGCGCGGCAACGAAAATACATGCATGGGATCAGGCGGGGTTGGGATCTCGAGGGGCAGGGATGAATCCGGGTTTCCGCTTCTACACATTCGCCTTCGAAATTCCAACGATTTAAGATTCCTGCTTCTCGACCACACACGCCCCCCTGGGGATCGGGAAAATCGAGCTGACGGACCACCGCGCGCTCCCCGGATTCCTCTGTGAAGCCCATGCGCTGGAAAGCCGAGGAGATCTCTCACCTGGGCAGCTGGCGGAATTTGACCAAATAAGCTCGGAAACAGGCAGTTCCCCCCGATAAGACCAATGCCGGGCCCAAAATTGAACGAATAATCATACTTGAAAAAATTGCGTCTTAATACCATACTTCGCCCCGGGACCCGGGGGAGGAATACCTCAGACTTGGCACATCCATTGCTCTGCAATGGGCTGTCCAGCTTGGCTTGTCAGGGCCAGCCGGTTTCACACTCAATTAAATCAGAAAAACACATAATGATTACAAGAACCCTAACTTCAGTGGCCGGCCTTGGTCTTGCTTCGCTCCTTTTTGTGAGCACTGCCTTCGCAGGCGAATCCGCCTCAACCAGCGGCTATGGAAAAGCCCCCGCCTACGGCACCGGCGCAGCCATGCCCGCAAGCACCGACTCCGATTTCCCGCTCTACGGCGGAGTATCGCTCGGCTACGAAACCCACTACATGTTCCGTGGGGTCAACCTGGGAGAGAACGCTCCCTGGGGGGAGATTGACCTCAACTACGATCTCACCGAAACCCTGTCGCTGAACTTCGGGGCTTGGTACATCAATCCGACCAGCGATGTCGGGGGCATTAATCCCACCGATGAACTCGACGTCTACGGCTTCCTTATCTTTCCCATCGGAGACCTCAGCGTCAGCGTGGGCATGACCGCTTTCTTCTTCCCGGAGGTGGACGGGGACAGCCAGGAATACGGCATCGCACTCGGATACCCGATCGGTGACCTGTTTGATCTCGGCTTCGAATATTGGGCAGATGCCAATGCCAAAGGCCCTGATGCCTTCGGACATTACTTCGAGTTGAACGGCTCCAAATCCATCGAGTTGAGCGATGTCATTGCTCTCAACCTTGGCACGGGTGTCGGCTTCGGCGAGAATTACTTCGGTGTCTCCGGTTGGAACCACGTCTTCGCTCTCGGGGGTTTGAGCTTTGCGCTCACGGACACCGCCGCGCTCGACCTTTACGTCGGTGGCAACTGGCCGGTCGGAGACCTCAAGGACTTCGGAGAAAAAGATCGCGTGCACGGTGGCGCCAGTATCTCCGTTTCCTTCTAATTGATCTCAACTCACGGTTGTCGAGTAGACCTCTTATTCCAGCCCGTCCCGCCGCAAAGCGGGGCGGGCTTTTTTGTGCCGCGCCCGCATCACCGCCTCCGGCGCGGGCGATCCTCTCCGTTCAACTTACTTACTCTTGCCCATCTGCCGTATCCACTCGGTGACCAATTCGAGCCCCTTCTCGTCCACCCGGTCGCTTCCGATCAAGGGCATCTTCCCTGGCCCGCGCGTCGCCATGCGCCGCCAGATCTCCGAGCGCTCCGGTTGTCCCGGCGCGATGATCCGCGCATCCTCCACTCCCGGCAGCCCCACCACCGGCCTGGCGCCGACGGCTCCCGTCTCTTCCAGCGTCAACCAGCGCAGCAACTGAAATTCCGCCCGCCCGCCCAGGCCCGTCTCCCGGTGACAATGCGCGCAGTTGACATGCAGATACGTCCGCACCCGCTCGTCCAGCGAGGCGCTCTCATCGCACGGAGCCACCGAGCGCGGCCATTCCCCACGCACCTTAGGCAGCTTCTTCCCCTTGAAAAAACCCAGGCTCGAAAACGTCTCCAACTGGTTTCCCTTGCTCCCTCCGATCGCATGGTAGTCGAAATCCCGGTTCAGTTGCCCCATATTCATTCCCAGCACAAAAAAAGAACGGTGCGTGTGACAGGCTCCGCACTCGGCCCGGCTCATGAATCGCCATTCCCGGTCCCCGATCTTCCGCGTCTCCCCGGCCTCCGGGACCAGCACCGCATCCTCCTGATTCTCGCGCCACCGGTAAGTGTAAAAATGCCATTCCTCCGCCTCATTGAAACTCACCTGCGTTTCCACCCGCCTCTTTCCCCCTCGCGCCTTTGCATCCGGAAGATAATACGTTTGCATAAAGGCGCTCCCGCCCAGGAAACGCCATCGATCGAGCCCCGCCGCGCGCGTGCCCGCCGCCTCGATATCGAAATCCGGCATTCCCGGCGGTTTTTTCTGCACCTGGATGGAGGCATCGGCCGGCATCGCAAAAAATCGCTCCCGCTCCATCCCGTCCCACCAGGCCGGCGCGTTGAGATCGTAGGGTATCACTCCCGATTCGATTCGATGCGCCGCGGTCGACGCAAAAAGACCGGTCTCACTCAAGAGACGCGGCACCGGGCGATAAACCTGTTGCTCAGATGGCCGCGCCAGCCGCAGGACCGGCCCGTCCAGCGGTAGCACGTAAACTTCGCCCTCGCCGTCCCCGGCAAAGGAAACCACCTGCAGCCCCGCATCGGCCAATCTTCGCGGCTCCCCCGGCGTATCGCCATCCACGGGGACCGACCACACCTTCTTCGTGACGTAACAACCGTAAAGATAATGTCCGCGCAATTCCGGGAACTTTTCTCCCCGATAAAAAAAGCCCCCGATCACCGAACGCATTTCCGTGTGGGGATGCTCGACCGCCGGAGGCGTCAGTCCCCGCACCGGTCCGCCCAGGCCCGTGCGCGTGCGAAACGGATGACTGCCTTCAAACGCGCTCCACCCACCGTTATCCCCGCGCCGGAGCCGGCGCACCATTTCCCAGTGCTCGTCCCCGTTGTCGCCCAACCAAATCTCTTCGTGGTCCGGACGAAAGGTCATTCTCCACGGATTACGCAATCCATACGCCCATACTTCCGGCCGCACACCGGGCATGCCGACGAACGGATTGTCATCGGGAATCCTATACGGCGTCGCTTTCCCCGCACGATCCACGTCGATGCGCAGAATCGAACCCAGCACATTATCGACCGTTTGTCCCACGTTCCCCGGGTCACCCGGCGATTCGCCATCCCCGGTCGACAGATAAAGAAAGCCGTCGGGACCGAACTTGAGATCGCCCCCGGCGTGGCCCCGGCCTCCCCATTCCAGGAGCACCTCCTCGGTTTCACGATCGGCGCGCGGTGGATCTCCGACGGACACTTGGAAACGCGAGAGCCGGTTAATGCGTTCTCCGTTATCAAAACGGGAATTGTAACTCACAAATACCGTGGGGTCACGCGGGTAATCCCGGTGGAACGCCACCGCGATGATGCGAATAGGGAGCTTGTTAGGCGCTCTTGATCCCGTCGCTTCGCCTCCACCTAAGCCCAAAAACAGCACTCGCTCCGCCGCGTCCGGTGCGTTGACAAAGGTCCAGAGTTTTCCCGCGAGCTCCGCCAACAGGAATCGCACATTATCACCGGCTCCCGGCACGACCGCCAGGTAGATCGGGGCATCCATCTCCAGATCCGGAAACGCCTCCACGGTCACGAACGGAAGCGGCGCGTCCCCGGTGCCTTCGAGTTTTGATGAATCCCAACGCGGAAATTCCGTCAAACCGGAAGCGCCATGCACGCCGGAAATCGTCCCCAGCAATGCCAGCAAATTCGAAAGGAAACAAAGGACCGGCCGCGGCCCGCGACAATTCATCCACCCATTAAACGAGTCCGCGCCCCACGGCACAAGCGGAATGCAGCGCGTCTCGCCATGTCCGGAAAATGGTCTCAATCCACAATTCTAATGCTTGGCCTCGAAGCGCTCCCTGTTGTATACCGGAGATTCTTCTTCCCCTGAACACTCCTAAAGAAATCGAATCATGACCGCTCACAATTTCTCCCGCTTCCTCGGAACCGCCCTCCTGGCCGCCTTCTCTCTCATTCTCCTCAACCCGCCCGCCATCGCCGCGGAGAAATCCAAGAAAGCAGGCAAAGCTCCGCCGGCAAATCCGGCACCCAAAAAACATCCCACCGGTTACACCGACACGCCGTTCCTGCCCGGCGACAAATGGCGTGTCCACGACGACACCCGGCCCCGGCCCAAGGTGGTCACCCCCGGCCCGGGATACGGCGCCCCTCCCGCGGATGCCATCGTCCTCTTCGGCGGCACCGACCTCTCCCAGTGGCGGAAGTCCAACGAAGCCGCCAACGACTGGATCATCCGGGACGGGTACATGGAAGTCCCGCCATCAAAGAAAGATCCCAACAACCCGAAGAAAACCATCAAGGGCGATCTCTTCACCAAGAAAAAATTCGGCGACATCCAGCTGCACATCGAGTGGGCCGCGCCGGCGGAGGTCGTCGGCGATTCGCAGGGCCGCGGCAACAGTGGCGTCTTCTTTTGCGACGGCGTCTACGAACTGCAGGTCCTCGATTCCTACAACAACAAGTCCTACGCAGACGGCCAGGCTTCGGCCCTCTATGGCTGGAAGCCTCCCCTGGTGAACGCATCCCGCAAGCCCGGCGAGTGGCAGACCTACGATATTGTCTGGGAAGCGCCACGCTTCAAAAAAGACGGCAAGCTGGTCAAGAAAGCGCACATCACCGTCCTGCATAACGGCATCGTCACGCACAATCGCCAGGAATACATCGGCGCCACGGGGCACAAGAAAGTCGGCGAATACAAAGCCCATCCCCCAAGAGGCAGCCTCAAGCTCCAGGACCACAACAATCCCATGCGATTCCGCAATATCTGGGTGCGTGAACTCGATTTGAAGGCCAACGAGTGAGCGAAGGGCATAGTGACACAGGCGTCTCGCCTGTGTTTGGTGGCAGACACAGGCAGGATGCCTGTGCTGCATTAGCCTTCCTACTCATCGGAGCCGCCGCCCTATCGAGTGTCGCCGGCGACCACCCCTGGACCCCGCTCTTTGACGGGTGCACACTCAACGGCTGGCAAGGGCACCGCGGAGAAACCACCCATTGGATCGCCCGGGACGGCGTCCTCGCATGGACCGGCGGCGATGGCGCCCGGTTGCTCGCGACCGAGAAGGTGTTCTCGGACTTCGAACTTCATCTGGAATTCAAATACGCCCCCGGAACCAACAGCGGCGTGTTCTTCCGCACCCCCCTCACTTCGGGAAGACCGGCCTTCGATGGAAATGAATTCCAGATCGTCGACGAAGCCGCCCCGGAATTCGCGGAGAAAATGACCGATGACCGCCGCATGGGCGCCCTCTACGCCGTCCAACCGCCCGCCCCCAGCGTCGAAGCGCCCCCCGGAAAATGGCATCGCCTTCGCATCCGCTGTGAGGGCAGCCGTCTCCTCGTCCGGCTCAACGGCCAAACCATACTCGAGACTGATCTCTCTTCCTATCCCGCGAGTATTCAAGAGGAACATCCCGGTCTCTCCCGACGAAATGGGCATATTGCGCTGCAGAGCAAACCCGGCTCCAAGATAGAATTTCGCAACATCAAAGTGGCATCGGTGTCGAACCCATGACTTTCAGCAATCTCGCCCCCTCTCCCCCGGGGAGAGGGCTGGGGTGAGGAGAAGCCGAATTGGGAAATGTCATTTGTCACCTAACCATCCCGCCAACTCATGCAAATCGAAAATCATAAATCGGAAATCGAAAATTCTCCGGCTCTCCCCCGCCGCGATTTCATGCGCGGCGCCGCCGCAGCGGCCGTCGGAGGCGCCCTCACGAAAGTCGCCATCCCCCGCGTCCACGCCGCCGGCAGCGACGAACTCAAAATCGCCCTCATCGGGTGCGGCGGCCGCGGCACCGGCGCCTGTGTCCAGGCCTTGAGCACCGATGGGCCCGTCAAACTCTGGGCCATGGCCGACGCCTTCCCGGACAGCCTCGAGAAGAGCCATCAAAATCTTCTCAAGGGCGCTTCCTTCAGCCGTTCGGAAGATGCCGGACCGCAGACCAGCAAGATGGACGTCCCGCCGGAACGCCGCTTCGTCGGCCTGGACGCTTACCGCAAAGT
Organism: Verrucomicrobiales bacterium; assembly: GCA_024638765.1. GTDB lineage: Bacteria > Verrucomicrobiota > Verrucomicrobiia > Verrucomicrobiales > DEV007 > JAHEJT01. The sequence goes on from JAHEJT010000004.1 coordinate 62,277, forward strand.
GATGGCGCTCGAGGAAATTGACGTCGTCCTCATCACCGGACCTCCCGGCTTCCGCCCGATCCATTTTGACGCTGCCGTCAAAGCCGGCAAACACGTCTTCATGGAAAAGCCCGTCGCCGTCGATGCGCCGGGCATTCGAAAAGTCCTCGCGACCGCCGCGAAAGCGAAAAAGAAAAACCTCAAGGTCGGCGTGGGCCTGCAGCGCCGTCACAGCCCCCTCTACCGCGAGTGGATCCAACGCGTCCAAGCAGGTGAAATCGGCCGCATCATTACAGAACGCATCTATTACCTCGGCCGCGGTGTCGGCAAGTATTACGCACGTAGTCCCGAGGATACAGAACTCGAATACCAGATCCGCAACTGGTATTACTTCACCTGGCTTAGCGGCGATCACATTGTCGAGCAGCAGATCCACCAGTTCGATGTGGCCTGCTGGATGAAAGACCAGTATCCCGTGTCCGCCCAGGGTCAAGGTGGCCGAGAAGTCCGCACCGGAAATGATTACGGCCAGATTTACGATCATCACAACGTGGATTTTACTTTCGCTGACGGCACCCACCTCATTACCCAATGCCGCCACATTCCCGGCTGCTGGAATCACCAGGGCGAATACGTCGATGGAAGCAAAGGCACCGGTGCAATGATCTCGAAACGGGCGGCAACTCTCCGCCTCTGGGAACAGGAACAACCGTTCTGGCGCGACACGCTCGAAGAAAATCCTTACCAGATCGAACACGACGACCTCTTTGCGGCGATCCGCAACGATAGGCCTTATAATGAAGCCGAATACGGCGCAAAAAGCAGCATGGCCGCCATTCTCGGGCGCATGGCCACTTACTCCGGGAAAGTTGTCACCTGGGATCAAGCCATAAATTCGGATGTGTCTCTCGGCACCGACGCCGAGCGTTTCGACGCCCCCGCGCCCATCCAACCCGGCGATGGAGACTATTACCCCGTCGCAATCCCAGGATCTACGGAAGTGTGATCGACGGTCTCGTCCGCCTCCAGGTAGAGTCATCACTCATCCGCGCGACAAAGCCGCGCCCTGACATATGCCCGCACCCATTCGCTTCGGTCTCATCGGCTTCGGCCGCTTTGGCAAAAACCACGCCCGGGCCATCGCGCACACCGAGGGCGCGGAACTCGTCGCCATCGCGGCACGCTCGCCCGGGTCTTGCAAGGAAGCTGAGGCCGCACACCCCGGAGTCGCCACTTTCACTGATTTCCGCGACATGCTCGCGCGTGACGATATCGATGTCGTCGATGTCGCCGTGCCCACGCACCTGCACTTCGAGTGCGGCAAGGCTGCCCTGGAGTCCGGTAAACACCTCTTCATCGAAAAACCCATGGCGCCCACCGTCGCCGAATGCCGGGAACTGATTCGGTGCGCCGAGGAGAAAAACCTGAAGCTCGTGGTCGGATTCAAACGCCGCGTCGCCCACCTTTGGAAAGGCGTCAAGGAACTCGTCGACAAAGGAGTCGTCGGGACACCCCAATACGCCGTCTTCGAACTCTGGCGCTGGCCTTATCGGCAGGGCTCCGGGGGCTGGCGTTACGACATCGACCGGGTCGGCAGCTGGGTGCTTGAGGAACCGGTCCATTGCTTCGATAAAGCGCGCTGGCTGCTCGGCCCCGCCCTCGGGGAACCGGAATCCGTTTTCGCGGCCGCCAGTTCACGGCAATCCGGGCATCCGGAGTTACAGGATAATTTCTCCGCCATGCTCAACTTTCGGGAGGGCTGTCACGCCGTGGTCACCCAAACCCTCAGTGCCTGGGGTCACCATCACGGCTTGAAATTGACCGGGACCGAGGGCGCGATCCTCGCAAAATGGGACGGCGCTACCGACGACGCCCTGCCAACCTCCTCCCTGCACTACATGCACAGCACGACGCGCGAGGGCGACATCGTGGAAATCGATCTTCCACCGCCCACAGGCGAACTCTACGAACTCGAACAGGAAGTGGCTTCCATGGTCCGGGCTATCCGCGACGATGCCCCCGTCTTCGCCACCGGGGAAGACGGCGCCTGGTCCATCGCCCTCTGCGAAGCCGCCCAGAAATCAATCGATACCGGCACGGTGATAAAGCTGTAGGTGCGAGCGTAAGCGAGTACCGTGACGCAAGAAAGGCACACCCACACACGACCAAGGTACTCGCCCACGCTCGCACCTACGCACCAGGATCTGAACCCTGAACGCTAAATCCGCATCCACCCAGCCCTGGCATCACGGCGTCACGCGATACCAGTGGCTCGTCCTCGTCATCGCTTCGCTCGGCTGGATCTTCGACATCTTCGAAGGCCAGATCTTCGTCACCACCATGCGCGAGGCCATGCCCTCGCTTCTACCCGAGGACTCGCCGGACACTCTCGCCGAAAGATACAACGACATCGCCTTCGCATTTTTTTTGCTCGGCGGCGCCCTCGGCGGGATCGGCTTCGGCATGCTGAGCGATCGCGTTGGCCGCGCCCGCACGCTTCTCGTCACCATTCTCGTTTACTCGATTTTTTCCTCGCTCACCGCCTTCGCCCAGGCGCCTTGGCACGTCATCGTCCTGCGTTTCCTCGTCGCCCTCGGCGTGGGCGGAGAGTGGGCCGTCGCCTCCGCGATGGTCGCCGAAGTCTTTCCCGCCTTCGCCCGCGTCAAATCGCTCGGCATTTTCCACGCCACCTCCACCATCGGTTCCTACCTCGCCATCGCCGCCGGTTTCTTCATCGTCGCCAACGAGGGTCTGCGCAATCACGCAATCGAGGGCCTCAACTGGCGTCTTTGCTTCGTGATCGGCGCCCTTCCCGCGCTCCTCACGATCTGGATACGGCTCAAACTCAAAGAACCCGAAGCCTGGAAAAAGGCCCGCGCACGCGCCGATGCGGATCCCGCCCAGAAAACCGGAAAGATTCTCGACCTGTTCAATCGTAAATACCTTCGCGCCACCCTCACCGGCGTCAGCCTCGCCGCCATCGGTCTCGCCACCTTCTGGGGCGTCAAGGTCCGCTCCCAGGACCTCATGCGGAATGCCAAAGAATCCGAAATATTGTTACAAGCTCCATCGGCATCCGATCGCGAAGCGATCCTTGGGAGTGCGGAAGTCCGACTTCCGCCTTCGAACCGCCACCAGCCACGGAATACCCCGACCGCTTCCCCTTCCCTCGAAGACCTGCGATCAACCCACTTCCGCGCCCTCAAACGCGCCGAAATGACCGGCCTTTTCCTCATCATGACCGGCGGCCTCGTCGGCATGCTCTGCTTCGCGCCTCTCTCCGAACGGATCGGCCGCCGCGGCGCGTTTCTTTTCTTCCACGCCGGCGGATTTCTCTCCGGTGTGCTCCTCTTCGCCTTCTTCGATCGCCAATCGGTCGCCTTCTACTGGTGCGCCCTCCCCGCTTTCGGTTTCCTCGTCTCCGGCATGCACGCCGGGTACGCAGTTTACTTTCCCGAACTCTTCCCCGCCCGCTTGCGTTCCACCGGCGCCGGCTTCTGTTTCAACGCCGGGCGCCTCCTCGCCGCCCCTGTCCTCGTCCTCCGCGGCGTCCTCATCGACACCCACGGCTGGTCCCTCAGCAAAACCAACGCCACCCTCAGTTGCCTGTTCCTCCTCGGCTTTCTCGTCCTTCTCTTCGCCCCGGAAACCCGGGGCGAAGAACTGCCCGAGTAAGCCGGCGCCCCACGTCGATTCGCGCGAAAAACACTACCCTCTCCCCCCTTGCATAGTCCAGAATTGCTGCGATCGATGAGAACGAAACCCCCGATTCTCTTTCTGATTGCATGCGCCGCCTCAGCGCAGGGTTTGGCCCAAACCCCCGTCCCGCGCACCGACGCTTACGAAAGCTGGCGCCTCGCCAAGGAAGCCGCCTCTGCGACTGATCCCACTGAAATCCAGGCGTTGCCCGGCTTCGAAGTCGAGCTACTCCGCAGCGCGTTGCCGGAAGAAGATTCCTGGGTCGCCCTCGCCTTCGATCCCAAAGGTCGCCTCACGATCGCGCGAGAAAAACAGGGACTAATCAGGCTCACGCTCAACGCACCGGTAGGGAGGGCTGTCCCAGCCCTCCGCGGAAAGCCGACGGCCGTCACCTCGGTCGAGGTCATCGAGGATTCCCTCCTCGAATGCCGGGGCCTCCTCTACGCCGAGGGCGCACTGTATGTCCACGCCAACAACAGCAAAGAATTTTACCGGCTTCGCGATACCGACGGAGACGAACGGTTCGATGAAAAAATTCTCTTACTCGAAACGGCCGGTGGAGTCGGGCATGGCCGCAACCACCTCCGGCATGGTCCCGATAACAGGATTTACCTCGTCCAGGGGGACAGCGTCGAATTGCCGGTAAAGTATTCCCGCGATTCGCCCTTTCGCAATTACGCGGTGGATGAGTTCGCGCCGAGCGCCCTCGGCAAATCCGAGGACAAACGATTCAAGAACCGGCACCGGGAACCCTACGGGTACATTCTCGCTTACGATCCGCGCGGAGATGAAAGCCCACCCGATAGTCCGTCGCGATTTACGCTCATGGCGGGCGGCATGCGCAATCCTCTCGATGTCGATTTCAACCGCGACGGCGAGCCTTTTGTATACGATGCCGACATGGAATGGGACGCAGGCCTCCCGTGGTATCGGCCCACGCGCGTCCTCCATGTCGTTTCCGGCGGCGAATACGGCTGGCGGCGCAGCCCGTCGACCTTTCCCGTCTATTACGAGGACAGCCTGCCCCCGGTCATCGACATCGGGCTCGGTTCGCCCACTGGCGTCCTCTTTGCGCACGCCGCAAAGTTCCCCCGGAAATACCGTGACGCGCTCCTGATCGCGGACTGGGCTTACGGCCGCATCCTCGCAATTCACCTGACACCCGGCGGCGCCTCTTACACCGGTGAAATGGAGACCTTCGTTTCCGGCCGGCCGTTGAATGTCACGGACATGACGATCGGCCCGGACGGCGCCCTGTATTTCATCACCGGCGGACGCAAAACGCAGTCGGGCCTCTATCGAGTCACCTACGAAGACGAGGTAGGGAGGGTTGCGCGCCCCGCCGAAGCGCAGCGAAGGGGGGTCCCCAACCCTCCGTCTCCTGCCGCCACAGCGGCCGTACAGACACGCTTGCTCCGCCGCGAGCTGGAATCGCTGCACACCCCGGGCACCGCGGGCGCGGTCGAGAAAGCATGGCCCCATCTCGATCACGAGGATCGCTGGATCCGGTATGCCGCCCGGATCGCCATTGAAAACCAACCGCCGGAACACTGGCAGCTGAAAGCGCTGCGCTCGGACTCGCTGACCGCCAAGCTCGCCGTGGCGCGAGTGGGCCATCGCTTCGCCCAGGATGCACTCTTGAAAGCGCTGCACGCACTCGACCTCGAACCGTTGCCTGAACAGGAACTGCTCCTCGTCTTGCGGATCTACCAGCTCGCCTTCATCCGCATGGGCGCCCCGGAAGGCGACACGCGGCAGGCGTGCCTGGAGAAACTCGACGCCCTTTATCCCTCGCGTCATCGCCTGGTGAATCACGAACTTTGCGAACTCCTCGTTTACCTGGAGTCGCCGCCCGCGCTCGACAAGACCCTTGCGCTGCTGACGTCCGCCGAAGAGACGGAAGACCTCATCCAATACCTCTATCACGCGAGCCTGATCAAGAGCGGCTGGACCTCGCAGAAACGCCGCAGCGCATTGGAAGCTCTCGCCCGGGCGGAAACCTTTCGCGGGGGCCGCACCTACATCGATGCGACCACCCAGATTCGCTCCCGCCTCATCGCGAATCTGGGAGAACAGGAAAAAGACGAACTGGGAAATCTACTCGAAAAGAACACCCCCGCCGCGCCGGTGATTCCCGTGCCTCCGTCCCCGGAAAACACGGTGAAAGAATGGACCATGGCGGATCTGCTCCCGCACCTCGACGCGATCGGCGATAAAGACCGCTCTCTCAAAAACGGCAAGACAGCCTATCTTAAAGCGGGCTGCGCGACCTGCCACCGCATCGGCAAAGAAGTTGTTCCCATCGGCCGCGAAGCGGCCGATATATCAGGATCCAGCGTCACGCTGGCCGCGGGCGTCCTGGGCCCCGATCTCACAGGCATCGCGAACCGCTTTTCACGGAGAGACATCCTCCTCTCCATCCTCCATCCCTCCCTGGTGATCGCCGAGAAATACCGTATCCCCGAGGCCCCCAATGTGTCCGTCATGCCGCCCGCGATGATCAACGTCCTCACGCGCGAGGAAATTCTCGATCTGCTGGCGTTTCTGGAGGGAGCCTCCCCGTAGGTGCGAGCGTGAGCGAGTACCCGTCGTAGGTGCGAGCGTGAGCGAGTACCCGTCGTAGGTGCGAGCGTGAGCGAGTACCCGGATCCCCAATCCGATCTACTCGCTCACGCTCGCAGCTACCAGCTTATACCCCACCCCGTGCACCGTCACCAAATGCGCCGGCTTGCTGCCGTTGTCTCCGAGCTTTT
>JAHEJT010000240.1 GCA_024638765.1 Verrucomicrobiales bacterium
CTCTCCACCCCCATGATCGTCCCCGCGTGCGCCGCCAATTGCACGTGCGGAATCTGCGCCAGCATCGGGTTGGTCAGGTCCTGCACCATCAAGGTCATGCCGTGCGCCTTGGCCCAGCACAGGCTCAGGAGCGCCCCCGTCTGCGTCTTGCAGGTCTTCAAAGCCACCCCGCTCCACCCTAGCTCTCTTCCCATGCGCACGAATTTCCAGTCGTGGGCGCTCTCATCCATGAACAGCGGTTTGCGCGCGCTGACACTCCGCACATCGATCCGGTGCGCCTCCAGGTCGTAGGGAAACGGCTGCTCGACGTAGAGAATCATCTGGTAAACGCGCGCCTCCGCGTCCTTCAACTTGTCCAGGATCGTGTCTACGTAAGCCGGGTCGCGCACCGCGCAATTGAAATCCGCCGTCAGCCAGTCAGCCCCCTCCTCGATCGCGATCTTCCCCACCTTCACCAGCCGCTCGTAATCCCACTCCGCGTCGTCTCCCCGCAACTTGATCTTGAGGCAGTCCAGCCCGTCGCGCCGGATCCAGTCCCGCAATAGCACCGGGTATTCGTCGTCGGGCTCGTCCCCGGTCAAATCTCCCTCCTCCAGGGGATCCAATCCGCCCACCAGGTGCCACACCGGCAGTCGCATCCTGTCTTCCTCCAGGTAATCCGCCGGGTAGCGCCCCGCAAACGAAACTCCCACCGCATCCGCGGCCGGCTCGAGATAGGAGGACAGGTCACGCGTCATCCACTCGTCATTGTATATCCGATACACTTCCACCTCGTGGGCTTTCGCGTACGCATCGTGAATCGCAATATCGAACGCCGAGAAACACACCAGCGCCGCCAGATGCGGAAGCGCCGCCTCCACCGGACGATCGGCGTTCACCGAGTCCTGCAAACCCGGGAGCACTCCCTCAATGAATTTATGCCCGATCTCCATGGCGTGCCCTTCCAATCCGCCCTGCTTCAATTCCTCTGCGATCGTCACGCAGAAATCCTTCAGGGCCCCTTCCTTGCCGCTAAAACTCAGCAGCTCGGAAACCCGCGCCGAAGGCGCATCTGCCAGTCCGGCTACGGACGGCCAGACCCAGCCGACACTCAGGGGGGTCTCCCCCCAGCCTTCCGCGACGCCTCCCCCGGCCGTCTCCACCCGGACACAGGCCCGGGCACAGGTAACGCCGGTGAGGACCTGGCTGCCGAACTTCAACGGCACCCGCATCTCCACCGGCAGAAAATACAGCGCCGCGTCCGTTACCCTGACATCCCGTCCACCTGCACCCATGATTCACGGAGCATGCGGAAGATTCCCCCGGCCTGCAATCCGCTTATCCACCCGCCCGGTCCACCGCGAAACCGCAGGATCTCAGGTTCCAAGAAAACATTCGTGTAGATTCGTGTAGATTCGTGGTTAAGATCTCCTCCAGTCATGTCTTCCATTTTCGGCCAGCTCTTCCGCATCACCACTTGGGGCGAATCCCACGGAGGCGGCGTCGGTGTCGTCATCGACGGTTGTCCGCCGCGTATCCCCCTCTCGGAAGACGATATCCAACCCGACCTCGACCGCCGGCGGCCGGGTCAAAGCGAAATCGTCACCCCACGCCAGGAAGAAGACCGCTGCGAAATTCTCTCCGGCGTCTTCGAGGGGCGCACTCTCGGCTCCCCCATCTCCATCATGATCCGCAACAAGGACGCCCGCCCGGAAGCTTACGCCGAGATGAAAGAGAAATTCCGGCCCTCCCACGCGGATTACACTTACCAGGCAAAATACGGCATCCGCAACTGGCAGGGAGGCGGGCGCGCCTCCGCGCGTGAAACTATCGGACGCGTCGCCGCCGCCGCCGTCGCCAAAAAAGTGCTCGCCGCCCACATCGCCCCCGGTCTCGAAATCGTGGCTTATGTCAAATCCATCCACGAACTGATCGCCCACGTCGATCCCGACACCGTCACCACGGCGCAGGTCGAATCCAATATCGTCCGCACCGGTGATCCCCGGGCCGTCGAGCCAATGACCGCACGCATCAAACAAGCCCGATCCGACGGCGACTCCCTCGGCGGCGTCATCGAATGCGTCGTCCGCAATTGCCCTCCCGGACTCGGCGAACCCGTCTTCGACAAACTGGACTCCGACCTCGCCCGCGCCGTCCTCAGCCTTCCCGCCACCAAGGGTTTCGAAATCGGGTCCGGGTTTGCCGGCACTCGCATGACGGGCGCGGAACACAACGACCCTTTCGAAATGGACGGCGAACGGGTGCGCACCACCAGAAATTATTCCGGTGGCATTCAAGGAGGCATCAGCAACGGCGAGAATATCATCTTTCGGGTGGCCTTTAAACCGACCGCCACCATCATGAAAGAACAGCAGACCGTCACCGCGGAAGGTGCGGACACCGAACTTACTGCCCGGGGCCGGCACGACCCCTGCGTCCTGCCCCGCGCCGTGCCCATGGTGGAAGCCATGACCGGGCTCGTCCTTTGTGACCACGCCCTCCGCCACCACGCCCAGTGCCGCCTGCCGGATCACCCCGAAAGCGCGGCAGGTTGAACGGTCAGTCCGATCCGTCTGGTTGGTCCCACTCCCGGTGAGCTCTGCAGCTCGCTTTCAGCATTGCGTTGCGCACTCCCCGCAAGGCACTCTGAATACCGAATACTTACTACTTACTGTATATTTCCCCGTGAGCACCGCCTGGCAATACCACATACCACTCGCCATCGTCGCCGCCGCGGTCGCCGCTTACTTCATGCTGCGCGCCTGGACCTTCGGCGTGGCCCGGCCCATCGCCAGCGTCGTCGCCCTCGGCGGGGGAATTTACGCCGGATATCAAACCTTTCTGCACGCCAATACCATCCTCGAAGCCCTCAGTTTCAAACCCGAACAGATCACCACCCTGGGGTTCTCGATCCTCGCCGGCCTCGTCGTCTTTCTGATCCTGCGAAAAATCGGACACTCCCTGGCGAACCGCATGTTCAGCCCGGAATCCGTGCTCGGCAAATTTGTCGCCGGCCCCATCGGGGCGGTCCTCAGCCTCATCCCCGCCCTCCTCGTCGTCGCCGCCCTCTCGCTCGGCCTCCGCGCCGAGAGCGCCATCAAGGAACTCAAACACATCCAGTCGGCGAGTAAGGCCTACGCCCTCGGTTCTTCGAACCCGCTTCCAACCCCCCCCATCGTCAGGATGCGCGATGCCCTCGAGGGGATTCCCGGCGCTTCGGAGTTCCTCGACCAATTCGACCTCATCGGCCCGCCCGCCCCGCGCAACCTCGCCGCGCTCGTCCTCCTCAGCGGTAATTTCGAACTTTACAAGAAACTCAATCGCTCCGCCGCCGGAGAGATTTACCGCCATCCCCGCGTCAAACCCCTTCTCGAAGACCGCGACCTCCAGCGCCTCATCAGAAACCGCATGTTCCTCCGCCTCCTCCGCCACGAAGAGATCCTCCGCGTGGCGGAACTCCCCGCTCTCAAGAATCAACTTTCCTCCCTCGACCTGACCACCCTTCTCGAACAAATTCTCGAGTCCTGAGGAACCCATAGCGTCCCGCATTCCGCATTCCGCATTCAAAAATGCCCTCCTATCTCGTCAGCATCGGTCTTGAAGTCCATACGCAGATCAATACGCGCAGCAAAATGTTCTGCGCCTGCCGCGCCCACTACGGAGAGCCCCCCAACTCACTCACCTGCCCCGTCTGCCTCGGCCTCCCCGGCGCCCTTCCCGTCCTCAACCGCGGCGCCATCGAAAAAACCATCCTCACCGGCCTCATGCTCGGGTGCGAGATCCCCCCTCTCTCGAAATGGGATCGCAAGAACTATTTCTATCCCGACATGCCGAAAAACTACCAGCTCTCCCAGTTCGATCTCCCCCTCTGCGAGGGTGGCGGCGTGCCCCTTTACGACCTCGCTTACCCCAAGGACGCACAGAAAGACATTGCCCAACCAGGTAAGGTCGTCCGCCTCACCCGCATCCACCTGGAAGAAGACGTCGCCAAGAGCACCCACCACCAGAATGATACCACTATCGATTTCAACCGCGCGGGCACCCCTCTCATGGAAATCGTTTCCGAACCCGAACTCGAATCCCCCGAAGAAACCGCCGCTTACCTCAACTCCCTCCGCCAGATCCTCAATTACGGCGGCGTCAGCGACGCCGACATGGAAAAAGGCCAGCTCCGCTGCGACGTCAATGTCTCCGTCCGGCCCGAAGGCCAGGACGAACTCGGAGTCAAAATCGAACTCAAGAACATGAACTCCGTCTCCGCCGTCCGCCGCGCGCTCCATTACGAAATCGACCGCCAGATTACAGCCCTCGAGCACGGCGAAACGCTGATCCAATCCACCCGGCGCTGGGACGATGACCTCGGCGAAACCCAGCTCATGCGCACCAAGGAATTCGCACACGATTACCGATACCTGCCCGATCCCGATCTCCTTCCCGTGCGCACCGGGGCGTTGCTTGAAAAAGTCCGCCCCCTCGTCCCCGAACTTCCCCATCAGAAAATCGCCCGATACGAAAGCGACTTCGGGATTACGCATTATGACGCCTCGGTCATTGCCTCCGACCTCGATCTCTCGGCTTACTTCGAGCAAGCCGCCAACACCCTCCTTGAAAGGGAAGACTTGCACCTGAAGTCCCCCGCCAAGCGCGTCGCCAATCTCATTATCAACGATCTCCTCGCCGCGCTCAACGAATCAGAAAAGCCCATCACCAAATGCCCGCTCTCCGCGGCGGCCCTTGCGGAACTCGTCACCCTCATCGATGGCGGAAAGATCAGCGGCAAGCAGGGAAAGGAAGTCTTTGCCGAAATGTTTGCCAGCGGACGCGGCGCCGCCGAGATCGTCAAAGAAAAGGGCATGGAACAGGTCAGCGACACCGGGGCGCTCGAGACCTTCATCACCCAGGCCATTGACGCAAACCCCGACGTCGTCCAGCAGGTCAAAGACGGCAACGAGAAGTCGATCAACTTCCTCACCGGCCAGGTCATGAAATTGTCCAAGGGCCAGGCCAATCCCCAGCTCGTCGGCCAGATGCTCCGCGACCGCCTCTCGAACTGACCCCCGCGGTCCGATGTAACCGCGCTCGCAAGAGCGTAGTCCAGCACGACCGGCGGAGATCGGTCCCCCTACTCTTTCATGCCTGATTGCCGATCACTGGCCACTGATAACTCTTCCTACATCCCCCTGACGTCTGCCCGGCAGGCACCGACCTCCAAGCCATCCCAAAAATTACGGAAAAAACGGAACTCCTCATAAGCCTGACACCTTCCCGCATCTCAATTCCTGCCGAAGATCTCTTCCACAAAAAATCTTAAAAAGGCTTGGCGGTTTGGCCCCGATTTCTATTTTTCTCGAAAAATTTTAGTGGCTTGAATCGCTATCGTGCTGCGATCTGATCCCGCGCCATGCCCTGAAATTCCCCGTAAAATAAGCAAAAAAGCGCTTGGAGCTCGGCCCGGCAGAACCCTAAAATCAAAATCCTGAGAAATTTTGCCGTTGCTCATGTTGTCTCCCCAGAATACCCACACTCGCGGTGCCCGTGCCGCTTCCCAGCGATCAGTCTGCGCGAGCCCGGTCCTCCCGGTCTGCCTGTGTGCGCTCTCCGCGCTTCTTCTCTTGACCCCAACCATCACCGCTCCCGCCGCTAACATTGTTACCGGAACTAAGGGCGTGCTCTTCGATTCTTCTGACATCACCAGCGCGCGCGCGCGCTCCGCATTGCCAATGTCCTCCGGAGAGGCCACCGCTCTTCTCAGTCCGCGCGTGCTGCGCATCGGTGTCATCGACGTCCAGCACGGCATTTCTTCCTTCAACCCCGCGGCCAAGGTGCGCTACTCCGCGGGATCCGGAACCCGGCTGGCTCTCATCCGCGTCGCCCATGGCCCACATAAGCCGAGCGCAACCCGTTCCGCGCAGCCCGCCCAACCTGCACAACCTGCACCCGTCCCTCTTTCCAAAAAATAACCGTCTCTGCGCCTCGAGACATTCATTCCCCAAATCTCGTTTCTCAATTTGTCCATCTTACTTTTCGGGTAACCAAACACTATGAATCTCGCATCACCGCCTCCTCACGCCCGCAAAAACTCTCTCAGGTCTCTGTTAGTCTGCCTCGGCTCTCTGCTTGCTGCCTGTCTCTCCATCGGCATCGCCGAAGCGGGCACCACCAACTCCAATCCTCCCGGAGGCAACTGGTTCGACCCCGGCGTCTGGACCCCCGGCGCCGTGCCCTTCAACGGTGACGGCCAGACCGTGGTCAATATCAATACCAACGACACTGTTTCCATCTTCAGTGGTTCCGCGTCGGTGACCGATATCATCAATATCGGCAACGGCGGCCCCCAGACCG
>JAHEJT010000241.1 GCA_024638765.1 Verrucomicrobiales bacterium
TGAGAGTCGGCGCCACGCCGGTGATATCCACGTTCGAGCTCAGCGTCATGCAGACCGTGATGGTGTCTCCAGTGACGGCCAGGCTCGCGTTGGGGATAAGGCTGCTTGTCAGTGTCGGGGTCGTGTAATTGATGAGAAGTTTCGGGTCCTGACCGGTCCCCGCTTCTTCCCGGGAGGAGAATTTCGGCTCATCCTGGGTGGTGCTGATGAGGATCACGCCGTAATTCGGCACCACGGAATCAAACCAGTCCTTGGTAACAGCGGTTACCCCGGAGTCGACGTAGACGTTTTTCGTGTCCGGCTGAAAGGAAACCTCCGCGCTGGCTTTGTAATTTCCGTCCGCGCCCGACCAGTTATCGCCCAGGCCGTTCCCGTTCCAATTCGCCGCCGCCTCGTCCCAATCGAGATCCATCCGGTGAATGCCGACCGTGGAGTTCTTCTCTTTGGTGACGTAAAAACTCATGGTGGCGCTGTCGACGCGCGAACCCACCGGGATCCCGGCGCCCGCCACGTCGAAGTGGAACATGCTCCGCTCGTCCTGGTTGTTCTTGGTCTTGTTCTTGAGCTCGTCTACTCCCCCGTTCGTATCGGTGGGATTGTTTTCGTCGAGGAAAGTGTCGCCATCGGCGAACAAGGTGATGCTTGTGCTGGTCCCGGTGATCTCGCCCGGGGTGCCGGCGACATTGCTGCCGAGCATCCAGGTCACCTGCCCCGGGCTGCCGCCGTCGTGGGTCCCGCCCTGTCCCGCGCTGGCGAAGGTCGTGCCCGTGGGCACGTCGTCGCGCACTTCGACCGAGGTCAAGGGGTCGTCGAACTGGTAGCGCGGCCGCAGGGTGTACTCGAGGGTCTCGCCGTCGCTGGCGACCGCTTTGTCGACGGATTTGTCGAGATTGCGCAGCTCGTACCCGAAATCCCCCGACAAATCCACATCCGTCACGACCGCGATCGTGATGTCCGTCATGTCATCGAGGGTGGCGTCCGGATCGGCGGTCTGCGGGAAAGGAAAGGGAAGGGTGGCGGTATCGACGGTCACCGTGTGCACACCGGTCTCGGTCACCTCGAAGAGGTAAAGTCCGTTCTCGTCGGTGGTCACGGTGACCTGGCCCATCGTCGGCGTGTCGATGGTGACATCGACCCCGGGAATCCCCGGTTCGCCGGGATCCTGGGTCCCGTCCTTGTCGAGATCCCAGAAGATGGTGTCGCCGATTGCCCCGACGCAAATGTACCCGAAATCGTTGTCGAGGGAATTGTTTCCGAACTGCGTGAAGCTGACCGGGTATATCACCGGAGTCGACATGCCGGTCTTGGCCACCGGAAAAGTCGATTCATCCACTTCGACGATGAAATTTCCCTCGGCCCCCAGCAGAAACTGGTAAGTGCCGTCCACGACCGATTGCTGCGTCTGGATGAATAGGTCACCTCCATCGAGGAATCCGTCCCCGTTGACATCAAGATAGAGATTTACGGTAACGTTCTGCTCCGCGGTGTCCCCGGTATTGAAATCGCCGTCGAGATCATTGTCCTTGAATACCGTCCCCGAGATCGTGTTCGCGGGTGCCGTAAGGTCGGCGACTCCTTCGTAATCCGCGCCGGAACTGTAGGCCCCGATCTCCGTCATGATACCCGTATCGGTATCGACCTCCCAGAGACGGTTATTGGTGGCGGCGGCTCCGAGGTTGCCGGTGGTGGCATAAAAAGTGCCGTCATTGAAAAAGCTGAAGCCCTCCACATCGTCAACCTCATCCCCGGGGGTATCGCTCGTCCGCAACCGTCCCACAACCCCGGTCGTCCCCGTGGCTTTGTCGATGGTGACGAGTGTGTCATTGCCACCATCATCGTTGGCAACCCCGTACATCTGCCCGTCGAGTGGATCGATCGCGATATCGTCCACGCTGTAGATGATCGGGACCAGTGGCAGGGAGCTGGTGTCGATCACCACGTAATCCACCCCGGGACCGAAGGCGTCCGGCACGTGCGCGCCCGTGGTGACGTTGATCTGAATGAGGACGTCGTCAGGGGTGCCGTCGCCATCGCGATGGCTTCCGTACATGATTCCCGTTAACGGATCGATAGTGAGCCCGTCCACATCGTTAAAAGTGATGTCGCCACGAGAACCTGAACCGGTGCCAAAGGTGCTCGGAAGCGCGGTGAATGCCCCGCTCGTCTGATCCAGTGTCCCCAGTTGACCCGCATTCGCCGCGTAAAGGGTGCTGGCGCCGATATTCCACGCGATGGCTTCGATGGCCCCCGCGCCGGTGGTCGGGCCGATCACCCGGAAGGCGGATCCGTCGAACCGGTTTATCTCCACGAGTTCGTCGGTATCATCCGAGACCGCGTAGGAGAGATTGACGTCCGCAGCCCGGCCCGACGCCGCCAATAGGAACGGGCCGCCGATCAGGCCGGCGATCCAGGAGCGTCGTGTGATTGCTTTAAAGACAGGCATTTACGGCTGACGAATCAGGCGAAGCGCGATGAGACGCCGTGAACGCCCGCGGGAGCACAAATCACTCCGCCGGGCTGCCGAGACAACGCGCCAACCGCCTGGTTGACTAAGCGAAAACTGGTAGCGCCAGGGCCTCTCCTCCCCCGCTGGGGCTCTTCTGACCGTTGATTATTCTAAAAATTTCTAAAAAATATTAAGATAATTGATATTTTAGGGATGTAAAATATTAATATACCTGAATTCAGCCAACTGTCGGTGGCAAAACTTATTGAAAATCAATAGGTTACGCCGGTCCCTGGTGCCGCTGTGGTGGGGCAGCTTCGGCTTCCAATCGAAGGATTCGGGGCCGCCAGGCCCCCCGGGAATTCGAGTGAAACTCGAATCTACTTCTTCCAGGACGGCGAATCCGAGTGGGTGCCTCCGGCGCGTAGCTTCGACTTCCAGTCGAAGGGACCAGGGCCGTCAGGCAGGGGAATTCGAGTGAAACTCGAATCTACTTCCAAAATGGCGGCCTTACGGCAGGAGCGCGTTCAAGCGAATGAAGCGCCGGTTCATCAGGCTCATCGCCGAGTTATCCCGCACCATGAGCTCGGTGGGAGTGGCGCTCATCACGGTGACGTGGCCGCTCCCGTATAACCACAAGTCCAGATCGGAGGTAACTTCGACCCGGTATTGGACTCCCAAATTTTCGGGCCGCTGCACCGTGAGCGTCATGTAATATTCTCCGTCGATCTCTTCGATCCCGTGCACCGATCGGTTGTCCATCGTGGGCATCAGCGGAGGAGTCCCCAGCGCAAACTCCAACACGTTGGGATCGTCATCGCCATCCGGATCGGCGCCGGGGGCGCTCACCAGCGGATCCGCGATTTGCGCCGCGGAAAAATGTTCCGCCAACCAGTCCTCATACATTTTCAACGGCGGATTGCCCGAAGACACCGCTTGCGTGATCATATGGGCGCCGGCGGGATCTTCGACTGTGCCCACGATCACCACGGTGGCGTTGCTCACCGACCAGGTGACCGGGAGCGGAATGCCTCCCACGAAAGGCCATTTCCAATCGTCCCCGGCAGTCGAGTCCCCATCAGCTGTGGCGTAATTCGAGTCATTGGTGACCAGGATCCATTCGCCACCCCCGAAAGACACGTTGAAGCCCCAGATATACCCCACGTTACTCGTCGTAAACGGGGGGGCGTTGCTCGGCAGAACGACGGAAGCAGTGAAGAACCGGTTGGGCTCGTTGTAGACAGCAGTATCCGCGGAAACCCAGTTGGCGGCCCACTCCGCCGTGTTATCTGCTGTCGGTTTGAAGCTGTTGGCAAAGGCGCCGAGCTGGAACGTGAACGACGAATCGAGAAGCGCGGCGGTGCTCGTGAAGTTGTCGCGCCCGGGAATACTCTTCCAGTTTACCTGGGAGGCGGACAGCCCGCCCTGGCTCGTGGCGAGAATCCAGCCGATGAGGAGCACTGGGAACGACCGGGGGATGGTCATGCGATCACCCATCGCGCGTCAGCGGGTGCCGCCCGGCCGGTAACAGTCGATCTTCCTGACGCCGCGCCGCAGGAAAATCAAGAATGCGCCGAGCCCTAAGAGGAACGCGGAGTCCGGTTCCGGCACAAACGTGTGCGTTTGGAGATCGAACACCGTCGAACTGTCGGTCCTCTCCCCGGGGCCGGTGGTATCGTTCAGCCCCCCGTATATTGGAGTCGTGGCCGTGTCGGTGCGCCAGTCGAGAATGAGGGAGGTCTGATCGTCAAACGCCGGGAAGGTCCAGGCCGGTCCCCGCCCGGGGACATCGGAACCGTCATTGGTAATGAGCACCCACTCGGCGGTGGGAACGGGATCGAGATCATTATAAATCCAGATGTAGCCCTGTTCCCCTGCGGCAAAGGTATCGGTGGGATTGGCATCCGGGCTGCTGGAGACCTGGCCACTGAGCATGTCGACGCTCCCCTGGAAGAAGTTATCGGTGGGCCCGGTGAAATCGGCG
The DNA here is from genome assembly GCA_024638765.1 of Verrucomicrobiales bacterium. GTDB lineage: Bacteria > Verrucomicrobiota > Verrucomicrobiia > Verrucomicrobiales > DEV007 > JAHEJT01. Next base: position 4,431 of record JAHEJT010000241.1, read on the forward strand.
GCATCGAAGATCTTCCAGAAGTCCTTCCACAGCGCGGTGTTGGTGTCGTCAGGCACGAAAGAGCCAAAGGACCCGATTTCGAAGTGAAAAGCGGGGGACGGATCCCCGACGAGGGCCACGGGGATGGTGGAGCCATCGCTCTGGAGGACGGTGGCGCCGACCAGGTCTCCCCACTGGATGGTTTGGGCGTGGACCGGGGTGACGAGGGCGAGCAGGAAGAGGAGGCCGGGCAAGAGCCTTATCATTGAATCAGCTAGAGCGAGAAGGTTAGATCGCAATTATTTGGTAAACCGTAATAATATGGCTAACCAGATAATCAGCATTTTCTAACCTATTTGCATCTGCCAAGTCAATCGTTTTTTCTAAATAAACAGGCTTCTCTGCAATTTGGCATAAATATTAGATTTTCAGCAGGTTTTGGTCTGGCCAGCTCCCCGCCCGGATGGGCCCGACCCCCAGCGTCCAGCATCCAAGCCCCAGTCCCCAGTCCCAAATCTCAAGTCTCAGGTCTGAAGTCTCCCTTCGATGGGCTCAGGGCAGGCAGAGATCCCCCGCATCACGGCGACACATAGGCAGCCGGAATCACGAAGTCGATCATCGCTGCCGGCATCCGGATGAAGGCGGAGCGATTGGAATCGAAGAGCACAGTGGCATCCTGATCGCTCAGGCTGATGTCCGAGAGCGGCGTCCAGTATTGGCGCGCCCCGGCATCGAGGTTGAAATACCCCTCGTATCCCGTCACACCCGTCCCGTCGTCCGCTTTCCAGAACTGGATCTGCGGTGCGGTCGTCGGAGAATTGCTCCCCGGCCAGCTCGTCGCCGGCCAAGCATCGCCCGCGATCGTCATGTCCCGGTCGGCCGGGCTTTGCGCCAGCGGCCAGCCGCTCGACAGGAAATTGTATCCTTCGTTTAACGGGCAGGCGAACGCGTTGGCGCGCACCATGCCGATGGAAAACAGATCCACGCTCGTCACCGGCGGCGTCCGCGGGATCCTCGGGTGGACGAACATCCCTTCGCAGGGATCGATGACCCGCCCGCCCAGGTCGGTCAATCCGGGATCCGATTCCTCCACCCACTTCAGGGTGCCCACGCCGTCGTCGTAGAGATAGATCACCTCGTAGCCGTTCTCCCCGAAGAACAAGAGCCGGTCGGCTGTCGTCGAATCCAACGATCCCTTGAACGCCGTCTTATCGAACAGTTGATCGAGCGTGTAATGCTCCCGCAGAATGAACCGGTCGCCCGCCAGATCCGCGGGCACCGCGTTCTGCGTATTGTGTGAGTCCGGACTCGCGGGCGGTCCCGTGAAGATATCGGGATCGGCCACCAGCGTAAGGCTGTCGACCCCGCCGGAAGCCACGTCGAATCGGTGGCCCTCGTTTTCGCCCTCGATAATCTCGATGTAATAGGGTCCCCCGGTCAGCAGCGTGCTCAAATCGAGCCCGTTGCCGGAAGTCGTCAGGGTCAGCGTCTCGCCGGCCACCGAATCCACGACGCCGCTGAACACGGGCTTCTTGAGATATGGATGCGAGAAGGTCTCGCACTCGGCAAAATCCACGCTGGTCTCCTGCCAGCCATAGGGCAGCGAATACGCGGTTTCCACCGGACTGGCCAGGTCAAAGCGCAAGCGGGTGAAGCCGGTGCCCGCGCTCAGGTCAATCCCCTCCGCGGTCGCCCCGTTGATGCTCTCGAGATCTTCGTAGCGCACTTCCTCGGTATCGTCGCCCTGGTCGGTAATCGTCGGCGCGATGCTGGTCACATCCACCCAGGTCACCGAATCGACGCTCACCTCGAGCGTGTAAGTCACGTCCGTGAGCCCGATGGGCCGGATGAAGAAGGCGTCGATATCTCC
>JAHEJT010000242.1 GCA_024638765.1 Verrucomicrobiales bacterium
TGGCGGCGGATGCCGTGGATCAGGCATTGGAAAAGAAAAATTACTCAGCCTCCCAGTTTGACGCCTACGGTGACGAGTTGTGCAGCGCCATCGAGGTGATGCGCAAGCTGGTCTACGCGTTTTACGACAAGAACTTCAGTTTCGGAGAGTTGATCAAGCGGCACCCCGACGTGCGCCCGGATTTGACCGACTGCCTGATCGGAAATGTGAAGGACAAGGATTTCCAGGCTCTTTTCTCGGCGTTGTCCGAACTCGCCGAGCTTCCGGAGGAACTCGATTACGGCAGGGAAGGCGCGAAGTCTTCCGCCGCGGTCGAGGTGTGAGGGGGCGCGTTTAGGGACCACGGAGAACGAGCCTCCCGGCTCGTTTAGAACGAACCCGGAGGTTCGTTCTCCGGCACCTCCAGAAAAGGCGTTGAGAAGGCTGTCGCATTCCGCTAGGGTGCGGAACCCTTTCACGGAAACGAAATGGCCCATCGATTCACAATGACCCGCCGCGTCCAATTCGCCGAAACCGATATGGCGGGGATCATGCACTTCACTTACTTCTTCCGCTTTATGGAGGAGACCGAGCACGCCTTTTACCGTTCGCTTGGGTTTACGGTGCAGGCACAGGGCGAGGGCGGCCCGGAGCCGTCCAGCGAAACAAATCCCGATATCGGGTGGCCCCGCGTCAGTGCGGCTTGCGACTATCATTTGCCCCTGCGCTTCGAGGAAGAGGTGGAGATCGAACTTCTGGTCGAAGAAATCCGCGGGAAATCCGTTCATTACCAGTTTCGGTTCTGGAAGAATCCGAATGGGGCGGATTCTGACCGTGCCCTCGCGGCGGCGGGACAATTCACGGTCTTGTGCGTGAAGATGGATAAGGCAGCGGGCACCATGAAGGCGTGCGAGATTCCCGGGAATGTGCGCGCCGCGCTCGAGGAGGCTCCGGAATCGGTCTTGGAGCGGCCGGAGAAAACATAGCTAATATCCTTAAAATGAAAGGCTTATGAAGATGAATTGGTGGCTGACTTTCGCTTTGATGACAGTGTTGTGCTGGGGGCTCTATGGAATCTTCCTGCACAGCGGCCAGATCGGAATGGCCGATCCGGAGAACGGCCGATACAAGGCGTTCCTCTGGGTCGGCTTGATGTATTTCCTGACCGCCGTCCTCGCCCCCCTGGCGATCCTCTGGTTCGGCGGGTCGGACTGGTCTTTTCCCGGGAAAGGAATCCTCTGGAGTTGTGTGGCCGGGATTCTCGGCGCGGCCGGCGCGTTCTGCGTGCTGCTCGCGTTCGGGGCCAAGGGATCTCCCGCCGTGGTAATGTCCATCGTTTTCGCCGGGGCGCCGATCGTGAATGCGGCGGTGGCCTTGAGCCTGCACCCTCCTAAGGGGGGGTGGGGAGCGATTCCCGCGCCTTTCTGGCTGGGGATTGTCCTGGCGGCGACCGGCGGATTCCTCGTCACCAAGTTTAAGCCGGGGCCGGGACCTGCGCCCGCGTCGAAAGCGGCTGCGGCGGAGGTATCGGGGGAATAGAGGCGGCCGTGGCGGTTGCCGACAAATCGCGGCAATGACACTGCCATGGCGCGTTAGCGCATCACAAAGAACCGAAGGCAATTTGCAGAGCGCCGCGAAGCGGGGATAAAGCATTGCCCTCCGGGAGAAGAATATGGCGGCTGAAAATCGTGAAGCCATTGAGGCGCTGCAACTGGATCTGCTCCGGCGGCTGCTGGGCACGGTGCGCGTCTCGAGCGCCTTTTACCGGGAAAGCCTGGAGCAAGCCGGCCTGGACGAGGACGTGGCGTCGCTGGAAGAGTTCGTTGTGCGGATGCCCCTGACGACTAAGGGCGATCTGGCGCGCGACCGGGAAGCGCATCCCCCTTACGGGTCCAACCTGGTTTATCCCCTGGAAAAGTATTCGCGCTTCTCTCAGAGCAGCGGCACGACGCGGGACCCCCTGGCGTTTCTGGACACCCACGACAGCTGGTCGGCGATGCTGGATTGCTGGGACCGTATTTACGACGCGGCAGGGGTGGGGGCGGATGACGCGATCTTCTTCGCATTTTCGTTCGGTCCTTTCCTCGGATTCTGGACCGCGTACGAAGCCGCCACTCGCAGGGGCAACCTGGCGATCCCTGGCGGCGGAATGGGCAGCGAGGCGCGGCTGGATGCATTGCGCAGATATGGCGCCTCAGTGCTGTGTTGCACGCCTACTTACGCGCTGCGGCTGGGTGAGGTGTTACGCGGGCAGGGTGATGCCGGCCGGAAGAATCTCGCCGTTCGCAGGATCATCGTCGCGGGCGAAGCGGGGGGAAGCATTCCCGAGACGCGACGGAAGATTGAGGAACTCTGGCCCGGGGCGCGCGTTTTTGACCATCATGGGATGACCGAGGTGGGGCCGGTGACTTACGAACATCCCCGGGAAGCAATGACCCTCTGCGTGATGGAGGAAGCTTATTTCGCGGAGGTAATCGATCCCGAGACGGAAAAGGAAGTCGCAGCGGGAGAGCGTGGCGAGCTCGTGCTCACGACCTTGACCCGCACGGCTGCGCCCCTGCTGCGCTACCGCACCGGTGATTTCGTGTGCAAGAGTTACTCCCGGGAGGATACAACAGACGGAGTGGCGCGCGACGTGTTGGCGTTCGCGGGTGGAATCCTGGGGAGGGTCGACGAAATGGTGGTGGTGCGCGGCGTGAATATATATCCTTCGGCGGTTGAAGATGTCCTGCGGGGGTTCGAGGATGTGTTGGAATACCAGGTGGTGGAATCGACGCGCGACGCCATGGCGGAACTGGAAATCATCATTGAACCGGTGGAGGGAGTCCCCGATCCCGGTGCCCTCGCGGAAAGGGTGGCCAAGGCCTCGCACAAGGCTTTCTCCCTGCGTATCCCGGTGCGGGCGGCAGCACCCGGATCACTGCCGCGATTCGAATTCAAATCGCAGCGCTGGGTGAAGGAGTAATAGTTAACCGAAGAACGAAATCCCCTCACCCTGACCCTCTCCCGGGGGAGAGGGGAGTGAAAATCCACAGCTGTCGCAATGATGATCGCAAATGGAAGACGGAGGGAATTTAGATCGGATTGTCTCTAGAAGCTATCCCAATATAAGTTGTCTCGATGATTTATTTGCTTTCATCACCCCTGAAACCCCGGAATTCTGATCCCCTCTCCCTTGGGGAGAGGGTTAGGGTGAGGGGGATCCGTTTTCTGGGATAGCTTCTAGTCTTGCAGTATGAACGCGGTGGAGATATCAGGAGTCACGAAAGCGTATCCGGATGTGACGGACGGCGGTGAAGGCGGGATGCGCAACGTGCTGGAAGCCGTGGACCTGACGCTTGGCGAGGGCGAACGGATTGCGGTGGTGGGTCCCTCGGGATCCGGGAAGAGCACGCTGTTGAACATCATGGGGACGCTCGACCGGCCCGATGCCGGGTCGATGAAGCTGTTTGGAGAGGATTACGGCGGCGCCGACGAGCGCAGGCTGGCCCGGGTGCGGGGGCAGGAAATCGGGTTCATCTTCCAGCTGCACCACCTTTTGCCGCAGTGCAGCGTGCTGGAGAATGTGCTGGTGCCGACTCTCGCTTTGAAACCGAAGCCCGACCCAGCCGGGACCCGCGAGCGGGCGCTCGCATTGCTCGAGCGGGTGGGACTGCAGGATCACGCGGGAAAACGTCCCGCGCAATTGTCCGGGGGCGAGCGCCAGAGGGTCGCGGTGGTCCGGGCCTTGATCAACGAACCCCGGCTCCTGCTGGCGGATGAGCCGACGGGTGCGCTCGACGAGGAGAGTGCGGCGAAACTGACGGAACTGTTGGTGGATCTGAATGAAGAACGCAAGGTCAGCGTCGTGATGGTCACGCACGACTCGCGTCTCGCGGAAAAGATCGGCAAAACTTACCGGTTACGACACGGGAAACTGGAGGTTGCCTGAGCAACGGACGGAGCGCGCCATGGGTCTCTGGAGTTTGGCATCGGGAAGCTTGAAGCATTACTGGCGACTCAATCTCGCCGTGCTCGCCGGTGTGCTCTTGACGGCCGCGGTGCTGGGCGGCGCGCTGGTGGTCGGTGATTCGGTAAAGGAAAGCCTGCGGTTGCGGGCCTTTCAGCGGATTGCGGGGATTCACTGGGCGGTGGTGGGGAATGATCGTTTCTTCACGGAGGGACTGGCGGAAAAAACAGGCGCCGCGCTTGATACCACGGCCGCGGGGATTGTCCAAGTCCTCGGCAGCGTGTCGAGCCAGGACGAGGAAGCGCGCGCCAACGGCGTCCAGGTGCTGGGAGTGGACGACAGCTTCTGGGCGTTGAGCGATGCGGGAGAGAAGCCCGAAGGATTGGGGGAAAATTTCCTGGCAGTCAACGGTGCCCTCGCCCAGCGCCTCGGTTTGAAAGAGGGCGATTTTCTCATCGCGCGCGTCGAGATTCCCAGTGCGATTTCGCGGGACGCGCCCCTCTCCGGATCCACTGATGCGACGGTCACGATCCGCAAGAAAGTCGACCGGATTATCGGTGCGGATGCGCTGGGTGGATATTCGCTGCGCAACGAGCAAGCCAGTCCTTTGAATCTGTATACGGGCAAGGCGGAATTACAGCGGCTTTTTGAGAAGCCCGGCCGTATCAACGTGGTCCTCCTGGGAGAAACGGCGGAGGGGACCGAGGCGTGGCAGATCGAAGATGTGTTGGCGGAGCATTGGACCCTCGCGGACGCCCTCTTGCGGATGCGGCGAATCCACGGAGACGGCAAGTGGGAGTTGAGCAGTGAGCGCGTCTTCATGGATCGGAAGATCACGAAGGCGGTGCGGCAGATCGCTTCTCCGGTGGACGGTGTCTTGACCTATTTCGTGAAGGGAATTCAGTCCGGGGATCGGGAAACCCCGTATTCCATGGTGACCGCGGCGGAGGGCGCGACGCATTCTGTGTTCCCGGGGGGGTTCGAAGAGGACGGCATCATTATTACCGGCTGGCTGGCCGAGGACCTCGGGGTCGCGGTCGGCGACACGCTCACCCTGCGCTATGACATCGTTATGACCGGTAGAGAGCTCCGGGAAGAAACCGCTACCTTCGTGGTCGCCGGAATCTTGCCGATGGAGAATCCGCTGGTGAATGTGGAGTGGACTCCTTACATCGCAGGACTGTCTGACGCCGTAAGTTGCCGGGACTGGGAGCCGGGTTTCCCGGTGGATCTGGAGAGCCTTCGGGATAAGGATCAGGATTACTGGGACGATTACCGGGGGACGCCGAAAGCGTTCATAGGATTGCGCGCGGGCCAGCAACTTTGGAGCAACCGGTTTGGCGATCTTACGGCGCTCCATCTGCTCAGCGAGCAATGGGATGAGGGAAAACTGGAGGCCGCATTAAGAGAACGCGTGGCGCCCGCAGATTTCGGACTGGGATTGCGGCACGTCCGCGGGGAAGCGCGGGCGGCGGTGGAAGAATCGCTCGATTTCGGGGCGCTTTTTGCCAGCATGAGTTTTTTCCTGATCGTGGCGGCCTTGATTCTGACGGGCTTACTCTTTGCTTTCGGGGTCGAGCAACGTTCCGATCAGATCGGCTTGTGCCTGGCTCTCGGGATGGAGAAAGGCCAGGTCCGACGCTGGTTTCTCCTGGAGGCCCTTGTCGTGAGTGTCTTCGGTGCGCTATTGGGCGCGGCTGCAGGGGTGCTTTACACCCGATTAGCGCTGTGGGGATTGTCCGGGATCTGGTCGCAGGCGGTCTCGGGTATGGAGTTCGTCTACCATGCGCGCGTGGGATCGCTCGTGATGGCGGTGGTGATCACGGTGATCCTGGCAATGCTCGTGGTGGCCGTGGCCAGCCGGGCGGTGATGCGCATTCAGCCGCGCGAGTTGATCACGCGGAGTCACGGTCTGGGGACGGTCGGGTCCAAACCGCTATCCAAGTGTCTCAGTCTCTGGATCGGGATCGTGTCAATGCTGGCCGGGGTGGGTCTGCTTTTCGCGCCGATGCCCGGTTCGCAGGCGAAACAGGGCGGGTTTTTCGGGGCGGGAGCCCTGTTGCTGACGGCCGGCATCTGCGCCTGCGTCCTCTGGTGGCGTGGCATGGCGCGGCGGGGAGAGACGTGGTCGGGCACCTTGGCGGCCCTCGGGCGGAGTTTTGCGCTGCGGCGCCGGGGGCGCAGCCTGGCGATCATCACCATGATGGCGGCGGGAGTTTTCCTGGTGGTGGCGACCAATGCGATGCGATTGAACGCCAAAGCGGACGCAGAAGAGGTGCGCTCGGGGACGGGAGGCTTTTCATACGTGGGCTCTTCGAC
>JAHEJT010000075.1:0-2205 GCA_024638765.1 Verrucomicrobiales bacterium
TCTCCGCCAACAAGGAGTGGCTGGGGCACAGCATGAACCTGGCCCCCGAGATCAGCACGCAGGTCCGGCCGGGGGGGCAGACGGGCGCCATGTCCATCTGGAACGTGATCGGCTATTTCGGAATCCTCTGGTGGGGTGTCGCCCTCTCCGGCGGGTACCAGGCCCAGCGCATCCTGGCTTGCAAGAACACCCGGCACGCGTCCAACGCGATGCTGATGCACACCATCGTCTACTATGCGATCGTCTCCCTGCCGTGGGTGGTGGTCGCGCTGGCCTCGTTGATCGTGTTCCCGGACATGGGCGAGGCGGGTGACGATGCCTCGTATCCCCGGATGATTCTGCACATTCTCCCGGTCGGGCTGCGGGGAATCATGATCTCCGCGATGATCGCCGCCTTCATCTCCACCATGAGCACGCTGTTCAACTGGGGATCCAGTTACATCGTGAACGATCTCTACCGGCGCTTTCTCCATCGCGGCGCCACGGACAAGCATTACGTCCGCGTATCGCGGATCATCACCTTTATGGTCGCAATCGCCGGCGGCATCATCAGTTTCCATGCAGACGACATCCAGCAGCTGCTCTCGATCTTCTATGTGGTGGGCGGCGGCGCCGCCGTGGTGGGAGCCTGCCGCTGGCTCTGGTGGCGCATCAACTCCACCGGGGAACTCGTGGCCTTTGTGGTGAACTATGTCGTAGCCACGCTGCTGCTCTTCGGACACGTTCCCTTCGCAAGTCCCGAGGGGTATGACCTGGATTTGATGGCCGTCGAAGCGCCGGAGGATCTCCCGGAAGAAGGAGAATCCCAGGTGATCGTTGCGCGGATCGGCGAAGGCATGCACCTGCGGATCTTCGACGCCGCAGGGAGAATGGATGTGGACAAGCCCGAAGCCGAGCTGCCCGTGGGACCGGAGCTGACCGACCTGAAGAACCTGCTGAACGCAACATCGTTCGCTGACGAGTCTACGCTTTCACAGGAAGAGGGGGAGAGAATCATCGAAAAAGCCGCATCCATCTCGGATCACATCCTGGCCGAGCCGCTCCTGGACCCCCTCATGGGTTCTTTGCTGGGACTCGAAAAACGTGTCAGCTTCACGGCTGACTACGACACGTTGGGCGCCCGCATGCTGTTCATGACAATCATCGGGCTGGTAGTCGTGGTCGCGGCCTCGCTGGTTACGCCCGCCACGGACCCGGAGAGGCTCAAGGAATTCGTCATGCGCACGCGCATCTTCGAGCCCGGCTGGCGGGCGGTTACCCGTCAAATCCCGGGCTATCTCCCGGCGCACAAGGTCGGCGAGGTCCTGATCGATTGGGCGCTGGTGGTCGCCACCGTCTGCAGCCTGCTCTTTTCCTTGAACTATGTGGCGCTCTACAAACCCGCGCTCTCCGCGGGCCTTTTCATCCTCTTCGTCGTCCTCCTCGTCGTCGTCCTCCGCCGCACCCGGCGCGAATGCCCGGTGGACGATGCCAGGACGGAGGATGAACCCGAGAGTGTGTCATGAACACGAAGTTGAAATATGAGGTTCTCGTGGCTGGAATTCTGAGTGCTTGCGCGCCGGTGCTTCCGGCGGATGAATTCGATGCGCACCGTGAAGAACTGCGCGCGCTGGGCGAACTGACGGCGGCTCCCGCCGTAATGGATGCCGCGGGATACCCCCCGGAGGGCGAGCTGAAGGCGGTTTATTTCGACGCGCTTCCCTGGATGGGCAAGCCCACCAAGGTCTTTGCGTGGCTGGGTCTCCCCGAAAACCGGAAGGGCAAGGTGCCGGGCGTGGTGCTCGTGCACGGCGGCGGCGGAACCGCCTTCAAGGAATGGGTGACACGATGGAACGACCGTGGGTTTGCCGCGATCAGCATCGCCGTGGAAGGCCAAACCGATGAGCGTCTCCCGAAAGAATCGGGGGAAAAGAATACCCCCTGGGAGTCCCATGCATGGGCCGGACCCAAGCGGGACGGCATTTACGGTGATTCCGATGCACCGCTTAAAGACCAGTGGATCTACCACGCGGTGGCGGACACGATTCTCGCCAACTCGCTGCTGCGTGCGCTTCCGGAGGTGGATGCGGAAAAGGTCGGCTTGATGGGCATCTCCTGGGGCGGGGTGATCACCTGCACGGTGGTTGGCATCGACGATCGTTTTGCTTTTGCGATTCCGACTTACGGCTGTGGGCACCTCTTCGATGCGCAGAATCAATATGGCCG
>JAHEJT010000075.1:2305-22411 GCA_024638765.1 Verrucomicrobiales bacterium
AGGTCGACGGCAAAGCACTTCAAATGTCGGTCTTTTTGCCGGACGACTACGCCGCCGCGAAGACGTTTCCGGCCTTCGTGGTTTTCCACGGGGGAAGCTGGAACGCGGGTGAAGCCAGTTGGCACTACCCGGATTGCGCTTACTGGAGCGAGCGCGGAATGATCGCGGTGTCCGTCGATTATCGGCTCAAAGACCGGGACGGCGTGGAGGTGCCGCTGGAATGCGTCAAGGATGCCAAGTCCGCCATCCGCTATTTGCGCGTGAACGCGCGGGAACTGAAGGTGGATCCGGAAAAGGTCGTGGTCGCCGGTGGCTCCGCCGGGGGTCAGCTTGCCTCAGCCATGGCGACGATCACCGGCCCGGAAACCAATGATGATGCTTACGACCTGTCGATCTCCTGCAAACCGGACGCGGTGATTCTCTACAACCCTTACTTCAAGTGCGCGCCGGAATTGTCTCCTCCCAACCATATCGTCAAGGGACTGCCGCCGTTCATCACGTTCCTCGGGGATGAGGATCGCGCCATTACCGTGGAAAGCCTGGAGAGTTTTCACAAGGCACTTAAAGAGGCCGGGACTGCTTCGGAGCTCTACATCGGCAAAGGCGGCAAACACGGATTCTGTAACGGACGTCACAAGGATAACCCGTTTTTTTACTGGTCCCTGGAATTGGAGGATCGATTCCTCGTCGAACACGGAATTCTGAGCGGTGCGTCGATGGTCCGGATCCCCGAGGGGGTCGCCACGATAAGCAAGCAGGAATACGACTCCTATCAGTGAATAACGAAAGGCTCGAAGCGGCCTAAGAATGAATTGCCGGAAATGAAAAATCGGAAACGGATTCACCTTCTCGATTTGATCGTGCTGGGAGCGGGCACCGCGGTCGTCTGTGCCGGGACGGCATTTGCCGACAATTCCCGTCCCGCAAAACCAAACGTGATCCTGCTGCTGGCGGACGACCTGGGATGGCAGGACGTGAAGTGTTACGACGTCGACGAGCCGTCCCCCATGGAGACGCCCCACATCGACGCGCTGGCGAAAAAGGGCGTCCTGTTCTGGCAGGGCTACGCGCCGGCGCCGACCTGCGCCCCCACGCGCTGTGCCATCATGAGCGGGAACCACCCCGCCCGCGCCCAGAAAACGCACGTCGTCGGCGGCGCCCCGCCGACGCCGCACAACAAGACCCAGCATCGCATGATGCCCCCCTGGTACAGCGGGCGCATGCCGGAGGACGAAGTGACGCTGGCAAAGGTGCTGCAGAAGCACGGCTACACCACCGGGCATTGCGGGAAATGGCACATGGCCATCAACCACAATGCCTTTCCGCAGCCGGAAGACCAGGGCTTCGACTGGACACGTCACAGTCTCGGCATCACCGCGCGGATGCGCCCGCATCGCCTCACCGGCTTTGCCACCAGCGCACCGGACGATCCCCACCGCCTCGACGAAAACGGGTATCCGTATCACCAGAACAGCGAGGACGCGCTGACCTTTGTCCGCGAGAATAAGGACAAGCCGTTTTTCCTCTATTACGCCGCCTGGCTGGTGCACACCCCGATCCAGACGCGGAGCGAACGGTTGCTGGACAAGTACTGCAAGAAACTGGGCGTGGAGCGGCCGGAGAACCCGCAAGAGTGGAAGGGCGAAGGACAGACCAATCCCTTCTACTGCGCCATGGTGGAGGAATTCGATTATCACGTGGGGAAACTGATCGACTACTTGGAAAGCACCGAAGACCCGCGCTGGCCGGGACACATGCTCGGCGAGAACGCCTACATTATTTTCACTTCGGATAACGGCGGCATGGAGCGGGTCCCGGGCCAGGTCATCACCGACAACTATCCCCTGGACCGGGGCAAGATCTCGGCGATGGAAGGCGGGACCCGGGTGCCGCTCATCATCACCGGTCCCGGCATCGAAGCGGGCGTGCAATCGGATGTCATGGTCAACGGACTCGATTTTTATCCCACCATTTTATCGCTGGCGGGCGTAGAAAAACCCGAGGACAAGCACCTCGACGGCTGCGACCTCGCCCCCCTGCTGCACGGGAATCCGGCGGATCCATCCCTGGTCCGGGAAGAGGACGGGGCGGTGCGGGACACCATGACCTGGCATTTTCCCAACAGCATTGCGCTGGAAAGCACCATCCGGGTGGGGGATTACAAGCTCGTGCGCAATTACGACCACGTGAACAATCCGTCGTCGGTCGAGCTGGAGCTGTTCCGGCTCTATAAGACGAAGGAAGGAAAGCAGGTCCGCGTGGATATCGAGGAATCCGCAAACCTGGCGGATTCCATGCCGGAAAAGGCGCAGGAAATGAACCGCCGGCTCACGAAGACACTCTCGGAAATGGAGGCGAGTTACCCGTATTACAATCCGGATTTTGCGGATGACCTGCCGCACAAGGGCAAAGTCTGCACCGTGCTCTCCCACGAGCAGAAGGGAGACGTGGTGGAGTTTGCTTACCGGGAAAACGGGGCCAAGGTCGTCCGGGCCAATTTAATTTACACCCTGAACGGCGGCGAGAAGGATGAAGAATGGTTTCGCACTCCCGCCCGCCTGCTTCCGGGCATGAAAGCGTCCGCCCGGTTGCCCGGCGGGACCACGCATTACGTCATCAACCTGGTTGATGAAAACAACTTTCTCGAGAGTTACCCCGAGGTGGTGGATGCGATCACCAGGGCTGAGAAAAAATCGAATTTTTCGGCGACGGCACTGAAAACAAAAAAATGAAATTCTTCTCCAAACTCGAAGCGAAAAGGTTCGCGATCAGGTCGATGGGCGCCGCTTTTGCGGTCCTCCTCTCCATCCCGTACTCCCATGCGGCGGATCAGCCGAACATCATCTTCATCCTCACCGACGACCAGGGATACGGCGACCTTGGTCGGCACGGGCACCCGCTCTTGAAGACGCCGCACATGGATCGTCTCTACGACGAGAGCGTGCGCTTCGACAACTTCTACGTGAGCCCCTCCTGTTCGCCGACGCGCGCCGCCCTCATGACCGGGATGCACGAATTCAGGAACGCCGTCACCCACACCTTGATCCCCCGGGAACATCTTTTCAAAGATGCCGTCACCCTACCGCAGCTGCTGAAGACCGCCGGTTATGCCACTGCCTTCATCGGCAAGTGGCACCTCGGCAACGGCGAAGGCTATGAGCCCGAGGACCGTGGGTTCGGCTGGACCTCGACCAACCCCGAGGGCCCGAGGAAGCACTTTGATGTGGAAATCATCCGCAACAACGTGACGACGCAGCGGGAAGGCTACCGGGAAGACGTGTTTTTCGATGAAGCCATGACCTTCATCGACGAGAGCGGCGAACAGCCGTTCTTCTGCTACCTCGCAACCTACTCCCCGCACACCCCCCTGGCGGCGCCGGAGGAATTCATTGCGCCCTTCCGCGAGCACGTCAGCGAGAAGCACGCCACTTACCTCGGCATGGTCGCGAACATCGATTACAACCTGGGGCGCCTCGTCGATTTCCTGCGCGAGCGCGATCTGGAAGAGAACACCATTCTCGTGTTCATGAACGACAACGGGCAGACGGAGGGGCTCGATGTCTACAACGCGGGGATGCGCGGCTGCAAAGCCACGATCTGGGAAGGCGGTTCGCGGGCCATGTCGTTCTGGAAATGGCCCGGACATTGGAAGCCCCACACGGTCGACAACCTGACGGCCCATCTCGATGTCCTGCCAACCCTGTGCGAGTTGGCGGGGGTGGACATACCAGAGAAGCTCCAGCCCGAGTTGGAGGGCTTCAGCCTCCTCCCCTTGCTGGAATCCGAAGAGGCCGTGCGTTGGCACGATGACCGGATGCTGTTTCAGCATGTGGGCCGCTGGCCGAGTGGCACGGCGGCATCCCACAAGCACTCCATGGGGGCCGCGCGCAAGGGACACTACCTGCTCCTGCGCAGCACGCCCTGTGATGATCCCGAGTGCGAAAAGTTCCAAAGCCAATGCACCACCCTGCGGTTCGTTCGAAAAGGAATGAAGACCACGACATACACGGAAGGGAATGCCCAGTACCATTGGGGGGTCAGCCCGGCGGGCCGCTGGGCGCTCTTCGACGTGAAGGAGGATGCGGCCTGCGAGAACGATCTGGCGGCGGCCAACCCGGAACTCGTCTCGACGATGGCGGCGGCCTACGACAAGTGGTGGGACGCCATGTATCCCGTCATGATCGAGAGGGGCGGCGACAAAGGAGATCCCAACGCGAGCGCCAACGCGGCGTCACGCGACCGTCAAAGGGAGGCGGTGAAAAAGGCGGCGCCGCCTGCAGTTCCCGCCGACGAATCGAAAAAAAATCCATGAAATACGACCTGACACTGTTCCCCGCAAGAAAGATGCGACCACGCTTCACACAACTCTGCCTGCTTGTCGCCGCCGCGGTGGCGGGCGCCACAATTGGATGTGCCGAGAGCCCGGAGGCTTCGGTGCTGGATCTGTTTCCCGGTTCCGGAATTCCTTCCGCTGCCGGCGAAAGCACCTGTTCGTTCACCTACACCCCCAGCGGCTCCGAATGGAATCCGGCGGTCGTGGAGGAACATGTCTTCCTCGCATCCATCGTGAGCGATGGCTGGCGCCTGGGTGTGGGGAAAGGCGGGCACATCTATTCCCTGCGCGGTCCCTACGGCGAATCAGTCGCCCCGCAGCGAGAGCCTTCTCCCTGGAACGACGAAGTCTGGCAGGCGGTGATCACCAGCGAAGTGCTGGCCACACCCATTCACGAATACCACGCAGCGAACCCGGGTGTCTGGGGAGACCTCTTTCCGCTGCTCTATTTCGTGCACCAGGCGGGGATCTACGTGAAGGGGGCGGGTCGAGACGGCGCCGGCGCCCCGGCTCCCTTTTATTCGCCCTGTCTCAGGAAACGGTGGAATCCGGAAACGAAAACCCTCGAGCTGGTGAACTGGATGCAGCAGGCGAACTCTCCCTGTGTCTGGAAATCGGGCGTGCTGATCTATACCTCCTATCGGGACCTCGGGGAGGGCGCCATCGAGGTCAACCAGGTGTTGCACAACTTTGGCGACGTGCCGCTGGATTACGTGAGCGCGCCCTGGGGTGGCGTGCGAAAGTCCAGCCTGCCCCATACGATCATTTCCAAGGCCGGCGGATCCTGGGCGGAAGAAACGGGCAAATGGGGTTGGGATGTCGAGGGTGAGCGGCTGACGCCCGACTCCGGCGGATGGGCGGCCTGGACAAAAAATCCCGAAGAGGACGCGTCACCCGCGCTGGCCCTGGTTTTCGGCACGAAGCATGTCGAGGGGACCGAGGACCGGCCCGTCGACCTGGTGGACGTGGTCGACCGCGTCGAGGGCGAGCGGCTGATTCTCTGGGGGACCGCCGGCGAAGGCGGGGGTCGGGATTACGAGGTCACCGAACAAGTGACCAAACTGGCGGTGAGGCCGGGCGAATCCTATTCGATACGCTGGTTCCTGGTATCCGGAGAATTCGCCCGCGTGCGCGAAGCGGCGTCGAAGCTGTCAGGTCACGCCGGGATCAAACCCATTTCCTTTGACGCCGGAGCGATCCAGTCCGTCTGGGTGGATGACGGCCGGATCTCCACGTCGGGAAAAGGAACGCGTTGGGGCGGGTTCCTCGCTTTCCCGGTCCAAGGCAGTGTGCCCGTCTTTCTGCTGAAGGACGCGAACACGGGCGAGCATCTCATCACGGCGGATATTTACGCGCTGGCTCCCGCGGAGCCTTTCCCCAACCCGCTGCCCAACGACCACCCGGAGTACGCGCGTTACCAGGACCGGGTCTTCTACAAGCAATACCTTCCGCATATCGGGTATGAGAACCTGCTCGGGTACGCCTGGGTGGAAAAACCGGACGAGCGCCCCGCCCGGAAAATCGACGCTCCGGACGGCGTGCGCCTGCATGCGTCTGCGCAGGATTTATGGATGACAGAATAGGGCCCGGCGATTGCCTCATAGAAATCCCGATCCGTCGGCGCCGTCCATACAACCCCTCTGATCCCCGCCCAATGATTACTGGCCGGAGGCAGGACAAAGGAACGATCTGCATCTTCTCTGCGCCCTCTGCGCACAACCCGGTCTTTCCCCATGAGCCGGACAGTTGCGTAAAGAACCTGTTTTGCAAACAGCGGGATGCGGTGACCCATCACTGCGTCCAGGGGCTTCCTTCGGAGCGCGTCCGGGCGCCGCGCCGCAATTTCTGCAGCGAAGAGCGGGCAGCATCGATCTTACCGCGACGTCACCCTTGCAATCGCCCGCCTCTCTACCGCAGATTGCATCGAAACAATGAAAGCGGCTCTATCCATGCACGCGTCATGAAAATTCTCACCCTTTTCCTGTCCCTTTTCAGTTTCGCCGCCAACTCCCTTGCTGAGGACGGATTTACCTCATTGTTCAATGGCGTGGACCTCACCGGCTGGGAGGGAGACCCCGCCCTTTGGAAAATGGAGGACGGATTGGTGATTGGGACCTGTACCGGACCGGACAGTCTCGGGCACAACACCTTCCTCATCTGGCGCGGAGGCATCGTGAAAGACTTCGAGTTGCGGGCCACCGTCCGCGTCGTCGGCGATAACAACTCCGGCATTCAGTATCGCAGCCGCGAGCTGCCGGAAATCGCTCCCTGGGTCATTTCGGGATACCAGTGCGACGTTCATCCCGCCATCGAGCACACCGGCATGACCTACGAGGAAAAGGGACGCGGCATCTTCGGCCTCAATGGCAAAGACGTCATGCTCGATCCCGATGGCGCACTGTGGCTCCTGGCGGAACACGAACCCGTGAAAGTGGATGTCTCCCAGTGGAACGAATTCACCATCATCGCACGTGGGAATCACCTGATTCACAAAGTCAACGGCCAGGTCACCTCCGAGTTGATCGATCACCATGAAAAAGGGCGCGCCCTGGAGGGGCTCCTGGCCATCCAGCTGCACCGCGGCAATCCCAACAGCGTGCAGATCAAGAATCTCCGGATTAAGACCCTCACCGATGGAAAACTGCTGCCCTTTGATCCGTCGAAACTTCCTGCGGAGGCGAAGAAGATTGAGCGCCCGCGCACCCGCAATCCTCAAGGCACCGGACCCGTGCTGCCTCTGACGAAGAAATAGTCAGACGACACTGGAACGATTTGCGACTCCATAGAAATTTTCACTGCACCGCGCCCAGCGAGTGAATCGTGTTCTGGATCTCCCCCACCACTGGCTCGCCATTCGCCCCCTTCAACTCGTAACGGATCGACATTTGCCAGAGCGGCTCCATGCCTCCGATCCCGAGCTTTAACACCGTGCCATCTTCCGAAAGCCTGGCAGCGGTGACGTCGTGCGACTTTTCATCGTAGTGCTTGGACCCATAATTCGCCGAACGCTCCAGGGCCCAGCTGCGCACCTGGAACTGCGCAGCCACATCCGCAACCGAATCGCCGTCGAGCGGATCGGAAAAGGTAATGTCAATGCCCTCGCGATGGGCCTTCATTTCAATCGGCAGGTGCGCCGGTTTCCCCGTCGCCCGGACCCGGTAAAAACCACCCGGCAACTGCATCTGCGCCGTCCCCCAGGCCGACATCCCGCAGAGATAGAGATGCCCGTTCCCCGGATGAAACCGGCCGCGCATCGTGCCGGTCGGGAAATCGGGAATCGGCAATCGACAAAGCCCACCCTGCACCAGCGTGACGCTGGACCCGGATTCTGATTCTTGCTGGATACGTTCGTGCGGGACCACTTCGATCCGCCCGTGACCGTACGACAAGTTGAGGAGTTTCCCGTGGAGCGCGCCCCACTTTTCACTGTCGATCCAGAGCAGCTCCGCCGGCGATCGGTCGAAGCCCTTGTCCACCCAGCAAAGCGGCTGCTCCATCGCCGCATCGGAACTGCTTTCCGGCGCCCCGTAACTCCACATATTCCCGTAGAAATTCTTGCCCGGGACCACCCGGTTGATCCGGTTCATCGGATTCCAATGCCCCTCCTGGTCGGTCACAAAAAACGTCCCGTCCGGGTTGCGGCAGACCCCGTTCGCCGCGCGAAATCCATTCGCAAGAATCTCGGTGCTCGCGCCATCGGCACTCACCTTCAGCAATGTGCCGTGATGCGCCACCAACGGCGGGCGGGCGTGGCGGGCGCTCTTCGCGTAATAAAGATTCCCCTCCTCATCCGCCTGCAAACCCATCGCAAACTCGTGAAAATGCTCCGTGACCTGGTGGTCGCTATTAAAATTCTCGTAGAAATCCGTTTCCCCGTCGCCGTTCAAGTCATGCACCCGGACGATTTGATCCCGGCAGGTCACGAATATCTGATCCCCGATCAGTTTGACGCCGAGCGGCTGAAACAAACCGGACGCAATCCGGCGCCACTTTGCGGTGACCGCGTCCTCATCCGCAATTCCATCGACCCGCCAGACATCGCCATCCCAGCAACAAACGATCGCGGCTTGGCCATCCGAAGTAAAATCCACCCCGCTGGCGCGCAAGCGGCTCTTCCAGGGATTGGTGAAAGGCATGGAAAAGCTGTCCCACTGAAACGCGCCCTCCTGCGCGCCACGTATAGTCACCGTCTCCTGCACCTCCGGCCACTGCGCGGGTCCGCCCTTCGTGAACGCCGTCAGATCGATGGGCGCGACGCCCGATTTCTCTGCCGCCGCTCCAATCGAGAACGCCAGGTGCACGGGCGTTTCCGCCGCCGGCACCGTCGCGACCACAAAGCCGTCCGCTTCTCGAATCTTCACCCCAGCGCTGCCCGCCACCGCCGCCGCAACACCGGCATTGGCGAGGCGCAGCGTCAGGTCTCTCGACGATTTCCCCACGTTCAGCATCCGGACAATTCCACCGCCATCGCCGATATCGTGACTCTCGAGAATCGACGCATCGCCGACGGTGTACGAAATCACGAGCCGGTCACCGTATTTATAGATCCCTTCGAAGTGCGCCCACTCCCGGGGCAGCGGCCCGAATCGCCGTCCATCCAATCCTTGGAAACGCGGATCGTCTTCGAACTCGCCTGTCGCCGGGTTGGCCCAGCCCGGACCGTCCCCCGTTTCGAACACGATCTCCCCGACCTTTCGCGGCCGCACCACGTGGCGCCCGTCAAAGTTGATTCCATGCCAATCGATGAACCCCTCGCCTTGCCACACGCCTGCCACCCGGAGCGTATCGTGCTCGAACGCCAGCCAGGTCTTCCCGGCTGCAACGCCCCCCTGGCCCCGGTCCAACCGCACCGCGATCGCTTTCTGCGCAATGTTGGCGCCGGGCGGCACAAAGTCGGCTTCCTTTTTCTTCTTCTTGGATTCGCCTCCGGCGCGATCCACCTCCTCCTCCGCCATGTCAAAGGTGCCAATCAGGAACGGCCCGTAATCCATCTCGCGCCACGGCTCGCGTTTGACGGGCACCGGCCCGAGATCCTTTCCACGCGGCAGGGTGGCCAGGTATTGATCCGTGACCTTGAAATACTGGGACGGATTGTTCTCCTCGAGGAAATGATCCCGGATGTAATGGATCACCGCGTACTTTTCACGGGGCGTCAGCTGCACCTGCGGCACCATCAACCGCCAACCGCGAGTGAGTGTCTGGTAGATCGTGTAGGGATCGTTGCCATGCTGAAACTCCCCCTCCGCAAACCGCAACGAATTCGGAATCGACCCCGGCAGGTTGATATCGCCATGGCAATTGTGACAGATCTGCTGGTAGGTCTCCTGCCCGAGCTTGAGCACCCCTTTGTCGCGGTTCTCAATGAGCCGGGCGTGATCGATGTTCGTCTCGTATTCCGGCAACGCCGATTCCGGCAACAGCATGGTGCCGGGCGGAAGGACCAGCTCCGCCTCCTCGGCACCAAGCGGCAGGGCAGCAGCCGCAAAGAGAGCGCCCATGAGGAATGTCGAAACCTGGGAAAACGTCATTGATTCAAAAGGATACTACGTGGACTTGAAAACTGCCCGCTGAATTTTCTGACGGTCCTACCTCGACTCACACCTCGCTACGGTGATCGGGGACTCGACAGATGTCGGCGCAAAAAGCCCGGCGGATGTAATCCTGAAAGGATTGGGTAACAGAGCCCAGGGTTGGCTCCGCCTACCCTGGGACCGGATCAGTGGACGCAGTCAATCCTGAAGGGATTGCGGAAGCGCTTTTGTTCGCATGGATTTACGCAACTCCTTCAGGGTTGGCAAGAGCCTTATGCGTGGTTTCCCGGCATTGCCTACGGCAATACCGGGCTTTGTTATGGAATTCCGTTGGGATTCTCTTTCCACTTTTCCCCTCAACATCTCAACAGGGTCACTTCCTCCAACGCCATATTGATGCCTTCCGCGGCATTCATGTCCCCCTGGGTCCAGTGATACACTCCGCCCCGCTGCGGATGACGCCCCGTCAAGAGGGCCGCGCGCGCCGGGCAGCACACCGTGTGCGCGTAAGCCTGTGTGAACCGCACCCCGGTCGCGGCGAGCTTGTCGATATTTGGCGTGATCAGATCCGTCGACCCGTAACAGTTGGCATCCAGCGTCCCCTGGTTGTCCGTGAAGAGAATGACGACATTGGGCCGCGCAGCCTGGACCAGTCCTGGCGCGATCAGAAGAGAAAATTGAAGTACTCTAAGAAAGCGGAGCATTCCTCTATTTTTTTGATGTTCCTTTTTTTCCGGTTCCAAGTTCAAGAGCCTTCTGTGCCTGGCGCTTAGCTCGTTCTTCAGACAACTGATCGAGCACGGGATTTCCAGTGCGCGGATGATCGCCGATATCCAGGGGGTCATCTCCGGCCTGCCGCTGGAGTGCAATCAGCCGCTTCCTCAAAGCCACGAGCCTTTCCCGGTACTCCGGATTCTCCGCCAGGTTTACCACCTCGCTCGGATCGTTCTTCAAATCATAGAGCTCCCAGTGATCCATCCCGTCAAAATGAATCAACTTCTCATCCGCCGTCCGCACGCCCATGTGCGCCGGCGTGTCGAAATGGGAAAAATAATACCGGTAGTAAAAAGCCTCTCGCCAGTCGTCGACCGCCTCGCCCTTCAAGAGCGGCACCAGGCTCCGCCCCTGCATGTCCTCGGGCACCGCATGCCCCGCCAGATCCAGGATCGTCTCGGGATAATCGAGATTGAGCACCAGTTCATCGCGCACACTTCCTGGCTCCACCACCCCCGGCCAGCGCACCAGCAGCGGCACCCGAAGCGCTTCCTCGTAAATGAATCGCTTGTCGTAAAGTCCGTGTTCACCCAGAAAGAACCCCTGGTCCGCTGTGTAAATCACCACCGTGTTCTCCGCCAGGCCCGATTTCTCGAGGTAATCGAACACCTTCCCCAAATTGTCGTCGATCCCCTTCACACAGCGGAGGTAACGCTTCATGTATTCCTGGTAAACGAGACGGCGCTTCTCCGGTCCCGGTGCCATCGCTTTGATCTCCGGCGTGAATTGCGTGTGATGCGACCTCCCCGCAATCTCCTGCGTCGACTGCTCGATCGCCGGAGAACGACCCGATCCGCTGTCCATCAAGTTCTCCGGCTCGGGAATCTCCACGTCGGCAAGGTACTCGTCGTAGCGATGCGCGTGCTGCCACAAATCGTGCGGCGCCTTGTAATGCAGCATGTAGAAAAAAGGCTTCTCCGGATCGCGCTCCTGCTCAAACCAATCCAGCGCCTTCTTCGTGATGATGTCGCTCGAATGCCAGCCCTTGTAGGGCGTCTTCTTCCCCCGCATCACGATCCCGGACGAATCTTCATCCCCCATCTCGATGAATTCCGTGTCGTGATACCTTCCCTGCCCCGGGAGGATCGCCCAGTGATCAAAGCCCAACCGGGTTGGTGTGCAGATGATACTTCCCCACGAACCCTGTTTGGTACCCGTGCGCCTGCAGGTACTTCGGCAGGGTCGGCTGGCTCTGATCGAGACCGGTGAACTTGTAAACGCCGTTTCGATGGGAATACTTCCCCGTCCAGATAACCGCCCGGCTCGGCGTGCAGATGGAGTTGGTGACAAATGCGTTCGTGAAACGCATCCCTCCCGCCGCCAGCCGATCCAGGTTCGGCGTCGGCGCCACCTCCGCCAGACGTCCGCCATACGCACTGATCGCATGCGCCGCGTGATCGTCCGACATGATGTAGAGGATATTCGGATTCGACCCTTCGACTCCGCTCTCGGCGGGCGGACTCACCGCAGGCGGCGGTTTGGCTTCCGCTTCGGGCGAAAGACTCAGGGCAAGAACAGCAGCAATAAGCAGACGGGTCGGCTTCACTCCGGGATACTACACAACCCCTCAACATTTCCTGGAGTAATTAAGGGAGATCTGACTTTTCCCGTTTTTGCCACGGGCCGCATCATGGGCCTGTCCTGCCTGGCCGTAGCTTTGGCGAAGGCGGGAAAGCCCAGGGCGCGGTATCGAGTTCGACTCCGAAGATTTTCTCAAAGAAATCTCGCCTCATCTACGATCCTCGAGTTCTACTCGAGCGTTCCGCTTTTCTTGTCCAATACGAACCGGAGTAAACCCATGAAAACCGCCAAGAAAACCACCCGCCGGAAGTTTCTCAAGCAGGCCGCCCTGACCATGGGCGCGCCGATGATCGTTCCCTCATCCGTCCTCGGCCTCAACGGCAAGGTCGCCCCGAGCAACCAGATCGTGGTCGGGGGAGTCGGGCTCGGCCCGCGAGGGCGCAAAGTCCACAGCTGCTTCCTGCCGCAGCCCGACTGCCGCTTCATCACCATCGCCGATCCGCAGAAGGAACGCCGCGAAATCATTAAGCGACTCACGGACCGTCACTACGAGAACGAGGACTGCACGACGGTTCACGACATGTACGAGGTGTTCGAACGCGACGACATCGACGCCGTCCTCATCGCGACTGGCGACCGCTGGCATGCCACCGCTTCAATGATCGCCGCGAAGCACGGCAAGGACATTTATTCCGAGAAACCCTGCACGATGACAATCCGCCAATCCCAGGAGCTGGACGACACCATCCTGCGCTACGGCCGCGTTTTCCAGGCCGGCACGCAGCGGCGCAACGTCGACAACTTCCGCCGCGCCGTCGAAATTGCGCACAGCGGCAAGCTTGGCAATATCCACACCGTGCATGCGGGCATCATCAGGCCCGAGGACGACTTGCCCTGGCTGCCCGCCGAACCGGAGCCCGACCCGAAAGAAATCGACTGGAACCGCTGGCTCGGCCCGTCTCCCTGGCGTCCTTACAACAAACTCTACTGCCAGGGCCGCTGGCGCGGACACGACGGTTTGGCCGCGGGTTTCAAGATCCTCGAGTGGGGATCGCACACTGTGGACCTCTGCCAGTGGGCCGCCGACGCCGACGGCACGACCCCCGTCGAGTTCGAAGCCGTCGATGAGACCACCATCCACGCCAAGTACGCCAACGGCGTCAAACTCGTGATGCGCCTCGCCGGATTTAAGGACGAGGGTAAATGGCTGCCGGGCCTCGGCAGTTGCCCCGTGCGTTTCGAGGGCGATGAAGGCTGGGTGGAAGCGGGAGACTTCTACAAAATGGAAGCCAGCAAGCCTTCCATTCTCGAGGGCGTCGAGTTCGACGAATTGCCGGGCACCGACCCAATCAAGCACGTCCGCAATTTCCTCGACTGCGTCAAGTCGCGCGAGAAACCCTCCTGCAACTCCACCGTCGCACGCTACGGCCACAACGCTGGCCACGCCGCCGCGATCGCTTGGAAGCTCGGCCGCAAGGTGAACTTCGATCCCGTCACCGAAACCTTCATCGGTGACGCGGAGGCCAACCGCATGCGCAGCCGCGCCCGCCGCGCGCCGTGGCACGCGTAATCTGAACGGAACACGATCAAACGAAAGAATCTGATATGAAATTCTATCAAAGCACATTTCTGGCGACTCTGGTTTGCCTTGGTTTGACCGTCTCGGCATTCGGCCTTCCCGACGAAGCCGCCTCCCTCGCCGTGTTGAAAAAGGCCGACGCCAGCCTCGAAGAAAAAGCCATGGCCTGCGCCAACCTCGCCGTCGTGGGCGACGCCGACGCCGTGCCGGCTCTCGCGGAGTTGCTCACCGACGAAGAACTGCACGACTACGCCCGCGACGCTCTCGAGAGAATCGAAGATCCCGCCGCCGGCAAAGCGCTCCTTGCCGCGTTGAAGACGCTGAAAGGCAGCCTGCGCGTCGGCGTGATCATTTCCCTCGGCGACCGCGGCGAGAAAGCGGCCGTGCCCGCGTTGCAAAAAATTGCGACCGGCAAGAACAAGGTCGCGGCCGATGCGGCTCTGTCATCGCTCGGCTCGATCGCCACCGATAGTGCCGTCGAAACCATTCTCGCGGTCCTTAAAGAGGGCGATGCCGAAACAAGGCTCGCCGCGGCTCACGCCGCGCTCGTCGCCGCGGAACGAATCGCTGCCGACGGCCGGTCTCCCGCCGCCATTCGCAAAGCCATCGCCGCGGCGGACGTGCCCGCGCATGTCGCGAAGTCTGCCTCGCCCTAAGGGAATTAAAGGGCCGGCAGGGACAGGCCATTTATTTGGGCCCTCAAAACTTTCTTGCCCTTCCGCTAACTGACCTGTCCCTTGGCGCCCTCCCTTCCGCTAACTGACCTGTCCCTTGGCGCCCCGGCCTGTCCCTTGGCGCCCCGGCCAACCCGTTGCGTTGTTTGGAAACTATGGTAATTTAGACCTCTATGCCCTGCTCAGGTGCTCATTCTCGCTGCCTGATCCTCGCCTCTGCCACCGCCGCAGGCCTCCTCTTCGCCTCCGCCCCCGCCCTCGATGCCGCCCTCATTCTCGATGAATCCGGTTTCTCCGTGAATGGTATCGTCTCCACCGGCACCGGCGGCAACTGGCGCGGCTTCGAATTCACCACCGGCGCATCCGCCTTCGAGCTCGGCGTCGTCAAGGGCGCTTGGTACCAAACCTCCGGTTACTCCGGCGCGACGAATATTCAGCTCTTCACACGCGCCGGCGCGGATCTCACTCCCCTCTCCACTCCTGTCTCCGTGCCAAACCTCAGCAGCGTCTCCCTCGGCACCTTTGATTTTGAATCCCACGCCGTCACCGTCGATTTTTCCAGCCAATCGATCTTGCTCTCCGCCAACACCGCTTATACCATCCTCGCCCAGCACAACGGATCAAGTGGTGAATTCCTCGGTGTCTACCGGAGCAACACCGATCCCGTCAGCGGCTCGGGCAGACTAAGCGCATCCGCAAGCCTCGACGATGCGTTCCTCGTCCCCGGCGCCGATGTCCCCTACCAAGCCTTCGACACCGCCCCCGTCCCCGAACCGTCACCTCTCTTCCTCCTTCTCCTCGCCCCGCCAGCCGCGCACCTCTCCCGGCGGCGACGCTGATCCCCCTCCAACCCTGCCTGCCTGTCCTCAGCGAAGTCGAAGAGAAAAAGCGAATTCCTGGCAGTAATGAAACTCCCGCTCCTCGTCACCCTTCTCAACGCCTTTATCCCGCGTTCCGCACGCTCTGCGCCTTGGCTTCGCATCTTGTTCCTCACTATCGCGATTGGCAGTGCGCCTTCGCGTGAGACCCTTTTCGCGGCGAACCCGCAATCGGATCAAACGTCAAATGCGAGTCATAAGCAAGTCCGTCACGGACCTCGGACTTTGCCCAACATCCTCTTCTGCATCTCCGACGACCAATCCTACGCGCATACCGGCGCCAACGGCGACCCCGTCGTCAAGACCCCCGCCTTCGACCGCATCGCCCGCGAAGGCATCCGCTTCACCCGCGCCTTCTGCGATGCCCCCACCTGCGGCCCTTCGCGCAGCGCCATCCTCACCGGCCAACCCATCTGGCGCCTCGAAGAAGCCGGCAATATCCACAGCACGCTGCCCGCCAAATTCGCCACCTACACCCGGCTCCTCCAAAACGCCGGTTACACCCTCGGCCACACTGGCAAAGGCTGGAGCCCCGGCCGACTCGAACCCGGCGGCCGCACCGAAAACCCCGCCGGCCCCGAATTCAAAGGCAAGACCCTCAAGCCCTCCTTCAAAGGGATCTCCAACAAGGACTATGCGGGAAACTTCGAAACCTTCCTCTCCCAGGCTCGCGACGACAAACCCTTCTGCTTCTGGCTCGGCACCCACGAACCCCACCGCGCCTACCAACCCGGCGCCGGCAAACTAACCGGCAAAGACCCCGCCGAAGTCGTCGTCCCCCCGATCTTTCCCGACAACGACATCGTCCGCAACGACCTCCTCGACTACCTCGTCGAAGTCGAACACTTCGACCAGCACGTCGCCCGCGCCATCACTGCCCTCGAAGAATCCGGCCAGCTCGACGACACGATTATCGTTATCACCAGCGACCACGGCATGCCCTTCCCCCGCGCCAAAGCCAGCCTCTACGACACCGGCTCCCATGTCCCCCTCGCCATCCGCTGGCCCAAAGGAATTCAAATCCCCGGCCGTATCTCCTCCGACTTCGTCAACCTCAGTGACCTCGCCCCCACCTTCCTCGAAGCCGCCGGTTTGAAACCACCCGCCATGATGACCGCCCAAAGCCTCATCGACATCTTCAACGGCGAAACACCCGCCAACCGCGAAGCCGCCTTCATCGCCATGGAACGCCACGACGGCTGCCGCAAGGGCGGCAAAGGCTACCCCTGCCGCGCTATCCGCACCGCCGGCCATCTCTACATCCACAACTTCGAACCCACCCGCTGGCCCTCCGGTTCCCCCGACCCCACCGTCTGCGCCCGCTCCATCCCCTACGGAGAAATCGACAGCTCCCCCACCAAGACTTACCTCATGGAACACCGCAACGAACACGGCATCGCCCGCCTCGCGGAACTCGCCTTCGGCATGCGCCCCGCCGAGGAACTCTACGATCTCAAAACCGACCCCCACCAGATGCACAACCTCGCCGGCTCCGCCGAATCATCAAGAATCCAAGCGAAACTCCGCCAACAACTCTTCGCACACCTCACAAAAACAAACGACCCCCGCGCCACCGGCGGCGACGCCCCCTGGGATCACTACCCTTACTACGGAAAAATCACCACCAAAGGATGGTCCGTGGATCGGAAACTGCGTTAACCCCTTACCTCTCCGGTAGGCGGCACATCAGCCGTCCACGAACGGAGGATTATCGGCGGGCGAACCCTTATCACAGCCCCATCAGCGGCGCGGGCACGAGAAACGCGTGCTGCTCGAGCAGGCTCAACGAGCCGTGCCATGACAAATACTGCGTCAGGTAGACGATAAAGACATAGGCCGCCGCAACCGGCACTGCCGCCAGTCTGCCCAGCCATCGGAAAACGACATTTCGCGGCTGATCCCGTTTCACGGCCCGTCCCATCGCCCACCCGGTGAGCAGCCGTGCGGGAAAGATAAAGACGACAAAGAGCAAGCTCGGCAGCCAGGCGACTTCGCGCGGCGTCAATTCGACCTTGAGCAAGTAAAGCGGCAGCGCAAAGAGCAGTAGAATAAAGAATGCCGTCCAGAACGCGATGGGCGCGTTCCGGAACAGCCGTCGCACCGTCCCGAGCTCGAACATGGCCCCGAACCGGTTCGTGCGCCCGAAGTGTGCCTGCAGGAACGGGAGGTAAAGCACCACGATCATCAGCAGCCCCGCCCCGACGAGCGATACCAGGGCGGCCGCCCCCGGCGGCAGGTGCGACGCGGCGATCAGAATCCCCACCGGCACGATGAGCCACGCCACGGCCCCCGCGAAACCCCGCATCCCGAGCCAGAAGTAATAGGGAACGCGCAGCCCCGCGGCATAGTCCAGCACGCCGTCCCGGATCCGACGGTATTTTCCACCCTCGAAGAGCCAGCGGAAAAACTTCACCGGTGCCGGCCACAGAAAGTGCCGCATCCGTCCGCCACGCACCCAAGCCCAAGCGATGTGCCAAACCGCCAGCACCGTCACCACGATCAACCCGATGCGCCACCCCTGTGCCGCCCCGCTCCCGGGGGCAATCAACTCGGCGTCCTTCCACATCCCCGACATGAACCGCACCGGCAGAATGAAAATCCATGTGCCGATCACCAGGCTGCCCAGCGCCGACGCTTTTCGAATGCCCACGAATCCATCCCGAATGCGCCCGGTCCGCGCAATCCGTCCGCTGCACTCGAGCAGGTAACCGAGACTCAGAAAATTGAGCGCCGGTATCACCGAGAGCACCGCAAGTCCGCCCACAATCGCAAGCAGCCCGAACAGCCAGTCCAATCCCGAAGCAATCGCCCGTCCAATCCGCCTTCGCGCCGGCAGTGTCCCGGGCCCCATCGCCTCGGCCGCCGCCATTTCACTCTCTCCCGGTAACGGCGCCAGCGACACCGCCGCTCTGGTGTCTGCTTGCATTACTATTGAATGACGCTACGCGGCATCCCCCGGTTACACAAAATCAAAAGGGAATCATCCACCGCCAATGGGCCCAGGTAGGTGCGAGCGTGAGCGAGTACCCGCGTACTCGCTCACGCTCGCACCTGCTTTCCATACCTGCCCATCGACAACAGCTCTGTTTGCTGGCACTTTATAAGATAGATGTAACCGCCACCGCCCCGCACACGTCATTCTTTATAGACACCATGAACCGGTGGTAACACGGGGAGAATGCACTGAAGAAGCAATGAATTCGGAAGCCGGCACCCAACCCAAAGTAACGCCTCCACCAATCGGCCGCCGGTGCTGGGTCCGCAACCTGGCCTTTCTCGCCCTCTGCCTCTTCACCGTCACCCTGCTCGTCGGGACGCTCTGGGAACCGGAAACCCTGCCCGCCCCCCAGTCCTTCCAGCCCGGCGCATTTGCCGGAGACGACTTTACTTCCCGCGTCGGCGAACTCGACGCCGCCTTCGAAGCGCAATGGCGGGCCGCGGGGCTCACTCCCGCGGATGCCGCCCCGGATCTCACCGTCGCCCGCCGCCTCTCCCTCGCACTCACCGGCACCATCCCGTCCCTCGAAGAAATTCGCGCGCTCGAAGCGCAACCCGCCGATCGGCGCGTCCAGTGGTGGCTCTCACACCTCCTGGAAGACCGCCGCTACGCCGACTACTTTGCAGAACGCTTCGCCCGCACATTCGTCGGAGTCGAGAATGGGCCCTTCCTTGTCTTCCGCCGCCACCGCCTCGTCAGCTGGCTCAGCGATCAGCTTCACGAAAACCGCCCCTACGACGAGCTCGTCCGCAACCTCATCGATTCGCACGGCACCTGGACCAGCAAACCCGAAGTCAACTTCATCACCGTCACCCTCCCGCAAAATAACCCGGACAAGAAAGGCCCCGACGAAGTCAGGCTCGCCGGCCGCGTCGCGCGCGCCTTCCTTGGCGTCCGCATCGACTGCGTGGAGTGTCACGATGACATGTTCGGCGACCGCTGGAAACAGGCGGACTTCCACCAGCTTGCCGCTTTTTTCAGCACCGCCGAGATGTCCCTCAGCGGCGTGCGCGACAACGGAAAAGAATCCTACCGATACCGGTACCACGGCCGGCGCGAACCTGAAACCGTCTCTCCTGCCGTTCCGTTCCAGCCCGAACTGCTCCCCGAGACCGGCCCCCTCCGTAATCGCCTTGCCGACTGGGTCACGCACCCGGAAAACCGCGCCTTCGCTCGCGCCACCGTCAACAGGGTCTGGGCGCTTCTCTTCAATAAACCGCTCATCGATCCCATCGACGAAATTCCCGTCGACGGCCCCTGGCCGCCCGCCATGGAGATTCTCGCCGACGAACTGATCGCCCACGAGTTCGACCTGCAGCGCCTTATTCGTGTCATCGCTGCTACCCGCCCCTTCCGCCTCGACAGCCGCTCCGGAGCACCGGATACGCCGCTGACCCCGGAGCACGCCGATCACTGGGCCGCTTTTCCAATCACCCGCCTTCGGCCGGAACAGGTCGCCGGCAGCGTCATTCAGGCGTCGTCCCTCGACACCATTGATGCCGGGGCCCACATCTTCAAACGCTTCCTCCGCATCACACAGCGAGGCGATTTTATCAAGCGCTATGGTGATCCCGGCGAAGACGAATTCGTCGCGCAGAGTGGCACCATCCCACAGCGCCTCCTCATGATGAACGGAAAACTCGTCCACGAGCGCACCAAGAAAAGCCTCATCCTGAACGCCGCGACCCGCATCGGGGCACTCGCGCCGGACGACGCCACCGCCGTCGAAACCGCATACCTCGCCGTGTATGCACGCCCGCCTGCGCCGGACGAAAAGGATCATTTCGTGGCGCGATTGACCGGCGCCAGGGGAGACGC
>JAHEJT010000243.1 GCA_024638765.1 Verrucomicrobiales bacterium
CCCCCGGCATGGCCCAGAGCATGTTGAAAAAATTGCCGGTATGTCCCGAGTCGCGCTCGCTGCCATGCGAGGCAACGCTCATCTTCGAAAAATACCCGGCCGCCTCGGCGTCGCCCAGCAGGTTGAACATCACCGCGGCGATGCCGTTCTTGCCGTTGTCGTCATGGGTCTGGACCCACGGATGGTGATCGCCATAAGGAACACTCCCTTTACCGACATAGAAACGGATCAGCCGCGCGCTCTTCTCGATGGCTTTATCCAGTTCCGGATCGCTGACCCCGGCCGCGCGCGCCAGGATAAGGGATACGTTGAGCGGCAGCCCCGGGGCATTCATCATGCCGTATCCGCCAAGCCTGCCGTCCCCGCGGACGAACCGGTGCCCCCACGAACCGACCACGCTCTGCCCGTGGACGATCTCCATGGTGATGCGTTCCAAGTCCAGCATGAAACTATCATCGCCGGTCGCCAGGATGTACTCGGCCAGGAGAATATTGATGGGACCGTAGAACCACGAGTGAAGACTCCGTCCCTCTGGGTCCCCGTATTGCGACGCCCACTCGACCTGCTCCTTCACCAGGGGCAGGTATTCCGAACGGCCGCTCGACAGCAAAGCCAGGGCATTGAGCGAACGGGTGATCCCGTTGCCCTCGTTCGGATTCGCCTTCATTCTCCGGGCAAGCGCTTCGCAGCCCTGCTCGAAGATGCGCTTCGACTTGGGACAGCCGAAAGGAGCTGTCGGGGAATAGCTTCCCAGAACCGGGAGCTGCAGAACGGCGTCGGAGGTTTTCCCACCCCGCCAGCGGATCAGAGAGAGGGTTCCGTCCGCCGCTTCCGCCGCGCCGATGGCTTTGCCCAATTCCGTTCGCGGATCGTGTGCGAACGGCTGACCCGCGATTCCCAGGATCACATCCCCCGCCTCGAGCACGCCGTCGGCGGGAGATCCGGTTTCCACTTTCGTAACAGCGATCTGCCGCGCTTCACTCGTCTCCAGTTTGTTGCTGTAGATCCATCCGCGCGCGCCCGTCGGACCGAGATTCCAATCGTGGGTCGCCCCCTCGGGGATCGGTTCGCCGCTGGTGAAGTCGGGGTTCGGCATCGCTGCACCCCGTCCCGCCGCCTGTGTCCCGGCAGGAATCCCCGCCCAGAACATCGCCGTCGCGAGAGATGCCACCAACCAACCGTGCCTGCTCATAAGATAACCTTTCATTCTTGTTGCATCTCCGCCATCGCCTCGGCGAAGCCCACGCCGATCCCGGCCATGATCTTGGCGGAGCCCAGGTAGTGATACCCCTGGTTGGAGATGCCTTTCTCGAGGATCTCCCGTTCGTCCTTAGAGAATTCTTTCTCCCGGAGTTCTTCCAATACCGCCTGCGCTTCTTTGCCTTTGAGTTTCTTCTCGGACTGAATCTTCTTCGCCTCCTGTTTGACCACGGCGTCTCGTTCGGTCAATTCGTTCAACTCCATGTCCCAGAAATTCTCCGTCAGGACAGCCGCGACCGTGCCTTCGAATTCCGGCAGTTCGGCCGGGGCCGCCATGGCGCTGCGAAAGCCCTGATGCGTTGACTTGTAGCGCTGCTTATCCGGCCCGTACTGATCCACGGGACCACCGACTCCCATCACGCCTATGACGAAAGGCAACTCGGGAGCGGAGAGGTCTTTCCGCAGGTCGCGAATCAAATGGGCCATCACCTTGGAGTAGTCGTCATAGCCCCCGGGCTGATCGCGATGGGGATACGTTCCGCTGTCGACCATGTCATTCCAGCCCTGGAACCAGACGAGGCCCGCCAGCTCGTAGCCCGTCTTTGAATCGTAGTCCGGATAAACGCGCTCGATGTCCGACAGCACCGTCTTCACGTGGTCGATCGTCAGGCGATAGTAATGACCGGTGGCTTCCGCTTTGCTCGCTTGGATCTCTTTGAAATTCTTGCCCTGTTTTTCGAACTTCTCCAGCTGCGCCTCACTGAATTCATACGGTCCCGCGCTCGGCGGCCGAAAGTCGGTGTGCAGACTCTTGCCGCCCCAGGCGGCCTTGATGAGCAGGATCGGTTCGCCCAGCATTTTCTCCATGGTGATGCCGAAGGTGAGTTCGGGTCCGATCTTGTTGTCGTCTGCGCCGAAGCCGGTCGTCAACGCGCCCTCTTTCACGCCGCCCGTTGAGAGATAGGAAATCCAGACGTCTTCACAAACTCGTGGCGTCCCGTCGGCATCCTGCATCTCGCGAAGCAGCGGCGCCGTGTCAGGATCCATGCCGATGTGTTCGAAAGTGCGCACCTGGGCGTGCCCCTGCATGTTGGACTGCCCCACGAGCAGGAACACTTTGAGCGGTTTTCGATTGGCCGCCTCGCTGCTGCCTCCCGGCGCCAGCACACCGGCGATTAGAAGAAGCATGAGAGCGAGGGGCGCTCGAAGGAGACTGATTCGAACGATGAAACGAAAGCACGGTTGGGGGTTCATAGAGGCCTCAAGAAGAGCCTGTTCAGCCCTCTCTGGCAACAACGCAGGCGTGAATTCCTCGATACTGATCTGAGGGCGACATACTTGCGGGCGTTCAGTCCCCCCTCGAATCCATCCGGTCCCAATTCGAGCATGCGGGTGACGACCTTCAACTGACGCTCGTCGAACCGGCCGCGAAAGCGTTCGAAGCATTTGGACTTCCGCAGAACGTGCCTAAGGCGTGCTTCGGCATCCTGCTGGGCTTCGATCACAATTCCGGTGAACCACGAGAGCCACTCGGTGATCTCGAGGGATTGCTGGGCACCGTGGAGCGAAATGGGCGTTGGATCTCGAATCTTTACAGCAGAGGACGCAGAGGGATACAGCAAGATGGGAAAGGCCGGGATCGGGCCCGGTCTTTTGATTTGCTATACGTGTATAGCGAGCATAGGTTGACGCATGCTCGCCATTCGATTGGATCCCGAAATCGAGAAGCGTCTCGAAGAACTCGCCAGGAAAACGGGGCGCACCAAGACGTTCTATGCGCGGGAGGCCATTCTCGAGCACCTTGAAGATCTCGAAGATGTCTATCTCGCCGAGGAGCGGCTGGTGAAGCGCCCCGGTAAAATCTACTCCGCCGAGGAAGTGAAGCGTGAGCTGGACTTATAGGTTCGACGAACGCGCCCTCAAAGAACTCAAGAAACTGGGGCCGGAGGCGCAGCGGGTGATCCTCGCTTATCTCGACGAGCGTGTCGCGGGTGACGCCGATCCCCGCCGTTTCGGCAAGGGCTTGAAAGCGGACCTTGCCGGCCTGTGGCGTTACCGGGTCGGAGATTATCGCATTCTTTGCCAGATCGTGGATCAGGAATTGGTGGTCCTGGTCGTGTCGGTGGGGCATCGGAGGGACGTCTATCGATGAGCCTCCACGCCCACATCACTCCCGCCGCAGGCGAATGTAATCGCGGCCGGGTTGCAGCTCGATGGTCGCGCTGTGGGTGAAGTCGCCGGGGCTGACGGGGCCGAGAACGGTGGCGCCGTTGATGGTGGTTTCGGAGGGGGTGAAGGACCGAGAGGGTGGTGCTAATCGAAGGCTTGGGGGTCTTCTGCGAGTTTTTTGAGGGCGGTGACGTCGAGTTGATCTTTTTCTCTTTGGGATCGTTCTTTGAGGCGGATCAAGGCGGCCTTGGAGGCGAATTTAATGGAGTGGCCCGCCAAGTCGAGGGCGTCGGCATCAGAAGCAAGATCGGAGTAGTGCAGGCCGGACATGCGAGTGAAGATGTCGATCTGGCTCATTTCGGTTTCTTCGACGATCCGGATGGCTCCCTCTTCATCGGTGAAATCGTCCGGGGTCAGTTCGCGGGCGAAGCCTTCGCCGTAATTGGCGAGGGTTGCGAGGAGCCGGGTGATGTTGGTGGTAGAGGGCTCAATGAGGATGTTGACTTCCTCGGTGAGGCGGACGTAGCCGTGGAGGGTGACTGCCACTCCGCCGACGAGGACAAATTCAACCTCGCCCTCAGCGAGGAGAACCAACAGTTTTTCGAACGTGGGTTCCATCATCGACCGGGGGCTTCCAGGATCCGCCGCGCAAGAGCCGGGCGTTGCGCCGTAACGACTCCAAGCGGTCCAGAGGTGGCAGGCGGGAGAGACTGCCGCCGACCTTGCGACGAATTGGTTCCTGTAACTCCTTGCTCACAGGAGCAACTTAACTTGGCGCGGAGGGAATGTCGATGGGTGTAGAGAAGCGTGGATGGGGCGGTCGTTGAAGGGAGCGAATATCAAAAATTAGATCCTGACCCGTTTCCCGTGACCCGTTTCCCGCCAGTGTCCACTCCGGCAAAAGATCATTCGCATTGGCCTCAGGCCAAGCTCGAATCGTTTGACGAGGTTCGTGCCTACCGAATTCGGCAGTGGCAGGAAGCGGGGTGCGCGGCGCGGCTCCAGGCCACGTGGGAACTCGTCACCGACTACTGGGTCGGCATGAAAGGAAAGCATCCCGATGAACTCCGACTTCAAAGAACTGTTACAGATCTTCGCCGAGGAGGGGGTTGAGTATCTCATCGTCGGGGCTACGCGATATTGTGACAAATCGGTTTCGAGGCTGAACCCGCTTGAAAAACATGCCGTTTCAACATAGATTTTTGCTGTGACCGCGAAGCAGATTATTGATCAAATCAAAGACCTTTCCTCCGAGGATCGCGTCGTGGTGATCGATTTTATTAAAGCTCTCGAGGCTGCGGCTCCGGGCGGGGATGCTCGGTACAGCGACGATGCGGCTTTTGAGGCGGCGCTCAACCGGGTGATGGAGGAGGATGCGGAGCTCCTCAAGAAGCTCGCGGAATGAGCGACGGGGACCTGCGGTTTCTCTCCGTCGCGCAGGTTGAAAGGATTCACCGCTCGTCAATCGAGCGCTTTGGTGGAACTGATGGTCTGCGCAGCCGCCACCTTCTTGAGTCAGCGGTTGCCCAACCGCAGAACGTCTTTCACTACGGG
This sequence comes from Verrucomicrobiales bacterium, assembly GCA_024638765.1. Classification (GTDB taxonomy): domain Bacteria; phylum Verrucomicrobiota; class Verrucomicrobiia; order Verrucomicrobiales; family DEV007; genus JAHEJT01. Next base: position 4,924 of record JAHEJT010000243.1, read on the forward strand.
CAGGGAGATCTCTTTGAGGTCCCCGCGGCATACGCTTTTCATTTCGCCGAGAATCAGCCTTTTCTCGACGGAAACAAGCGCACGGCGATCGGATCGGCCCTGGTGTTTCTTCGCGTCAATGGCGTCGACGGTGGGTTTGACTCGATGGAGCTTTACGAACCGATGATCGGAATCGCCAAGAACACCCATACGCGGGCCGATGTTGCGAAATTGCTTCGCAAGCTCTGCGGAAGATCTGACTAGCCGGACTCGAGGCCCGCCTTCCTTCTTCGCGCTGCGCGCTACGAAGGACAGGTCGGCGGGTGAACTCCAGAGCTGACAGATGACTGTGTCAGATCAGTCGGTTTCGAGGCGGAAGAAGGCGGCGTTGTCGGGGGGTGAATTTGAATTCGAGTTCACCGCTGCCGTTGATGGAGATTTCCGGGAGTGTGAAGGAGAAGGGGGCGAAGTTAGTGAGGTCGGTGGCTTTTTTGATGCCGACGGTGAATTGCGGATAGGCGGGCAGAATTAGGAACAGGTCAGTAGTCGCCTCAAAGCAACTCTACAAAAGATTGCATTATTAGTAATCTTTTGTAGAGTTGAAGGATGCAGCCGATCAAGCAGCTTTCCCAGGTGCTCCGGGACCTTGCGGACCGGGAGCACTGTGTTTTCGCGGCGTCGGATCTGGCGGGAGCGGTGCCCGATTGCGGTCAGTTGGCGGTATTGCTGTCCCGGGCGACCAAGGCTGGGTTGCTGCGGCGCGTCTGCCGGGGCATTTACTTCTATCCCGTGCGGGATTATCCGCCGGGAAATCTGTTGTTTCACGCGGCGGCTCGGCTTCGGGCGGGTGATTTTAATTACATCAGTCTGGAGACGGTGCTCAGCGACGCGGGCGTGATTTCGCAAATGCCGATCAACTGGATCAGTCTCATGACTTCCGGACGCAGTCACGTCGTGGATTGCGGCGACTACGGCCACATCGAGTTTGTCCATACGGCACAGCACCCCATCGATGTGAGCGGCGAACTCACTTATGACGCGGATCGTCACCTCTGGCGGGCCTCGGTGCGGCAGGCGATGCGAGACATGAAGGCGACTCGGCGCAGCATGGACCTGGTGAACGAGGAGGTCGCGAATGAGCTTGTTTGACAACCTTGTGGATGAGGCGCTGCGCTCCCGGGCCGATCTCGCTTTGTTGCGCCCGGTGGTGGAGAAGGAATTATTGCATCACGATATCCT
>JAHEJT010000244.1 GCA_024638765.1 Verrucomicrobiales bacterium
AGAGCGGCTGCTGCTGCCGAGGACCACAATGATGCGTTTCTTCTCATCCCGGCAGCCGCTTGTGATCAGGCAGAATCCGCTGGCGATGGTGTATCCCGTCTTCATCCCGTCGCAGGCGCCGTAATCCCGCAAAACCCGGTTGGTATTCACCAGCGTTTTCTTGGTGCCGTCTCCCATCTCAAATATGGTCTTATGGGTCCGAGTGCACTCCCGAATCTCGGGATGGCTGTAGGCTGCGATCGCCAGCTTGGCCATGTCGCTCGCCGTGGAATACTGCCCCGTCTCCGTTAACCCATGCGGATTCAGGAACTTGGTATTCATCATCCCCAGCTCACGCGCCCGTTCTGTCATTCTTTCGGCAAACGCTTGCTTGCTCCCAGAGTGATCACGCGCCAGGCACATCGCGAGGTCGTTGCCACTGCGCACCAGGAGCGCCCGCATCAAGTCCCTGCGAGCGTATTGTTCGCCGGGCTTGATGTATAATTTTGTCGGCGACACGCGGGTATCCACTTCAGCGACGGTCGCAAAGACATCCAGATCGCCTCGCTCTACTGTGAGCAGCGCCGTCATTAATTTCTGTGTGCTTGCGACTGCGGTCTTGGTGCCGGCGTTCTTCTCATACAAAGCAATCCCGGTATCGATATCGACCACGATGGCGTACTTGCCGACGATAGACGGGACGCTTCCTTTCAGAGAAGTCTTGGCCTTGCTCTCAATACTATCCTTAAGCTTATTGAGCGCCGCCGCTTCGGCCTCGACCTTGGCGCGCTGCTCCCGGACCTCCGCTTCGCGTCGCAGCAGGTCGTCCTCCTTGGCTGTGATCGTGGCGTCCTGGGCCTCCAGTTCGTCCGCCCAGGAGGACAAGGCCTCGGCGCGCACCTTGATCTCCTCTTTCATCTCGAGGAGTTCGGCTTTCCTTTCCTCGTAAGAACAAGACGAAGATAGGAGGGTCAGCGCCGTGGCGCCGATGATAGCTGTGCTGATCCTCTTGAGGCTTGGCCCGGCCATTAAGGACACTAGTTTACCTCAAAGAAAAATTCTTTCAACCGTCCAATACAAACCCACCGCCGCGATGGCTATGGAACCCGGAATCACCACCATTTTCCGGTAAGAATCCCGGTTCCACATCCAGCAGACCGCCAGAAATGCCAGGCCAATGACTGACAACTGCCCCAGCTCGACCCCCACGTTGAAGGCCACCAGCGCAGGCAGGAGCTGATTCTCCGGCAGGCCCAGATCCCGCAGCACCCCGGCAAATCCCAGGCCGTGAACCAGCCCGAACATGAACACCACCAGCGGTCGCAGCCGTGTCATCCGATGCGCAAAAATATTTTCAATGGCCACGTAAGCGATGCTCAGGGCGATGACGGGTTCCACGACGCGCGCAGGCAATTCGACGACCCCCAACACCGCGAGGGCCAGAGTCACGGAGTGCGCCACGGTAAAAGCGGTCACCTGCCAGAAAAGAGGCCCGAGCCTGCGACTGAAGAGAAACAAGCCAAGCACAAAGAGAATGTGATCGAGGCCCTTGGGAAGGATGTGCTCGAAGCCGAATACAAGATACCGCCAGAAGGTTTGCCAGGCGGAGACGTCGTCACTCTCTTCCGCCGTTCCCCGGCCGCCCTCTGACTGATTCAGCTCTTGCAAGGAAGACAATTCAATCGGCCGGCTGAACTCCCCGCTGTAGAGCACTTGGGATCTCCGCGTCGGCTTCCCGTTCTTGAAGACGATGAACACCACCGGCGCCTGCGCCTCGGGAGTCACCTCGAGCAGAAATTCTTTGGCACCCTCCGGCATCCGTCCGTCGGCAATCACGAGGTATCGCTTCTCCGGCAAGACTTTTCCCTCCGGGTCGGCCCCGGTTTTCACATCCGCAGCTCCCCCGTCCAAAGTCTCCTCCTCAATACGGAACCCGGGCACCACCGCAGCGTCGTCAAAATAGAATCGGAGGCTTTCATCCACGTACTGCCGCACCTGCGATACCACTTCCGCGATTTCTTCTGCCGTCAGCGGCGCGTCGGGATCGGCGGGAGGACGCGTTTCGGCCTCTGCGTCTCTCCCCTCCCCGAACGGATCTCGCACCAGCTGCACGTCGACACTGAGTTTGAAGGAATACGCGCCCGACCCGGAGAAATCCGTGACCACGGAGAGCGCCGAGATCTTGTGTGCGGAACTCTCCCATGCGGAAGCGAAGAGCAATAAAGCGGCCCCAATACCCTGTGCTCTGCTGCTCCTCAATCTTGCACCGATCATCGCTAGTTGGCTTCCCTCAATCCCCCACCAACAAAGCAATTCAAAGTGTTTGTGCAAGTTGCAAATTGCTGGTTTGTTACGGACAATGCAGAGAGATCGCTCACCCCTTCTCCGGCGCGCCCGAACCCCGGCCTGCGCCCTTCTCCTCGCGATCATCGCGAGTGCTGGTTCTCAGGCGAGAGCGGATGATAAGAAGGAAATGCCTCCTCCCCGGGCATCACCGAAGAGGCTCAGCGTCGAAAAGATCTCCGCAGAGGCAAAACCTTCGGTGGTAAGAATCTCGTACACCGGGCGCGGGGGACGACGCGGTGGTATCGGCACCGGTTTTGTGGTCAGCAGAGACGGACTCATCGCCACGAATCTGCACGTCATCGGCGAGGCGCGTCCCATCGAGATCGAATTCAGTGACGGATCCAGGCTTCCCGTTAAAGGGATACATGCCTGGGACCGGCGACTCGATCTCGCGATCGTGCGCGTCGACGCAGACCAACTCCCGCCGCTTAAACTCGGTGATTCCGACCTGCTCAAGCAAGGCGCGGAGATCGTAGCCCTTGGCAACCCGCAGGGACTCGATTACAGCGTCGTCGAAGGCGTGGTCTCCGCGTTGCGCGAGGCGGAAGACGACAGCGTCGGGCTCCTCCAATTGGCGATCCCGGTCGAGCCCGGTAACAGTGGCGGCCCCATCCTCGACCGCACGGGCCGCGTCCACGGAATCATGACCTTCAAGTCCGCCATCACCGATAACCTGGGATTCGCGATGCCGGTCAATCTTCTCAAACCGCTCCTGCAAAAACCCAACCCTGTCCCCATGGAGCGCTGGCTAACGATCGGGGCCCTCGATCCGGCGCGGTGGCAACCGTTAATGGGAGCGCGCTGGAGCCAATGGGCCGGCGTCATCAGCGCGCGTGAATTCGGCCAGGGATTCGGCGGGCGATCCCTCTGCATCTCCCAGCAGCGAGTTCCGGAGCTGCCGCTGGAAATCACGGTCGAGGTCCGCCTGGACGACGAGTCAGGCGCTGCGGGACTGGCTTTTGCCTCGGACGAAGGCGACGTTCACTACGGTTTCTACCCCAGCGCGGGAAACCTGCGGTTGACGCGATTCGGAGGGCCGGATGTCTACTCCTGGGAAGTGCTGGATGAAGTCAGTTCGCAAGATTACCACGCCGGCGAGTGGAACCGGTTGCGCGTCCGCGTGGAAGAAGACCGCATTCTCTGCTTTGTCAACGGCACCCAGGTCATCGAGTCCCAGGACAAGGAATTGCGTCACGGCAAGGCAGGTCTCTGTAAGTTCCGCGCCACGGAGGCGGATTTCAGGAAATTCGCCATCGGCAAGAATCTTCAGGTCTCGGTGGATCGCAAACTGATCGCGCGTCTCCAAGAGTCTATCAGCGATTACTCCAAGGGTGATCCCGATTCGGAAAAACTCCTTGAAGCACTTCACGATCATTCCACCACGGGCCGGCGCCTGCTCCTGGAGAAAGCGCAAGAGCTCGAGCGCGGCGTCGAGGAATTTCATCTGCTCGCCGAGCAATTACACTGGCGCGATGTCCTCGCAGATCTCGAAGCGGTTTTCAAGGAGGAAGAGAAGAACATCGATCTCTTTCACGCGGGCCTCTTAATCGCAAAAATCGACAATCCGGATCTCGATGTCGAAGCTTACCGGGAGGAACTTGACCGGCTGGCGCAGGGTCTCGTGACGGATATCCCCGCAGGCACAGGCCGGGTGCGGAAGCTTAAGCTTCTCAATGAGTATCTTTTCGACGAGAACGGCTTTCACGGCAGTCGCACGGATTACTACAGCCGCTCCAACAGTTACCTGAACGAGGTGATCGATGACCGCGAAGGCCTGCCCATCACGCTTTCGATCCTCTACATCGAGTTGGCAAAACGCATCGGCTTGCACGAGATGGTTGGGGTATCAATCCCGGGCCGCTTCCTGGTCCAGTACCGGCCTCGCAAAGGCAGGCAACCCTATATCGATGTCTTTGACGGAGGCAAGGAATTAACCTGGGAGGAAGTCGCCGCAATCGGAAAATCTTATACCGGATCGAATATCGACCCCGGAGACGTTCCTCCATCGACGAAGAAGGAAATCATTCTGCGCATGCTGCGCAATCTCATAGGCATAGAACTTGGCAGCGAAGAATCCGCAAACGCAATTCCGTATCTCAATCTTTACCTGGCCCTGGCACCGGAATCGCCGGGCGAACGATTGAACCGCGCTTTGCTGCTCTACCAGAATTCCGATCACGCGCGCGCCCGCGAAGATCTCCGCTGGCTGCTGGACAGGAAACCTGCGGGCATGAATCTCGATCGGCTGGAGATGCTTTATGAGCGGCTGGAGCAGTAAGGGGGATTCGTTAACTGTGAACCATTAACCCCGGCGAAGCCGGCATCCCCTTGACTTCCGTTCGCATGGGCTCTTACGAAAAGGAAATCCAACAGCACTTGCCGCTATTACCGCTGGCCTTCGGGGTCTTGCTGGTCACAGGTTGCGGTCTTGGTAACGGCGATGATCCCCGTGTGGCCGCGATCGAAGTTGCGGAACCGTGGCTCGCGCTGCTCGACGATGGCAAATACCAGGAATGCTGGGAACAATGCGCGCCTCTTTTCCGAGACCTCATATCACATGAACATTGGCTGGCCGCTTTGAAAAACAGCCGGGAACCCCTGGGACCCCTCGTGTCTCGAAAACTGGTAACGATGAATTACCGGACCAGCGCACCCGACGGAAGCCGCGGGAAGTTCTATATCCTCCAATACAAAAGTTCCTTCGAAAAAAGGAAATCGATGCGCGAGTACGTCACCATAATGCTCCGTGAAGATCTCGAGTGGCAGGCCGCCGTATACCAAAACGAGTAATGCCACCGACGGCGCCACCGCCCGGGCGACAATTCACCTGGGCCCGCTTGCCTCGTCGCGGGGCGCGCCTTCGTCGAGCTGCCGGCGCATGGCCTCGACTTTTTGCACAGTCTCCCGGCTTTCTTCGAGAAGCCGGGTGCGCACTCCTTCGGCGGCGAGTTCCAGCCGGTATTTGGCTTTGTCGATTTCCCCGAGAATCTCTGTGTAAGCGGCGCCTTCCGCGCCTTCGCCCTTGATCAAGGCGGCGTGTTTTTCCTCCAGTAATTTCAGGTCCCGGCGAAACCGCGCCAACTCGGGTGCTGAGAATCCCAGGTTTTCGATCATGCCCGGCAAGTCCGCCCGGGGTGCCGTTTCCAGCTGTCTGATCTTGAGAACCCTGAGACGCGCCTGGGCTTCCTCCGACTCGAACCCTCCCATACCCGGATCCGCAGTGCTGCCCGTTTCCGCGCCTTCCCGGCCGCGACTCACCTGTGCCAATCGGACCTCAAGGTCCGCGACTTTATCCTCGAGCGCATCGACGCGTCGCGACAGAAAATGTTCTTCCGCGGGCACCACGGCTGGTCGCCTGCAACCGCTGATAATCATGGTGGAGGCAGCCAGCACGCCGGCCATCAGTGTGCGATGAAAGTGAAAAGAAAACATAACGGGAGATTTTAAGGGTGTCAGGGCCGGACGCAAATCGGTCTGGACAGAGTTTTCCAGTATAAAATGGATGCACCTGAATACAAGTCCATGTTGCAAAACGACGGAATCGGCCGGCACGGGAGCGTGCCCTGTCGCGGGTGATGCCCGGATCACACCCGGATCTCGGCTTCAGCGCTTCCGGAAACCTCTTTTTTTGCGGACCTTGGCGCCCTCAATACGGGAGGGATCGCGGCAGTGCGAGAGGGCGTCCTCCAGGGCGATCTGACCGTTTTGATAGAGTTCGAGGAGGCTGTCGTCGATGGTGTGCATTCCATCGTTAGCCCCGATTTCCATGAGCCCCTGCAGCTGCTCGAATTTGCGGTTGCGAAGGCAGGCC
>JAHEJT010000245.1 GCA_024638765.1 Verrucomicrobiales bacterium
CGCTTGCGACGATCGGCTTTCGTCTGCGCAGGGAAGAGGCGTAGGTACCCCGAGTTAAGGCAAGAGGCGTAGGTACGAGCGTGAGCGAGTACCCCGAGTCCAGGGAAGAAGCGCAGGTGCGAGCGTGAGCGAGTACCCCGAGTTCAAGGAAGAAGCGTAGGTGCGAGCGTGAGCGAGTACCCCGAGTTCAAGGAAGAAGCGTAGGTGCGAGCGTGAGCGAGTACCCCGAGTCCAAGGAAGAAGCGTAGGTGCGAGCGTGAGCGAGTACCCCGAGTTCAAGGAAGAAGCGTAGGTGCGAGCGACTGCCTTGCCCCGCAAGCGGTGTTCTTGGACGCAAAGCGTGACTGCAGAGGCCGCGGAGCGGCAGAAAGTGGTTATCATTTTCCTCCCCGTAGTTTCGCATGGTATTGCGGTCGCGGGGTACTCGCTCACGCTGTGAGGGGTACTCGCTCACGCTCGCACCTACGGACCGGCATTGACGGGATATTCGGTCCCTTCTAAAGGGCTTGCGCCACCCTTTAAACCCGCCTAGGGTGCAGAATGAAGGGGTTTCGACCCCCGGTTTGGCGTCTTGACCCCTTCCATATATGCGCCTTCGGGCAGTAAATAACTTGTATTGTACTCTTAATTCAACGCATTCAAAAGAAAGGCAAATTAACAAATGAAAACCAAGCGAAAGCTTCTCGATCAGGGTTTCACTCTGATCGAGCTGTTGGTGGTCATCACGATCATCGCCATTTTGGCGAGCATTGCGGTGCCCGTGTATAACAGCGTAACGGAGCGCGCCAAGCTCACGAAGGTCATTTCCAACGTGAAGCAAGTAAACCTCGCGTGCCGCACGTTCGCCATCGATAACCTGGGTATCTTCCCGACCGGAAGCATCGCCGACGCCGGCGCCGGCGACTCTGCCGATGGCGGGGGAGATTCTGTCACGTCGACAGTCTGCTTCAACGAGTTGATCCCGGATTACATCAACGTGGAATCCATCTTCTTCACCGCGGGACAGACCCCGGGCTCGCAGAAGCGGATCCCGGATGAGAACAACGATCTGCAGGCAGCAGAGAATTGTTTCGCATACGTGGTGGGCCTGACGGACAGTAGCCCGGGCAATATCCCCCTGGTCGCGGATTGGTTTACGGCGGGCGGAACCCGTTACGACCAGAATCATCCCTGGTGGAACTCCGGAAAAGCAGTCGTGGGCCGTTGTGACGGCAGCGCGGCCGCGGAGAAAATCACCCGGGAACGTGGTGGATACATCCTTGGGGCCGACAAGCAATCGGACCTCTTCACCGCTCCCGCAGACTCGAGCAGCGGCGAAGGCACTTCCAACGCCGGCGGACTGGTCCCCGAGACCCTCAGCGTGGTGAATCCCTGAGCGGTTCACGCGCAAAGCATTATCAATTGCACCAAAGCCCGCGGGAGTAAAATCCCGCGGGCTTTTCGCGTTGGGGGGTGCTCCGCCTGTTGGTCCGCGCGAGGGCAGTCGATTTCGATCACTGATTATTCTGTCATCCCGAGCGAAGTCGAGGGATCTCCCTAACCTGCTTGGGCTTTCGTTCCTTCACCGCGGACGCCTTCCCTCCAAGATGTCCTCTTGGCTTACCGGTGCTGCATCGATGTCATGGCCCCGTTCTTCATGGGGAGCGCGGACCCATCCATAGACTGCCCAATTCGAGCCCGTGAACACGCAACCACCGCTTCAGATCACTCGAAGGATTGGATGAGAGAAGAGGGATCCCTCGACTCCGCTCGGGATGACAGTGGGGGGTGTTGGGATGACAGCGTACCGGGTGCGGGATGACAGTGGGGGGCGTTGGGATGACAGCGTAACGGGTGCGGGATGACACAGGGGGAAGCGGACGTCGCCCTGCCTGGTCCAGGGAAGCGTTGAGGTTTGACTCCCTTTCTCGAGAGCGGAGGAAAGTAGCGGCGGCATCTTGCCGCCGTTTTAAATTGGTTCGGCGGCAGGATGCCGCCGCTACGTCACCGTGCTGTCGAACTCGCCCTTGGCGACGCGGGTGCGCACGGACTGGCCGGGAGAGACCGCCGCAGCGTCTGTGATGGTAGTGCCCTCGACGTCGGTGGTCAGGGAAAACCCGCGCGCGAAGACGGCCTCCGGTCCGAGACTGCGCAAGAGGCTGGAGAGAGCTTTCAGTTTCTCCGAATCCCGCTGGAGCAAGTGAGAAGTCGAGCGCAGCAGTTTTTCGCGCAGCAGCACGAAACGCTCATGGCGCTGGGCCAGGGCGCGCTCCGGCCGGCACATCTCCAGGACGCGCGCCGCATGGACGGCCTTCGCAATGAAGCGTTCGAGAAAGTTGCCGGCGCTGGTGGTGAGACTGTCTCCGAGGTAATCGATTTCCTGCTGGTATTCCTGGAGGACGCGCATGGGCTCGCGGCTGAGGGCCCCACGTGCGGTGAGTTCCAGGACTTTGCGGTGGTGTTCCAGGACCGCCAGCACGTCCTGGCGCATCGTGATTTCCAATTTGCCGAGCCGAGCCTCCAATTCCTCTTTGTCCGGCACGATCAGTTCCGCGGCGGCGCTGGGCGTGGGCGCGCGCAGGTCGGCGGCGAAATCTGCGATGGTGAAATCGATCTCGTGTCCGACCGCTGAGACCACGGGAATGGTGCAGGCGTGGATGGCGCGCGCAACAATCTCCTCGTTAAAATTCCAGAGGTCCTCGATGCTGCCGCCGCCGCGCCCGACGACGAGGGTATCGATGGTGGGAAGTTGTTTTCCGGACGCGGCGCTGATACGTCCGATCGCTTCCGCGATTTCTACTTCTGCGCCTTTGCCCTGGACGCGGACGGGATAGACGAGGATGCGGACCCAGGGGGCGCGTCGTCCGAGAATGTTGAGCATATCGCGCAGGGCGGCGCCGGTGGGAGAGGTGACAACGGCGATGGTGCGGGGAAAGCGGGGGATAGGTTGCTTGGAGGAAGGATCGAAGAGGCCCTCGGTTTCCAGCTTTCTCTTGAGGGCCTCGAACTTGGCTTGTAGAGCGCCGATACCCTTCGGCTGGATGAGACGGCAGATGAGCTGGTATTGGCCGCGCGCCTCGTAAACGCTGAGTTCTCCGAAAGCCTGGACCTGCTGGCCGTCTTCCAGGCGCAGTCCGCGAAGGCGGGAGGCGTTGCCGCGAAAGAGGACGCAGGAGAGTTGGGCATCTGCGTCCTTGAGCGTGAAATACTGGTGTCCCGAAGCCTGCTTGCGCAGGTTGGAGATTTCCCCTTCGACCCAGACCTCGCCGACATGGGTTTCGAGGAGGCCGCGGACGAGCCGGGTCAATTCGGAGACGGAGTGGATGTGTTCGGAAGATTTCTCAACCACAGATTTTTTTTAACCGCGAAATACACGAAATACACGAAATTTATTGATTTGATTCTTTAACCGCACTGCCTCGGCGCGATAGCGCATCTTAGAAGCGAAGCCTGGATGCAGAGCCTGCTGGAAGCAGGATAAATTACACGAAATACACGAAATTTATTGATTTGATTCTTTAACCACACTGCCCTGGCGCGTTAGCGCCTTTTCGAAGCGAAGCCTTGCTGCAGAGCCCGGACCGCAGGCACGGGATAAAGGGACACGAATTTTTCTTTCGGATTTTTAACCGCAGATGCCGCAGATTATTACTTTGTCAGTCCCGAATGGCGCTACTATAGGACGGTAATCGTTCTGGCGGGAACCAATTTGGAGTGCGGTGGCTTGACACCGCTTTGGATCGTTGGCCCTTGATAACCAAAGCGCCGTCCACGTGAGTAGGGACGTTGTCCCACAACGTGGGACGCACGTCCAAGCCGGCGCACTCCAAAGCGCTCCGCGCCATGCGAACGCGCGCATGATCGAAGAATTCGCTCAACGTAGCGCCATTCTTGCCAGTCCCCTCTACCTCACGGCGAGGGGAAGGCCAATCTTCACACGCCAGACGGCGTCACAGCCGCGAGCGGAGTTGCTCCATGCGTTTGAGGATTTCCTGGCGGACGTCGAAGAGTTCCGTGATTGCTGGTTCCTGGTCGCCGGCTTCGTTGGCGGCGTTGAGCGCATCGTCGAGGATGGGGAGGCAGCGTTTGAGGCAGGCGATGGTAAAGCCCGGGTCATGGAGATCTTCGTCTTCATCGCCCTCCAGGCGATCGAGGGCGCCGGCGAGTTTGGCGCTCAAGGTCATGAGCCGGGTGATCAGCGTGCACAACGGCGTGCCGTCTTCCTGGTTCTTGAGATCGTAGGTAAAGAGGAGATCCTTGACGCGGGTGCTCAGCGGGTTGTGCACGAAGCGGGCACGGGAAGGGGAATCCTTTTCCTCGTAACCGGTGTCAATCGCGGGGGCATCATTCGCCTCGTCTTGATCCGGGGGTTCAAAAAATTCGTCGGGCAGGTCCCAGCCCATGAGATCGGCGATCTTGCGGTCGCTGTCCGGGTCATCCCCGAATTTTTCATAAAGCTCCATGAGGCGATCGGTTTTCCGGTCGCTTTCTTTCATGAATTTTTCCCACTGGAACTCGTCCATGGGTCCATCGTCTTCGCCGCTGAAATCGACGGGCGCGTTTTCCCGGTCCTGCTTGGACATGATCTCGCAGACGTCATCGAGGAATGAAACCATGTTTTCTTGCGCGGCTCGATGCGCTTGGATTTCTTCCTCGTCAGTCATGGTCCATGCGGGCTCCGAGATCTCGGTGTCGAACCCGGGCGCCTCGAGCACGACCCGGCCGTTGCGGATAGAAAACCACTCGAGGTAGAGTGAATTTTTCCAGACGGTGGGGAATTCGCGTTTTTCGCGGATGCAGCGGCTTACTTCCTCGTCGGAGATCGTGGGGACGCGGACTTTCCGTGAAGCGGTGATATCGCCGGTCTTTCCGTTTTGATCCGGATAAAGACCAAGATCCTCGGCGGCATCGGGGCCCTCCGGCGCGGGGTTGGTGAAGGAAAGGGTCCGCCCGGCGAGATCGCGGTGGGGATTGCCCCTCAGGTCCAGGCGGACGGGTTGATTCCAGCCGCGCAGCCATACTTCGCCCGTGACCTTCCCTTTCTCGCGGTTGCAGAGGGTGCCTTTGATGACGGATTTGTAATCGATGCGGAGGGCCACTGGGAAAATGGAAGATGGAAGACGGAAGATAGAAAATGGGGAATGGAGAAGCAAACCAGGTGGAGGTGATAAGGATCTCGGCTGATGGCCCCAGATCAGGATGTCGCGAAATCAAGTGTCGCGGCAAGCGCCGCTCGCAACTTCTCCCTTCTCGCTTTTCAACTGTCCCTTTGCGGAAGATCTTTGTCGCGGTCGTGGGGCGGGGTGCAGGGTTCCGGGAGTTCGTAATCGGGAAATTCCGCCACCCACCTGCGGCGTGCGTCTTCGTCGGCGTAATACTTGAGTTGGAGGCGGGTATCCTCGTCGCTGCAGCCGCCGAGAATATCGAGATGGCACGCGTATCCGGGGACACCGGAAAGGTCCTCCGTGATTTCGTTGAGTGATTGACTCCAGAGATGGGTATAGAGTTCGCGATCGTTGAGGTGGTTGGTGGAAGAAAGGAAGACATTGCGCTTGGCGAGCCCGTGGATGACTTCCCAGAGTTTTTCGTGGAGCTCTTTGTCCTCAGTGAGTTCGTCCGGACTTGGCAACGTGATCCCATCATCCAGCAACATGCGGGCATGGGTGGTTTCCGGGGCGTTCTCGAAGGCGATGATGTTGGCGAGGAATGATTCCTCCAGCTTGGGATCGAGAGGAGGCGCGTCCTTGGGCGTCCCGAAGGTGCCGCCTTTGTTTTCGATTTCCTCGCGCATCTTGTCGATGCGAATTTCGCGGTCGGCGTCGTCGAGTTGGCGGGAGAGATCGAATTCGGAATCGGGTGTGTCGTCGTCGGGAGGGGTCATGGGATAGGGGATGGAAGATGGAAGATTGAAGATTGAAGATGGGAGATGGGAGATGGGAGATTCAGTGAAAGGTGGGATCCTTCTTCGCTGAAGCTACGAAGGACAAGAGGTAAAAAGTAAAAGGTGAGGGCTGGGGAGGGGAAGCCTGGAGTGGGGTGCGCTCCGGTCCAGGGCCCGGATCCGGGGAATTCCAGAAATTCTAGGTTTCGCGGGGGGAAAGTGCTTGAAAAGGGAGGGGTTGGGGATTATCGAATGCATCCGTCCCCCGGGGA
>JAHEJT010000246.1 GCA_024638765.1 Verrucomicrobiales bacterium
GGGAGTCGGCGTGCGCCTTCTCATCGACTACCTGGAGAAACAAGCGCGGCGGTGAAGCTGAACCCACTCCAACCCGCGGCGCCTGGCAGGACTGATGGGAGGGGCTGAAAAGCGAATTCCTTTCAGTCACAAATGATCTCCCGCCATTTACTAGAAGCTATCCCAGAATAAGTAGTATCGATGATCTACCAAGATTTATAACCTCGAAAGGCTTGGACTTCCGGTCCCCTCGCCCCCCGGGACTGCTTCGTCGCGATAGCGAGATCAAAGAGCAAATTAATAGCAGTAAGATCGCGATCGCCTTGGTCGCTACTTCTTCACCTTCTTCTTTAGGACCAGGAGGCCGGTCTTGGTTTCCGAGACTTCGCGATCTTCCGGGACTTTCGCCACCGGCGTTCCCTTCTTGTTCTCGGGATCCTTGGCAAAGAAATACATCGTGAAGACCTTGTCCGAATTCCTCACTTTCTGCTCACGACTGAACAGGTAGTAGGTGGACCCTTTCGAGTTCTTGTGAGCGTAAGGTTTCACCTTGGGCTCCTCCTTCGTGGGGACAGCCGACGGGACCTTTTCGGTCTCCTGCGCCTGTGAAGTCACGGGTAGAACCGAGGCCACGATGATCGTAGCGGCGAAAAGCGGTTGGAGGGGCTTAATCATGGGTCACGGTCGCTCCCGGAGTGATGAGGCGCAAGGAGAGAAGAGTCGAAAGAGCGGAATAAGGCGACAATGGGGCCTGCCTGCCCCGCCTGCCCCGAGCGAAGTCGAGGGGAGCGAAGCCGAAGAGCCGAAGGGGAAAAGCGATTTCCTATCCGCCACCGCTTCATCGCCACCCTGCGGCGGGAAAAACTCATTAGCGAAAAGAAGGCCCGCCAACTGCTCGGTTGGAAACACAGCGGCTTCAGCCTCGATGCGGGGGACAAACCCGTCGCCTCTCACGATGTCGAAGGCCGTCGCCGTCTCGCGGAGTATCTGCTGCGCGCCCCGTTCTCACTGGAGAAAATCACCTGGAACGAGACGGCCCGGAAAGTGATTTACCGCTCCAAGCGCAACTGGCACACCAAGCGCAACTACGAGATCCCCGAGGTTACCGATTTCGCCCCGCGCCGAAGGCGCATCCTCCTGTCGCGGATCGCGACCCGCCGCCATCGAGCACATCCCGCCCAAGAACTATCAGACGGTGCGCTACTATCCCGTGACCACGTTGTCACGTGGAACGGGACTCACGTGGCGGGCTCTACTCGAACAAGCGGCGCGGCATGGACGCGAAAGCCGGACGGCCGCGCCCGAAAATGACGGGAGCCTCCACGGCACCCCGCCCGCACTCGAACCAGCCCGTGTTCGTTATCCTGCCGCCGCCGGCTGCCAGGAGCGTTCGCGCCCTGCGTCCTCTCTGGCGCGATCTGATCATGAAGGTCTGGGGCGAGGATCCGCTACTCTGTCCCTGCTGTAAGGGAACCATGAAAGTCGTCGGCACGATGATCCGCCGGGATGAGGTGGAGTTCTTTCTGCGGCTTCACGGACTTTGGGAAGGACTCATCGCCCTGCCGCCGCCGCCCGCGCCGCCCTTCGATATCGAGACGATGGAGCCGCTGGACGTGCCGTCGCAGTGGGGCTGGAGCGACGAGGTCGAGCCGCCGCCCGCCGACTGGTGGCTGGGGGAAGAACCTGCCTGGGACTGCCACGGCGCGATAGTGCATCAACAAGAGCGAAACCTGACCGCGGAGGGCGCCGAAGGCGGCATAACCTCCCGAACTCGCGCTCGATGAGGAGAGAATCCTCGTTCTCGACGCAGACGATCCCTTT
This sequence comes from Verrucomicrobiales bacterium, assembly GCA_024638765.1. Lineage (GTDB taxonomy): Bacteria > Verrucomicrobiota > Verrucomicrobiia > Verrucomicrobiales > DEV007 > JAHEJT01. The sequence goes on from JAHEJT010000246.1 coordinate 1,801, forward strand.
CCCGGGGACGAATGGCCGGTCCATGCGGTCAACGACAGTTGATCCAGCAATCCACCTGCCTGTTTTCAACTCTCAAAACAGGCGGCAACGCACCCGCGTGCCCGGGTTTGACCGTTTTGGCCTCCGATGAGGAGCGAATGGCGCCCGGAACGGGCTTGAGGCTTGACGCAAGGTCCGAGTTGGCGGTGAAATCAGGGCAATTGGCCCCGATTTTGCCCCTTCCTCCCCCCGCGGGCGGGCGAAGCGGAGCGAAGACCCCTGAACCCCCTCCAACCCGGCTTGCCCTTCGTATCCGTGAGGCGAAGAAAGGGGGGCGCCTGGACGGAATGAAGCCGGGGGCTGGAAAAGGAAACTCCTGCAGTAGGATGAAGAACTTGGCTCGTCATGGGGACGTCGTACTCCCAGCCGGATTCTCCGCAGGGATCTTACGATTCGCGAGAATTGTTGTGGTTCTCGGATCTGCGCTCATATTCTGCAGCCAGCAGGTCCGTGGTGAGACACACACTGTCACTACCACGGCATCGGGCTTTGATCCCGACGACGGATTGACCTCCCTTGACGAGGCGGCGGTGGAGGCGGACTCGAACGACCAGATCGTATTCGCTTCCGAACTCGCCGGCACGATCGTGCCGGCAAACACTCTCATCCTCGGAGAGACTGTGCAGCTCATCGGCTCCGCTTCGAATCCCCAGCAGATCACAATCAGCGGGGGCGGAGTGCGGCAGATTCTGCGCTGTTCGGGCTTCAACGAGGTTCACAATCTCGTGTTCACGGGCGGCGTCACCACCGACTCCGCCCAGGGCGGCGCCATCTATGCCGATGGCATCGTGACCATCGCCAACTGCACTTTTCGGAACAATCGGACGGACATGACTGGTGCATCGGCCGCTCGCTTCGGGGGTGCGATTTTCAACTCCGGCGTGCTCACGGTGCGGAACTGTCTCTTTGAGCAGAACGGGTTTGATAACGCGGGTGAGATCTGCGTGGGCGGAGGCGCGATCGCCGGCTCTACAGGCTTCACCCTCACAAATTGCACTTTTCGGGAAAACACGATCACGCGGCCTGCTGGCGGTGGTATAGAAGATACTCTGGGCAGTTGCGTGCACATCTATTTCCCCTTTACCGGAGGAACCGCAAGAGGCCGCTGCACGATCACGGACACTTCGTTCTTCGACAACGAAGGACCGTTGTTCGGAAAAGGAACGGTCTCCAACTCCGGCCAGGAACTTTTGCTGCGCAACTGCCTGTTCCAGGGGAACGAGGCAAATGAAGGAGGGGGCGTGTATGCTGACGAGGCTTCTTCCGGAGACTCGACCAGCCCCCCTTCCACCTGGATCTATTCCAGCTTGTTCATTGCCAATCGCTCTGATTCTCAGGGTGGAGCCGTTTCGAGCAGAGGTGAATTGACCGCGGAATTTTCCAATTTCATCGACAACACATCCGATTGGGGAGGCGCCGTGTATGGCGCCGCCTCCCTCACCTTCAAAAACTGCTTCTTCCGGAATAACAGCGCACTGGGTGGGTTCGGAGGTGCGATCAACAATCTTGGGTCGGGCTCGACCATTCTCAACAGTCTGCTGATTCGCAACCGTAGTAATGGCGCAGGCGCCGCGCTTTTCGTCGGCAGCGGGACAACCTTAAAGCATTCCACGTTTCTGAAAAACACCGCTCAAGGCAGCGATCCGTCAACCATCTTCTCTGAAGAGGGAACCATGGACCACTGCATGGTTGCTGCAAACAGCGCCGAGGGGACTGATCCTCCCGCTTTCCACGACATCGAGGGATTACTAGTGTCGAATGGATACAACCTCGTGGAGTCTTTCTCGGAAGAGGAAGCGCCGCAATTCGCTCCGAAGGACGACAGTGACATCATCGGGGTGAGTCCCAGCCTCGTCACTTTTTCCAACGGGAATGTGGTCCCCGCCGGAAACAGCCGGGGTATCGGCGAAGGCGATCCTTCGATTGTCAGTGTACCGCTCGTTCCCACGGACATCTTCGGAAGAACGAGGGTCCAGGGGATCATCGACATCGGTGCCATCGAGGCCCGCGCGAATTTCTCCACCATGACGGAGTGGACCAGTTTCTGGGGTGTGTCGGGTGCAAATGGCGACGACGACAGCGACGGGCTTCCTAACCGGGCCGAAGCGCTCACCGGGGGAGTTCCCGTCTCGGGGAACGATCCGTCTCCTCTCAAGCCGGTTGGGGTTGGGACGGTCTCGCCGCCCGATCCCGTTCCACGCGGCGTCAACCCGGCGACGCTCGTCGTCGAGTTTCCCATCGATGAACGGATGACCTTTCTCCGGGCCACGCTTCAGTCCTCGATCGACTTCGAAACCTGGACGGACCGTAGCACCTACATCCCGCTGGGAAGTGGTCTCGGTATCCAGCGCACCGATCCATCGGGAACAAGCCTGATGGAAACGAGCAAGACCGGCTTTGCCTGGAAGATGCGAGAGGCCGTCAGCTTAAGTGGAAGCCCGCTCTTTCTCCGCCTGAGGGTCCTCGAGCCCTGAGCAGTGCCTTGCGAACGCATCGGACACCAATGGCATCGGTTGTTCGAAGAAACGCTTCGCGATCAACCCCCTCCCTTCGGCAAGCTCAGGGCAGGCCAACCCAGCTTGCCGTTCGTAGCGCGGAGCGCGAAGAAGGGGGGCGCCTGGACGGAATAAAGCCGGGGGCTGCCTGCCCTGTCTTCGACTCTGCACTCGGCCGTGAGCTCGGGCCGAACGGAGGGAAGAGCCCTCCCGTTCTTGGGCCTGAGCTGAAGTCGAAGGCAGGCTCAGACTCGAATGAGAGCCTGCCGAAGGCAAAAAGGAAACTCCTGGCAATTAGGACCACTGACCTAATATCCCTGACGTCTCTGTCCCTTGGCCCCTCGTGCGCTGAAATGACTTGCGCACCCTCAAGTGCTACTTTAGTATCACTTTATGAAGGTGGAACTCGTCACAACCTTGAAAAGAAGAGCGACCGAGATTCTCGGTGATCTCGCGGAGAATCAGGAACCGGTTATGATCACCCAACACGGCAAGCCGGCAGCCTACCTTCTGGACGTCGAAACGTTTGAGGCCATGCGCAACCGAATCGAGCTTCTAGAAGGAATCGCTCGCGGAGAACAAGCAATTGAACAAGGTCGCACCGTCTCTCATACCGAAGCCAAGAAGCGGATGAAGCGATGGCTAGGATAGTCTGGACCGAGCCTGCCCTATCGGATCTCGATGAGATCGCAGACTACATCGCACTCGACGATCCTGAAGCCGCGAAAGGCCTGGTGAGACGCGTCTTTGCTCACATCGAGAAACTTGTGGAGCATCCAAAGCTTGGCTCCATTCCCGCGGAACTCCGGCCGGTGAAGGCTTATCGCCAGATTGTTGAACCGCCTTGCAGGGTATTTTACCGCCAGAGCGAAAAGGTCATCTACATCGTTCACGTCATGCGAGGCGAACGCCTTCTACGGCGCAAGAATCTCACTCGAAAATCCTAACGGGGCAGAATCGGGTAAGCGGGAGGATTGAACCACCGCCCCCCACACCACTGGCCATACGGGTCTGTAGCACGGCGGTTCCGGCCGTCAAATGTCATGACCCTGAGGGAATGACGAGCGTGCGCCGCCTCTCCTTACAGAACACCGGCTCTAACGCATGGACTCTCTTTCTCTGCCCGGCTCCCATTCCCATACCCACCACGAGGGTCTAAAAGGGGTCCAAACTATTTGACATTTTTGGTAAGATTTCGGGCGATCCCTCGCCCGCCTGATGGTCCGGCTCACGGCATTGCGCGCTCCCATTTGCATATGGTCCGCCGGCCATCCGTTGTCTGCCAGGGCGCGTCCCCGGATCTGAATCCCCTCCAACCCCAACCCGAGGCCGGTGACTGCGGTAATTGGATGAGCTGTCTTCGACTCTGAGGGACGAGCCCTCAGGCTCAGACTCGAAGAGGAAAAGCGATTTCCTGCCAGCTTGCAGGAAATGGGCAGGAGTGGATTATCCTTCGCCTGCTACGCAGGCTCACGCTCTGCAGGATGGCTGCGCTTCGCTCCGCATTTGAGGGTAGCCGCTTAAAAGCGGCGGGACAGTCAAACCCCGGCCCGCGGAGCGCGCCGGGGCCTCAGTCACTCCTGCCCACCATCTCCCCCAAAGAAAAAACCCGCCTGAGGCGGGTTTAGGGAGAGATGGTGGGCAGGAGTGGATTCGAACCACTGAAGGCATAGCCAGCAGATTTACAGTCTGCCCCGTTTGACCGCTTCGGTACCTACCCGATACGCACGATGCGTCCGTCCCCTGGGGGACGGATGAATTCGATAATCCCC
>JAHEJT010000247.1 GCA_024638765.1 Verrucomicrobiales bacterium
CGCCTGACGGATGTGCATGGGAATGTGATCAAAGAGGTTCTCAGTTAACCGGTTCTCGGTTCTCGGTTCTCGGCTCTCGGTTCTCCGTTCGCGATTTCTCTTCTGTCATCCCGAGCGGAGTCGAGGGATCTCTCGTATACTTGAGGATCGCTCGACTTCCGGAAGATGCGAAAGCGCCACAGGCATTCGCACGTTTTCTGGAATAGAGAAACCGTTGGGGGTTTAGAGAGATCCCTCGACTCCGCTCGGGATGACACAGTGGGGAAGGCGCTTGTTGGCCGTTCCCGGTTCTCGCTTCGTTGTTCCCGTTTCCGGTCTCTGGTCTGAAGTCTCGAGTCTCAGGTCTTTCATGAGTCCCGGGCCCGTGTGCTTTCGATTTTCATGATAGATTCAGGCTATTTCTCCGTTCTTTTATTGATCCCTGCAGCGTCGTTTCAGACCCTCGAAACCCATGAAAAACCTCCTCGCAACGGGCGCGATGCTCACCACCATCCTCGCATTCTGCGCCCCTGTGGCGGCCGCCCCTTCGACAAGCTCAGGGCAGGCGCCCAACATCGTCATCATGTTCGCGGACGACATGGGGTATGGGGATCTCGGTGTCTACGGCGCCGAGGGGTACGAGACGCCGCACCTCGACAAGATGGCGGCCCAGGGCATCCGCTTTACCGATTTCTATGTGTCCAGCGCGGTGTGTTCCGCTTCGCGGGCGGCGCTGTTGACCGGCTGTTACCACGCGCGGGTCAGCATGCACGGCGCCATCGGGCCGACGTCTCCCATCGGGCTGAGTCACGACGAAGTGACCATCGCCGAGATGCTGAAAGACAAGGGATATGCCACCGCCATGTTCGGCAAGTGGCACCTGGGACGGCCGGCGAACATGCTGCCGACCAACCACGGGTTCGATGAGTATCTGGGCTTGCCGTATTCCAACGACATGTGGCCGTATCATCCCACCGCAGGTCACAAGTTCAATGTGCCGCTGCCGCTGATCGAGGACAAGAAGGTCGTGGACGCCGAAGTGACACCCGAAGAGCAGCGCAACCTGACGACCCTCTACACCGAGCGCGCGGTATCATTCATTGAGCGGAACAAGGATAAGCCATTTTTCGTGTACGTGCCTCATTCCATGCCGCACGTGCCGCTTTACGTCTCGGACAAGTTTCAAGGCAAAACCGAACGGGGCACTTATGGCGATGTCATCGCGGAGATCGATTGGTCGATGGGACAGATATTGAAGACCTTGAAGAAACACGGTCTCGACGAGAACACGCTGGTCATTTTCACTTCCGACAACGGCCCCTGGCTTTCGTATGGGGCGCACTCCGGCGTCGCCGGTCCGCTGCGGGAGGGGAAAGGCACCAGTTGGGACGGCGGCGTCCGCGTGCCGTGCATTGCGCGCTGGCCCGGCAAAATCCCAGCGGGAACGGTGTGCCGGGAACCGGCCATCACCATCGATTTTCTGCCCACGATCGCGGGGCTGACGGGGGCGAAGCTGCCGGGCCACAAGATCGACGGCAAAGACATCTGGCCCTTGCTTGCGGGGGAGAAGGACGCCCGCAGTCCGCACCAGGCGCTGTTTTTCTATTACGGCCGGGGAGGATTGCAGAGCATGCGGAGCGGAAAATGGAAGGTGATTTTCCCGCACCGTTACCGGACTCTTTCCGGCCGCGAGGGAGGAAAGGACGGGATACCGGTGCCCTATGATTCCGCCGAAGCCGAGCTGGGACTTTACGACGTGCGCAAGGACATCGGTGAAACCAGGAATCTCGCCGAGGAGTATCCCGAAGTGCTGGCCCGGCTCACCAAGCTGGCCGACCGGATGCGCGCGCAGCTCGGAGACTCGCTTAAGAAGATGCCGCCGACTGAGGCGCGTCCCACGGCCACCATTTCTCCGGCTTCCGAACCGAAAACCAAGGGTTGATAAGTCCGCGGCATTGCGTTTTAGTTATTCTCCCTCCTTTTCATCTCTCAACATACCCATCGGAAACATGATCATGAACAAGTCCTTCTCTATCTCTATCCTGGGCGTATTTACCCTGCTCGTGGGGATCGCCACTGCCGCCCCAAAAGATCCCGGCGTCTATGCCGATATCATCGCTTCCGTGCTCGAGGCGAAATGCACCGGTTGCCACGGCGAGGAAAAAGACAAGGGTGATCTGCGGCTCGATACCTACGATTTCATCATCAAGGGTGGAGACGAAGGAGGGGACACCAACGTGGTGGCCGGTAATCCGGAGAAAAGCTATCTCTTCGAGCGCGTCATGCTGCCACTCGACGATGACGAGCACATGCCGCCGGATGACAAGGACCAGCTGACCCCCGGTGAAGTGAAGCTCATCAAGTGGTGGATCCAGTCCGGCGCCAAGAAGGACATCAAGCTGGCAGCCGCCAAGGCGCCCAAAAATCTGGAAGGCGCGATCAAAGCCGCGCTGGCGCTCGAGCCCGGGGCCGCCGAAGACAAGCCCGCACCCGCGGCGACCGCGGTCGCACTGACCGAAGCCCAGAAAAAAGTGATTGCCGACACCAAGGCGAAAGTCAGCGCCGCGGGCGCTTCCCTTATGGAGATCGCGGCCGACACCCCGCAGCTCCGGTTCAGCGCCCTTAATGTGGCCAAGGATTTCGGCGACGCGCAATTGGCGATGTTGAAGCCGGTGGCGGCGCACATCCTCTGGCTGGATCTTGGCGGCACCGCGGTCACGGACAAAGGGCTGGTGCAAGTCGCCGGCATGAAAAATCTGACCAAGCTCTATCTTCAGAACACCGCGGTCGGTGACGCCGGGTTGAATCAACTGCGCGGCCTCGGGAAGCTCGAGTATCTCAATCTTTACGGGACCAAGGTGTCCGATGCGGGAGTGGCCAAGCTCGGCGGGCTCAAGAATCTGAAAAGTCTTTATGCCTGGCAGACCAAGGTGAGCGAGAAAGGCGCGGCCAACTTGAAGAAGCGCCTGCCGAATCTGGCAGTGAATCTCGGCTGGTCCGAAAAAGACAAGCCGGTGGTGGTTGCGTCCGCGGCTCCCGCCAAGACTCCGGAGAAGAAAGCGGCAGCCAAGCCTGTGCCTGCGAAATCCAAGCCGGCGCCTCCGAAGCCGACCCCGCCCGCGAAGACCAAGCCGGCTCCGGCAAAACCCGCGCCGGCCGCAAAGGCTCCGGCGGAAGTCGAGCTGGCCAAGGCCCTCGCAGATGCCAAGGTGGCGGCGGCCCAGGCGAAGAAAACGGCCGCCGACGCCGAGAAAGCGGCGCAAAATGCGAAGGCGGTCGCCGCGCAGGCCCGCAAGGCCGCGGAAGCCCTTGAAAAAGCCGCGGCAGCCCTTTCGAAGGCGAAGAAGTAAGGCTGCGCTGCGGCTAGCTGCAGGTAACCAGAGATCGAAGTAGGTGCGAGCGTGAGCGAGCACCCGGGGACGCCCTTGTGAAAGGCCGGGGGAACGGGTAACGTTTATACCGTAATGAGGACTTTGTCCGAGACGGTCCCAAAGCATTTGCTAAAGGTTTCGATCGCGCTGTTAACGTCCGTGGCCGGCCCCGCTTTGGCTCTGGATCTGGAGGCGTTCAAACCAGGTGACCAGAATTACCTGAGTGAGCAGGCAAAAACGCACTGGGCGTTCCAACCGGTGGTGAAGCCGGCGGTCCCCAGGGTGGCGGACGCGTCACGGGTGAAAACACCGATGGATGCGTTCGTGCTTGCGAAGCTGGAGGAGCGAGGGATGGAGCTTTCGCCCGAGGCAGCGCCGGCGGTGCTGGTGCGGCGATTATTCTTCGACTTGATCGGTCTGCCGCCGACGGCGGAGGAGGTGGCGCAGTGGACCCGAGACTGGTCGGACGCGCAATATGGCGCGCTGGTGGATCATCTGCTGGCATCGCCGCATTACGGGGAGCGCTGGGGCCGGTATTGGCTGGACCTGGCGCGCTACGCCGACACGAAGGGGTACATGGTGGCGAAGATCGAGAAGCGTTATCCTTTCGCGTACACGTATCGCGACTGGGTGGTGCAGGCATTCAACGACGACGTCCCATACGACTCTTTCATCAAGAAGCAGATCGCCGCGGACTTGCTGGTAGAGAGGGGAGAGGCGGAGAAGAAAGATCTCGCGGCGCTGGGTTTTCTCACGGTGGGCTCACGATTCAACGGGAAGACCGACCTGGTTATTGACGACCGCATCGACGTCGTGACCCGGGGGATACTGGGACTGACGGTGACCTGTGCTCGATGTCACGATCACATGTTCGATCCCGTGCCGACGGCCGATTATTACTCCCTGTTCGGCGTATTCAGCAGTTCGCCGGAGCCGGACGAGCTGCCGCAGTTGCTGGATGAGGCGGAATGGAACGAGGCGCAGCACGAATTTGAGAGGAAGCGCGTGGCACTGGAGGCGGAGGCGGATAATTACCTCCGCAAGTTACACGACGAACTGCGCACGGCGGAAAAGATTTCGGCATACCTGCGGTTCACAGTGGAAGGCAGGAAACTGTCGCCGGCCCAGCAGATTTCTGAAGCGGGAAAGCGGGACCTGTTTCCGAGAGTGGCGGCGCGCTGGACGGCCGGGCTGGCGGCCGCGAACAAGATGGAGCTGGCGGTCTTTCAGCCCTGGCATGCGGCGGCGGACTTGTTCGGGCAGGGAAAGAAGGCGGGAGCGGAAGCGGCGTTGAGAGAATCGCTGGTTAAAGAGAAAAACGTTGGTGAAGCAGCGGTCGTCAATTCGGTAATTGCGGACGCGCTGAAGAATAATCTTCCGAAATCGCTCGGCGAGCTCTGCGATCTCTACGGAAAGCTGTTGGCGGAGCATGACGGCGACACGCCGCATTCGGACGCGGCGCAGGAGGAGTTGCGGCAGGTGCTTCGGCATCCGGCCGGACCGACGGGATTTCCGTGGCAGGACATGATTCACCACTGGGATCGCGCGGTGCGGGATAAGTACCGGGGGATGGAGGCCAAGGTGCAGAAACTGCTCGTCGAATCTCCGGAAGCGCCGCCGCGCGCGATGGTCGTGATGGAGTCCGAGAATCCGGCGGACGCGGCGATTTTCCTGCGCGGTGATCCGGCGCGGCCCGGCGAAGTCGTGCCGCGGCGGTTTCTCGGTGTCCTCGAAGGAAAAGCGCGCAAGCCCTTTATGGTCGGCAGCGGCCGGCTCGAGCTGGCGGGGAAAATCGCAACACCGTCCAATCCCTTGACGGCGCGCGTGATGGTCAACCGGATCTGGCGACAGCATTTCGGGAAGGGGCTCGTGGAGACTCCGAGTGATTTCGGCTTACAGACGGACGCGCCATTGCACCGCGAACTGCTCGACTGGCTGGCGGCGCGCTTTGTCGAGGAAGAGTGGTCGATGAAAGCGATGCACCGGCTGCTGGTGACGTCTGCGATTTACCGGCAGTCGAGTTCCAGTGCTGATGCCGGCGGGAAGCTGGAGGCAGATCCGGAGAACCGCTATTGGGCGCGCATGGATCGGCGGCGACTGGATTACGAGTCGACGCGGGATGCGTTGCTGGCGGTGAGCGGGGAGCTGGACCGGGAGTTGGGGGGAAGGCCCGAGCCGCTGGAAGGCGATTCGCCGACGGCGCGGCGGGCGATTTACGGGTTTATCGATCGGTACGCGGTTCCCCCGATGATGCGGACGTTTGATTTTGCGGATCCGAACCTGCACGCGCCGAAGCGGTCGGAGACGACGGTGCCGCAGCAGGCGTTGTTTTTCATGAACAGCGCTTTTGTGGAGGCGCGCGGGAGGGCTGTGCTGGACGGGATCGGCGAGAGAGGCGGGGAAGCGCGAGTGCGGGCGCTTTACCGGCGAATACTGTCGCGCGAACCAGACGAGGGCGAGATGTCGGCCGCGATGGCGTTTATGGGCGAAGAGGAAAGATCGGGAGAGCGATGGCTCGACCTGGCACAGGCGTTGCTGGCGTCGAATGAATTTACGTTTGTGGATTAAGAACCACGGAAGACGCGGAAGATTGGATTGACCGCAGAGGAGAGAATGGAACCGCGAAATACGCGAAAGAAGCGAAAGGCTGCATCAGGAGGACCACGGAAGACGCGGAAGATTGGATTGACCGCAGAGGAGAGAATGGAACCGCGAAATACGCGAAAGAAGCGAAAGGCTGC
>JAHEJT010000248.1 GCA_024638765.1 Verrucomicrobiales bacterium
CGCCGGAGGGGACGGGGTTGTGGGAGGAGTGAGGCGGGCGACGAGGGCGTTGCATCGGCCCGAAATCGCCCGGATGAGTGTGGCGGAAGATGCAAAATCTTCCGACTCGGTCGGGCGAAAGACGGAACTCATTGCAAGTTCCGCGACCTTACGATGTGGCCGGTTTGTGGAGGTTGAAATCAATTCGGACTAGCACTCTGCCCCAAATCGCTCCATTTTGGGATCTCCAGCGATTAGAAAGCACCTTCTGTGGCCAAAGACCAAAAAAACATCATCCTGGGCGTGACGGGGTCGATCGCGGCGTTCAAGGCGGCCGATATTGCCAGTCAGCTGGTGAAAGCGGGCCACGAAGTGACCGTGATAATGACGGATGATGCGCAGGAGTTCATTACACCGTTGACCTTGCAGGTGCTTTCGAAGAATCCAGTCGTGACTGGATTATACGATGAAAAAGAAAGCTGGCGCCCCGGGCATATCCAGCTGGCCGATGCCGCGGATCTCATCTTGATTGCACCGGCCTCGGCGAATATCATCGCCAAACTGGCACACGGACTGGCGGACGACGCCTTGACCGCGATCGCGCTGGCCACGGAGGCGCCTTTCCTGGTGGCGCCCGCGATGAACGGGAAAATGTGGGCACACCCCGCGACACAGGAGAACGTCGAGAAATTGAAATCGCGCGGCGTGGCGTTCATTGGACCGGAGGAAGGCATGCTGGCGTGCGGGTATGAAGGGCTGGGCCGGCTGTGGGATGTGGCGGGGATTGTCAATCGGGCGGATGCGATGTTGCGGGAGCCGGAGGCGTAGCAGCGTGGGCAGGCGAGGCGGAGCGGAGTGTTGGATTACCGGATTGCTGCTATGAGAAAATCCGATCGATCCAGGACTCCAAAAATCCAACAATCCATTTTCGTCGGCAGGGGGATGTGATGAGAACGAAAAACCATCGAAAGAATCACCGATGCGGATCTTGATCACAGCGGGGCCCACGCGGGAGGCGATTGATCCGGTGCGGTATTTGAGTAATCGCTCTTCAGGACGAATGGGATTTGCCCTTGCGACGGCGGCGGCGGAAGCGGGGCACGAGGTCGTGCTGATCGCGGGGCCGACGGCGCTAACGCAGAATTCCGCGGGCGTGGTGCGCGCGGACGTCGTGACGGCACAGGAGATGTTCGAGGCAGTCCAGGAGGCAATCGGCACGGTGGACGTGGCGGTCATGGCGGCGGCGGTCAGCGATTACCGGCCGCGAGAGGCGGTCTCGCAGAAGATCAAGAAGACGGCGGACAAGCTGACCCTGGAGCTGGTGAAAACGCCGGACATCCTGGGTAGCGCCCGGGAAAAGATGGGATTTTCGGGGGTGTTGGTGGGGTTCGCCGCGGAAACAGAGAACCTGGAGTCCAATGCCCGGGCCAAGCTGGCCGGCAAAGGCTGCGACATGATGATCGCCAATGATGTGAGCCGGCCAGATATCGGCTTCGACGTTTCCGAGAACGAATTACTGGTGCTATTTGCAGACGGAAAGCGGGAAGAATTGGCCAAGGCATCGAAGGAGGAACTGGCCCGAACGCTGGTTAAGTGGATGGAAGAGTGCGCGCAAGCAAAGGTTTGATGCCGGCCCCAGGAAAAAGAAAAAGAGTCGATGGCAGATTATCTTGAGTTGGCGATAGAAGCATCCGAAGCCGCGGCCGAGCTGTTGCGCGAGAATTTTGGCAGCGAATTGAATGTGGATGCCATCGAAGCGCACGACATCAAACTCGAGCTCGACGTGCGCAGCCAGGAATTGATCACGGAGAAAATTCTCAAGGCGTTTCCCGATCACGCGATTTACGGGGAAGAAGGGATGGCGGGAAATCAGGAGAGCGAGTTCCAGTGGATTGTAGATCCAATCGACGGGACGGTGAACTACTTTTACGGGATCCCGCATTTCGCGATCTCGATTGCGCTGCGACGCGGGGAAGAGATGATTGCGGGCGTGATTCACGACCCGATTCTGCGAGAGGTATGGACGGTGGAAGAAGGCGGCCCGGCACGGTTGGACGGTCGGGAAATCTCGGTAAGCGCGCGCGACGATCCCGCTCAGGCGATGGTGACAGTAGGGTTCGCTAAGACGAAGGAATCGCTGGAGAAAGGAATGGCGCGCTTCGGGGAGATCGCGCGCCAGGTGCGCAAGGTGCGGACCCTGGGAAGCGCGGCGCTGGGGCTGGCTTACATTTCGTGCGGCCGGTTGGACGCCTACATCGAGGAGCAGATCAGTTTATGGGATATCGCCGCCGGAAAGATGCTGGTGGAGCAGGCGGGAGGAATCGTCCGGCTGACGCCGCATGCGGAGGGCGGAGATAAATTCAGCATTGTGGCCACCAACGGAAAGCTGGAGTTTTAGGGGAGGAGGCGCAAAGTTCAGGGTTTCAGACTGGGAGACATCAGACCTGAGACAAGAGACTTGAGACTCTGATATCTGTGCGCATTGGCGGCCATTTGCGCGCATCTGCGCTATAAAGAAAAAAATTCCAATGCAAATTTCCGCAAATGATGTGCGGATGAAAGCAAATCTCGGCAGATAGCCGCGAATAGACCAGCGAAACGGGTTCATCGTTAAGGGCTATACGTCGGCTGCTCCGAATACATGTTTCATTCTTGTCGATTCGTGCCTAGACTTCAATCCAATGAATCGAATTGGCATTGGGTACGATGTGCATGCTCTTGTGGAAGGCAGGCCTTTGATTTTAGGCGGGGTCGAGTTCGATCACGACAAAGGACTGCAGGGACATTCTGATGCCGACGTGTTGTGTCATGCCGTCGCGGACGCGGTGCTCGGCGCTTTGGGAGAGCCGGATATCGGGCATTATTTTCCCCCGGGCGACGAAGACATCGAAGGGATCAGCAGCCTGGAGATTCTGCGCAAGGTGCGTCAGGTGGTGGAGAAGGATAAGGCGTGGATTTCGAACGTCGACAGCACCTTGATCCTGGAGGCGCCCAAGATCATGCCGCACCTTGAGGAGATGAAGCGGGCGATCGGAGGGGCGTTGGGTTTGGATGTGCACCAGGTAGGGATTAAGGCCACGACCAACGAGAAGATGGGGTTCATCGGGCGGGGCGAGGGAATTGCAGCGATGGCAGTGGCTAGTGTGGGGGTGAGGGATTAACGCCGCTGCGCGGCGAGTTAGCAGTTAATAGTCATTCGGGAAGCCCGCCGACTGGGCAACCCCGGTCTCAAGTCCCGAGTCTCAGGTCTCACGACGCCGGCAGTTTTTCGAGCGCGAGGGCGGCGAGGTTGAGCACGAGGAAGAAACCGCACATATCCGTGGCGGTGGTGAGGATGGGACTGGAGGCGAGGGCGGGATCGACTTTCAGCTTTCGTAACGCCAGGGGGACGAGGCCACCGAGGACTACGGAGACGAGGGTATTGATGGCGAGGGCCCCGCCGATGACGAGGCCAAAGGCGAGATTTCCCTTCCAGAGCCAGGCCGCGAAACCAAGGAGGGCGCCGAGGACGGTCCCGTTGATGAGACCGAGGGTCGCTTCCTTGAAGAAGACGCGGAATGCTTCGGTGGGTTTGACAAGTCCCAGGGTGAGTTCGCGCATGGACACGGCCACGGCCTGGTTGCCGGAGCAACCGCTCATGTCCGAGACGATGGGCAGGAAGACGGCGAGAGCGATAACCGCCTGGATCGTGTCCTGGTAAAGGGCGATGACACTGGCGGCGATGACATTTAAGAAAATGTTTGGGACCAGCCATGCGAGCCGGCGTAACGAGCGCAAGTAAAGCGGCATGGAACGCAATTCATCGCCCCCGATGATCCCGGCGGCCTTCAGGAAGACGGAGTTCACTTCTTTCTCCGCGGCCGAGAGGACGCTGGACTTGCGCAGGACCCCGATGAGGTGCCCGGAATCGTCGGTGACGGGGATGCCGAGAAACTTGTGTTCTTCGAAGATGCGGATCAGTTGGTCCAATGGGGTCGGCGCCGGGACGTGGAAAGGAGTGCCGATCATGATGTCGCGAATGGGAAGATCGAGGCCGCAAATGAGGAGATCGCGCATACGAAGGACGCCGGTGAGCGCCCCATCCTGGCCGGTGATGTAGGCGTATTGGACTTCGTAATCGCCATACCGCGCGCGGTGGACGCGGAGATCATCGAGGACTTCGCGCACGGTGAGTGATTCGTCGTAAGCCAGATACTCGGCGATCATGATGCCGCCGGCGGTGTTGGAAGGGTATTGGAGAAGTTCCCGGGCTTTTTCCGCGTCTGCCCGCGGCATTTCCTTGAGGATGGCTTCGGAGCTGCGGGATTTCAGGTCGCGGAGGATGTCCGCCTGCTCGCCGGCGGGGAGCTCGTCGACGATGGGGGCGGCTTCTTCGGGCCCGATTTTCTCCAGAATCTCGGTGCCTTGTTCCGGCGTAATGTCGCGCAGCAGGACGGCGGCCTGTTCCGGACCGAGTGCCGTGGGAAGTTTTCCACGTTCCGCGTGGGAAAGACGGGAGACGGCGAGTGCGGTGTCCGCGGGGGAGAGAGAGCAGAGAAATTGCCGGAGCGCGTCGGGAACGGGGGGGTCTTCCGAGAGCAGGGCGGAAATGGTGCGCCAGTGCTCGGGCTCCGCTTGGTCAGCAGGAGGAGTCGGAGGCCGGCAAGATTCGGTTTCCGTCATGCCGGCGCTCGAGAATATTAGCGTTCCGCGATGGGTTTGATGTCGCGCGGTGGTTTGGGGCCGATGTAATTGGTGAGCGGACGGTAGAGGCGGTTATCGTCGAGTTGTTCCAACACCTGCGCAGTCCAGCCGGCGGCGCGGGAGATGGCGAAGATTGGAGTAAAAAGATCAGTGGGAACGCCGAGCGAGTAGTAAACGGTGGCGGAATAGAAATCCACGTTGGCTTCCAGGCCTTTGGTGTCGCGCATGATTTCAGCGATGCGCTCGGACATTTTGACCCACTTGGGTTCGCCAAGTTCCTTGGTGAGTTTCACGGCCATGCGGCGCAGGTGCGGCGCCCGTGGGTCGAGGACCTTGTAAATCCGGTGACCGATGCCCATGATCTTTTCTTTGCGCTCCAGCTTGCCGGCGACGTAATCGTCGACTTTATCTTCGGACCCAATCTCCTCGAGCATATGGATGACGCCTTCGTTGGCGCCGCCGTGGAGCGGCCCTTTGAGGGTGCCGATGGCGGAGGTGATGGCGGAGTAAATGTCGCTGAGGGTCGCTATGGTGACGCGGGCGCTGAAGGTCGACGCGTTCATGCCGTGATCCGCGTGGAGGACGTAAGCCACGTCGAGCGTCTTGACAGCCTCGGGGCCGGGTTCTTCCCCGGTGATGAGGTAGAGGAAGTGTGCGGCCTCAGAAAGATCTTTGCGAATGGGAGGGAGCTCCTTGCCCTGCCGCGCGCGATGGTAATACGCGATGATGAGCGGCATTTTCGCGCAGATGGAAAGGGCGCGTTCTTCGTTGAGCGGGCGGTCCTGGTGATTGCCGCGCGTGTCGTAAAGTCCCAGCATTGAGACGCCAGTCCGGATGACGTCCATGGGGCCCGCGTCTTTCGGGGCGATGTCGACAAGGTATTTGATGACGCCCTCCGGCAGATCCCGCTGGGCGCGGAGTTGGTCGGTGAGACCGTCGAGCTGTGTTTGATTGGGAAGTTCGCCGCGATGAAGCAGGTAAAGGACTTCTTCGAAGCTGCAGTTTTCGACCAATTGATCGATCGAATATCCAAGGTAGAAGAGTTTTCCATCAGCTCCCTGGACGTCGGAGAGTGTGGATTCGTTGGCGACGACTCCCTCGAGTCCTTTTGTTTCTAAGGCCATGGTGGTTTTTGGTGCTTGTGATGAGAATTCTCGCAGGGCGGGATGCCGTGCGATGGAATCGGGAGGATACTATTGCTCCTTGAGGGCTTCAATCAATGATTCGCCCATTTCGGCGGGGGTTTCGGCGACCCGGATGCCGGCCTCCCGGAGGGCCTCTTTTTTGGCCTCGGCGGTCCCTTTTCCCCCGGAAATAATGGCTCCGGCGTGCCCCATGCGGCGCCCGGGAGGGGCGGTGGCCCCGGCGATA
>JAHEJT010000249.1 GCA_024638765.1 Verrucomicrobiales bacterium
AGCTCTTTCTCACCAGTGCGTCCGAGGATGGCGGCGAGCGTTACGTTACCTGCGTGGACAGGGACAGTGGAAAGATCCTGTGGGAACAGACCGTGAAGTGCGATGCGCCCGAGAGTCACCACAAGATGAACAGCTTTGCGACACCGACTTGTGCGACCGATGGCAAGCACGTCATTGCATTCTTCGGGCCGGGAGGATTGCATTGCTTTGATCTCGACGGCAAAAGACAGTGGTCGCGGGATCTCGGCGATTTTCCGGGCACCTGGGGCATCGCAGCATCACCGGTGATTCTGGGCGACATGGTAATACAGAATTGCGACGCAGAAGGCGCATCCTCGTTGATTGCGGTCGATATCAAGACCGGCGAGAGTATCTGGGAGACAGAACGGGCCGACAAGCCGAAGGGCGGATGGAGCACGCCGGTGCTGATCGAGGCTGGTGGCACACAGGAACTGGTCTTGAACGGGGAATTCGGAGTGCGCGGGTACGATCCGAAGACGGGGAAAGAACTGTGGTTCTGTCGTGGGTTTAACGGTCGTGGCTCGCCGATGCCGGATTTTGCGAACGGCTTGCTCTACGTCGTGAACGGGAAGCCGGGCGACACTTACGCGGTCAAGCCGGGCGGATCGGGCGACGTGACGAAGTCGCACATGAAATGGCATGCGGGCCGGCGCGGCGGCCGGGACCTTCCTTCGCCCGCGGTGGTGGGCGATTACCTGTTCATCGTGGGGATGTCAGGAATCGCGAGTTGTTACGACGCGCAGACCGGGAAAGTTTACTGGGAAGAGCGGCTCGGTGTGGAAGGCGAGTTCGCGGCTTCACCGCTGGTGGCCAACGGGCATGTGTATATTCAGAACGTTTACGGGGGCGAAAACCTCGTCATCAAGCCGGGCAAGAAAATGGAAATCGTCTCACGGAATTCGCTCGGGGCGGACTCGCAGGAGATCTTCCGCGCGACCCTGGCGCCGATCCGGGGGCGGGTTTACGCCCGCTCGGAATCGACGCTCTATTGCGTGGGCGGGTGACTTGGATATAGTGACACCGGCGTTTATCCCGCCTTCGGCGCGCTCTGCGATAAGGCTTCGCCTGGAGGTATGCGCTCCGCGCAAAGCAGTCGCCGGTGATTTCACGGGCGAGACGCCACCGGCGAGACGCCGGGGTCACTATCCCGGGATGGCCTCAACTCGCGACTCTTCTCCGGCGGTTCCGGGAGCGGGGATTAAAGCCGCCGCCATTCTTTGAGGGAGCTCCGCGGCCGCGGCCGCGGCGGAAGCCGCCCTTCGATTTCGCGCCTTTCGGGCGTCGGTTCTCGCGCGCCCGGAATCCCAGGCTCGGTTCGCGGACGGACGGTTCGAGACCGGAGACCGTTTCGCGTGCCAGTTCCCAGCCGGTAAGGCGCTGGATTCCCGAGAGCAGTTCCCAATCCTCGGGACCGACGAACGAGATCGCGGTGCCGCTGGCGCCGGCCCGGCCGGTCCGGCCGATCCGGTGAATGTAATCTTCGGCTACCATCGGCAGGTCGAAATTGATCACGTGACTGAGCCCCTTGATGTCCAGTCCGCGCGCCGCGACGTCGGTCGCGACGAGCACGCGGATCCTGCCTGCGCGCATGTGGTCGACGGTCCGACGTCGTGCGCCCTGGCGCATGTCACCGTGCAGCGCGGCACAATTGTGGCCTTCCCGCGAGAGTTTCTTCGCGAGCCGGTCCGCGCGCCGCTTCGTGCGGGTAAAGACGACTGCCTGGTTCAGGGATTCCGATCCCAGATGATGGGTGAGGAGCCGGTGCTTGTGCGCCGGGTCGTCCGCCTGGTGGACGTGCTGCGCGATATCGTCGTGTCGCTGCGTGTTCACCGCCAATTGGATACAGGCGGGGTCGCGCATGAGTTCCTTTGCCATCGAGAGCACTTCGCCTTCCAGCGTCGCCGAAAAGAGCAGCGTCTGGCGCTTCTCCGGCATGGCTCCTGCGATTTTCCGGACGTCGCGGATGAATCCCATGTCCAGCATGCGATCCGCTTCGTCGAGGACGAGCACTTCGAGCCGCGAGAAATCGACGAGACCTTCTTCCATGTGATCCATGAGGCGGCCGGGTGTGGCCACCAGGAGGTCCAGGGGCCTGCTCAGCAGCTTGATCTGGGGGCCGTAAGAGACTCCGCCGACGACGTTACCCGCGCGCATCTGGCAGAACCGGTTGAATTTCTGGATATCGCCGTCCACCTGCGCCGCGAGTTCGCGCGTCGGGGTGAGCACGAGGACGCGGGGCCCGTTACCGCGTCGTGACGAGGGCGAGAGCAGTCTCTGGAGGATTGGCAGCACAAAGGCCGCGGTTTTTCCTGTGCCTGTCTGGGCCGAGGCCATGAGATCCCCGCCGGTGAGGACGACCGGGATTGCCTCCCGCTGGATATCGGTGGGGTTGGTGAAGCCGGCGGCATCGACTGCCTTGAGAAGCTTCGCATCTAAATTGAATTCGTTAAATTGCACAATAATATCTGCAAGCCCGCCGGAATCCGGCGGACGTCTTTGGGTTCTGATTTGGTCTAGCGACAAACGCCAGCGGTCTCATAATCCATGAGGCCAGCTCCTGGTTCACCCGCCCGAAGTAAGGGGCGGTTGCGGCCGGTTTGTCTCGCGGCCGGTGGTACGTCTACAACCAGGAAATCAGAGGGATACCCCGTAAATGCGGGTTAGAAACGTGCGTCCTCCTTGTGGAAGACGCGGCAGTCTCGCACCTTGGGCCGCGCACGCAAGGCATATATCTTATTAAATTCCATGGCCTCCGCTCTCCGGATCCGCCCTCCCGGCCGCCGGGACCCCTTTTTCGAGCCCGGGCCCCTCTGGGGCTGGAGAGGGCGTGAGAGGGGCAAAATAGCCGGATTCATCGATTCGCCCCACCCTGGGAATAAATATTTTTCTCCAAAACTAAAAAAAAAACGTGCGCTCTCGATCAAACAAGGTTAAAGCCTCCGAGTGCGACCGGTTTCCAGTGAAGCCGGTCGGCATTTGTTTAGTAATACTTATTCGATATGTCACAGGGAACGATCAAAAAACTGATTTCGGACAAAGGCTTCGGTTTCATTGCCGGAGACGGCAAGGAACTCTTCTTTCACCAATCTTCGGTGGAAGGCGTCAGCTTTGACGAATTGCGTGAAGGCCAGTCGGTGGAATACACCGAGGGTCAGGGCCCCAAAGGCCCGCGCGCCGAAAACGTCAAGCCAGTCTGATTTTTCCCGGCCCGGGGCGTCAGCGTGGGAAGCGTTAGATCGCTCCCGACGAATTTTCGAGTTAGGCGTTGAGATGCTTTCACTCCTTCGAGGGGTGTGAGTCTCTTGACCCCTATTCGATTGCCAGGGAGCCCCGATAACCGGAAGCGGCAATGATTTTGATGAGCCGCGGGTAGTCGGTATCCGGCTGGTTTCGCGCGTCATCGAAACTAGGCATCTACGCTGCTATGATTGCGGCGTAGGGCAGCATTGCCTCGCTACCGTCGTCGACGTGTCCTTGGGCTTCCCGAAGTCGGGCATTAACCGGCAGGCGGAGTGATTCAGCGTCTTCGCGACTCTCGGCGAGGAAGATTCCTTTCTGGCTAAGTGGGGAAGCCCCGGGCGGGATTGCGATCGTCGGCTGCTTTTTCGCGGCGGCATTCGCCGGACGATCAAGTCGGTGGCTCGGACCCCACCTCCTGCTGCCGCTGCATAAGCCCGATCAGGGGCGATTTTTGAGGTGCTTTGCCGCGGCCAGGCCCAACAAAGCCATTCCCAACATTGCCACCGTGGCGCCACCCTCCGGGACTGAACCGGCATGCTTGTAGAAGTGGAGCTTCTTGATCTTGAACTTGTCGTCCCGATCCTTTTTGTCGACCCGATCGTTGTAGTACTCGGCGCCAATCAAGAGATAATCGGTGGTGCCGCTGAGATAAGCATAGCCGGACGATTCATGGGACACGCTTGTCCCTCCACTGGTCGGAGCGCCCGTCCCTGCGACCCCGCCGGAGGTGGAGGTCCAATAGTCGAAGTCACCATCACCCCACACGTACATGTAGGCTTTCTCGAGTTCCACCACGTGGTCAAACTTGAACTCGATGTAATCGATCCAGCCTTGGTTATCGATGGTGTGAGAGCCGTCGTCCGGGCTGTTAATGTTGTAAAGTCCGTAGTTGGAACTGCGGCCGGCATGTCCGGCGTTCCACTCGTCATTCCAACGGTCATATGCCCAGGCACGCACTTCGACGGTGACGCCTTCTTCCGTGAAGGTCCTCGTGTTCCCGTAGTAAGGGCCGTCATACGTCCCTCCATATCGGAAATCCATCCACACGGCTTGAGCCTGCGAAGCCAGGGCCACCAGGACCGACAAAATCATAAGGGGTGTCTTCATGTTTATTTCCAGAATTTGATAGTGCGCTGACGGGCACTTCATTAATTTAGTTAACAGCACTTCCTAGTAGCAAGATTCGTGCCACGGCCTTGCAGAGAGAGGGCATCAGCCCTGTAACGTCCTCTTTGCGAGTCTATTGTGGATTTGAAATAATAATGGGGATATTGGGCGAAGTCTGTTGTCCCAGCCAGATCCGTAAAGAAAACCGACGCTGGTGTAAGGAAATTCGACACTCGACGATGCTCGCTAGGATGGTTTGCAATCGATGAAACCTTTTCCCGGTTCCTGGGGGCCTCCGGGTTGATCCACTATTAAAAGCGAATGCGCTCGAGTTTGGCCGGGTGATGGCTACCTTCCTGTTGCCACCAGACTCAACCTTTATGAATACGAACTCGCTCCGGAAACTCCTTCGGCCTGCACTTGCGCTAGCGCTGTTTTCTTTGCCTGGCATTCGCCTCCTCGCGGCGGAACTGCCGAATATCGTCGTCATCGTTTCCGACGACCAGGGGTACGCGGATGTGAGTTACAACCCGCACTCGCCCCCGGAAGTGCGCACGCCGAATATCGATGCGCTGGCCAATGAAAGCGTGATCTGCACCAACGGCTACGCCAGTGGACACGTCTGTTCGCCGACGCGCGCGGGACTGATGACGGGGCGGTACCAGCAGCGCTTTGGCGTCTACACTGCCGGTGAAGGGGGAACCGGCATGCCGCTGAATGAAGTGTGGATTCCCACCTTCCTCAAGGAGGCGGGTTTTGTGAGCGGCGCGCTCGGCAAATGGCACCTCGGGTTGACGATGGAATACCATGCCATCAACCGGGGGTTCGACGAGTTTTACGGATTCATGGGGCGGGGGGCGCATCCCTATTTTGATCATTCGGACATGGAGCATCCGGTGTATCGCGGCCTCGAGCCGATCGAGGGCGAGGAGGGGTATATGACGACGCGCATCACGGAGGAAGCGGTCGACTTCATCGACCGCCATAAGACGGATCCATTCTTTCTTTACGTGGCATTCAACGCAGTGCACTCCCCGGCGGAAGCTCCGGAAGAGGACATCAAGCCGGTCACTGACGATGAGACTCGCAATATTCTCATGGGGATGCTCAAGCATCTCGATCTCGGGGTGGGGGAGATCGTGGGCAAGCTGAAGGCCGAGGGATTGTTCGAGAACACGCTCCTCGTTTACCTCTCGGACAACGGCGGCTCCGCGACGATGCACGCCAACAACGCGCCGTTGCGCGGATTCAAGCAGATGGACTTCGAGGGCGGGATCCGGGTGCCCTTCATCGTCTCCTGGCCCGCGGAGTTGGAGGGCGGAACGAAATGTGATGTTCCTGTGTGTTCGATCGATGTCCTGCCAACCATTGTTGCGGCGACGGGCATCGAAGCGCCGACGGCGAAACTGTTCGATGGGAAAAATATGCTGCCGGCGTTGAAAGGCCAGACCAATCAACTCCACGATCACCTCTTCTGGAGTTCCGGCGGCAACAAGGGCACTTGGGCGGTGCGCTCCGGGAAATGGAAGCTCACCGGTGTGAGGGGAGAGACCTGGCTCTACGATCTCGACGCCGACATCGCTGAAGCCGACGACTTGAAGGATTCGCACCCGGAAGTGGTCGTCGAGTTGCAAAAGGCCTTTGATGGGTGGAT
>JAHEJT010000250.1 GCA_024638765.1 Verrucomicrobiales bacterium
CGCGGTTATGCGGTCGACCTCGCCGAAGGGCTCGATGGGATCCATTGCGTGGGAGCGCCCGTGCTGGACGCGCACGAATACCCGGTCGCGGCGGTGACAGTGATGGCGCCCACGTTTCGATTGGCAAAGAAAGATTTTCCCAAGCTCGGGGCACAGTGCGTCGAGACGGCGAAAGCGATCCGCGAACGCTTGTTGGCGTAGAGGAATGGTGTTTTCAGTGAAGTGTGACAAGTGAGAGTGAAGTCATCATGCGAAATTAGCCCCCACGCTCCCTTGGGCCGACGTAGCCTGGGCGAAGGCGCCGCGTGGGGTTTTCAACCTTGTGAGACCGGCGTCTCGCCGGTGCCTTTCCCGGATCACCGGCGAGACGCCGGTCTCACTATCCCCCCACACGGCCTTCGACAAGCTCAGGCTCTGTGGTTGGCTCTGAGCCTGTCGAGGAGAGTGTGGGGACTACTATGGAGTGTGCCGGTTATTGCTATAGCCGCGGCGGGCCTGGCGCCCGCGGATGCCGTGACCCCGGAGCAGCGCGAATTCTTTGAAACCCGGATCCGGCCGGTGCTGGCACAGGACTGTTACGAGTGCCACAACTCGAAAGACAAGTCGAAGGGCGGGTTGATTCTCGACCATCGCGAGGCGCTCATGGAAGGCGGGGATTCGGGTGCGGTCGTCGTGCCGGGGGATCCGGATGCAAGTCTTCTCATGCAGGCGATCCGGCACGAGGACGAGGATCTCAAGATGCCGAAGGCCGGCGCCAAGCTGGAGGACGAGGTCGTCGCCAATTTCGTCCAGTGGATTGCGATGGGCGCGCCGGATCCACGTGACGGGCCGCCCTCGGACGCGGAGATTGCGGCGGACACGGAGTGGGAGGCGGTGCGGGAGCGCCGCAAGCAGTGGTGGAGTTTTCAACCGGTGACGCGACCGGAGCCCCCCGCGGTGCGGGACAAAAAGTGGTCGGACCATCCCGTCGATCGCTTTATCCTGGCCCGGCTTGAAGAAAAGGCACTGGAACCTGCGAAGCGCGCGGATCGCCGGACCACGCTGCGCCGGCTGCACTTTGTCCTCACCGGGCTTCCACCGACCATTGGGGAGATCGAGGCGTTTCTCGGTGACGAGTCCGGGGACGCATACGCCAGGGCGGTAGACAGGCTCCTGGCCTCGCCGCAGTTCGGCGAGCGATGGGCGCGGCACTGGATGGATTGGATGCGCTACGCGGAATCGCATGGGAGCGAAGGCGACCCGCGGATTCCGAATATGTGGCGATACCGCGATTACCTTATCCGCGCGTTGAATGCGGACGTGACCTACGATCAACTGGTGCGTGAGCATCTTGCGGGTGATCTGCTCGCGCAGCCGAGGGTGAATTCCGAGATCGGGATCAACGAATCAGCGATCGGGGCGGCCCAATACCGCCTGGTCCAGTACGGGTATGCGCCGCTCGATGCGCTGGAGGAGCAAGTGCGTTTTACCGAGAATCAGATCGATGTGTTATCCAAGGCGTTCCTCGGTCTCACGGTTTCGTGCGCGCGGTGTCACGATCACAAATTCGATCCCATCAGCCAGAAGGACTTTTACGCGTGGTACGGGATCATGGCCAGCTGCCGACCGGCCACTATCACGGTGGATACGCCGGAGTGCCTCGAGACCGGCCGGGATGCGCTGGCGGCGCTGAAGCCGAGGATTAAGAGGGCCTTGGCCGATGCCTGGATTGCATCCCTCGACGATCTGCCCGCGCGAATGGCTTCGCTGCCCGCGCCCGCCGAGCCGGCGATCCGCAAGGCCCGTCGGAATCCCAAGGCGCCGGAATCGAAAAAAGAAATCGGGCCCGGCCAGGCGGCAGTCGACGAAGCCGCCGACAGCGGTGGACGAAAGCCTTTGCATGCGTGGACCCGGTTGCGGGGGCTGGAGGGCGAGAGCTTTTCTCGCGAGTGGAAGACGCTGAGTGAACACTGGAAGAGTGCCGCGCAGGCCGCGGCCGCCCGAGATGAAGGGCTGCGCAGGGGCGGCTGGGATCTGCGCGGATCGGATTACGACGAGTGGTTTCCCTATGGGAACGGCCTGCCGGCCGTGCCCTCGAGGGCGGGCGAGTTTCACATTCTGCCTGAAGGAGACCGGGTGATTGCGGGGGTGCTTCCGGCCGGCGTCTACACGCACTTGTTGTCGGACAAGCACAGCGGCGTGCTCACGTCTCCCAGTTTTGAAGTCGACGGCAACCAGCTCTCGCTTCGGGTCATGGGGGACCGGAATGCGCGGGTGCGTCTCGTGCTCGAGAATTATCCGAGAGTCGCTGCAGGCATTTACAACAAGCTTTCCAAGGTGCTGACCTCGAGTGCGCCCGAATGGGTGCACTGGAGTACGCATTACTGGAGAGGGACGAAGGGCCACATTGAGCTGGCGACCTCGGACGATATCCCGGTGGAATCCAAAAAATCGGACGGGCGATCCTCATTTGGAATCGTGGAGGTGGTTTTTCCGGAAAGTGAAGGCGCACGTCCCATCGATGCGGGTGCACCGCTGTTCGCGCTGCTGCCGAGAGGGGCGGAGGCGGCGGGCGACGCTTCCCAGGTGGCGGTGCAGTATCGCGAGGCACTTCGCGCGTGCCTGGAGGCCTGGCGGGAGGATTCCATGTCGGATGTGCAGGCGGAGTTTCTCGGGGCTTTCGTGAAGGCCGGTCTTCTTCCCAACACGCTCTCGGAGTTGCCCGGATTGGCGCCCCTGGTTGCGCAGTACCGGGGCCACGAGGCCGGGGTGCCGGTGCCGACCCGCGTGCCCGGCGTGTTGGAGACGGTGGCTTTCAATACACATCTCTTCGAGCGCGGGGATCACAAGCAGCCGGGAGAGGAAGTGCCGCGCCGGTTCCTGGAACTGATCGACACGTCACCCTACCAAACCGCGCAGAGCGGCCGGCTCGAGCTTGCGGAGGACCTGCTCCGACCGGACAACCCGCTGACGGCGCGCATCATCGTGAATCGTATCTGGCATTATGTATTCGGGAGGGGAATCTGCGAGACCGTCGACAACTTCGGCCGGATGGGGGAGAAGCCGACGCATCCCGAGCTGCTCGATTACCTGGCAGTGAGATTCGTAGAGGGTGGGTGGTCGATGAAAGACTTGATCCGCGAGCTCGTATTGACCGAGACCTTTCGAATCGAGAGCACGCCTTCACCGAGGGCCCTGGAGATCGACCCCGCCAATGAATTGCTCTCGCACGCGCGGGTGCGGCGGCTGGAAGCGGAAGCTATCCGCGATGCCATGCTGACGGCGTCCGGGGAATTGGACCCGGAAATGTTCGGTCCCGGGTTTGCCGCCAACGGCGGTGCGGGTCAAAGCCGGCGCCGGAGTGTCTATCTCACGATCATCCGTAACAAACTGGACGAATTTCAGCGGGTATTCGACGCGCCCGAACCCTTCAGCACGAAAGGGCGTCGCAACATCACCAATGTGCCCGGTCAATCGCTGACGATGATGAACGATCCGTTCGTGATTGCGCAGGCGCAGCAATTGGCTGCTGCGATCCTAGCGGCAGACAGCCTCGTAAGTGACGAGCACAAGATTGGTCGGATGTTTGAACAAGCCTTGGGTCGTCCTCCTTCCACGAAAGAAGCGGAACGATCGATGCGTTTCCTGGAAGGACGCAAAGAAGACCCGGACCTGGAAGGGGCATGGCAAGACCTCGCGCACGCGATATTTAATTTTAAAGAGTTTATCTATATTCGATAATGACAAAAGTAGGACAGGCTTCCAGCCTGTCACCTGCTCAAACGCAGGCTGGAAGCCTGCGCTACTTTACCGGAAATGACCCAGAAGAATCAGAAATCAGTTCTCTCCCGCCGCGAAATGCTCAAGCGGACGTCCACCGGTTTCGGCATGCTGGCGCTCTCCGGCTTGATGGCGGAGAAATCGTTTGCCGGACTCCCGAAAGGCGCGCGGCTGCCGGCGCCGCATTTCCGGCCCCGGGCGAAGAACGTCATTTTCTGTTACATGTCCGGCGGAGTGTCGCACCTGGACTCCTTCGATCCCAAGCCACTCTTGAAGAAGAAGTCGGGCGAACCGATGCCGGTCCCGGTCCAAAAGACCATGTTCGACAACAACGGGAATATTTTCCCGTCGCCTTGGGAGTTCAAGCGATACGGCGAATGCGGCATGCCCGTGAGCGATATTTTTTCACACATCGGATCCTGCGCCGATGATCTCGCTGTGATCCGCTCGATGACGAGCACGGTCAGCGAGCATGCGCAGGGAAATTATTTCTTTCACACGGGATTTCCGTTCCTCGGCCACCCCAGCGCGGGCGCATGGGCGAGTTACGGATTGGGCACCGAGAACCGCGATTTGCCGGGATTCATCGTGCTGCAAAGCGGGGGCGCGATCGCGCCGCACGGGGGCGTGGGAGTCTTCAGCAACGGCTTTTTGCCCGCGCAACACCAGGCGTCGATCCTCCAGGCCGACGGCACCCCGGCTTTGTTGAATGTGACTCCCAGCGAGTCGGACCGCATCCAGCGCCGTCGGCTTGATTTTATCCGCGGGATTGACGATGGGTATCTTCGCAACCTGGGGCACGAAGAACAGGTGGAAGCGGCGGTGCGCAATTACGAAACTGCTTACCGCATGCAGTCGGTCGTGCCGGAGCTTTGCGACTTGAGCGGGGAGAGTGAAGCCACGAAAAAACTTTACGGCATGGACTCGCCGGATCCTCAAAAGGCCGCATATGCCAAGCAGTGCCTGCTGGCGCGGAGGCTCGTGGAAAAAGGCGTCCGTTTTGTCGAGTTGAGCTGTCTCACCGAAAAGATCGGCGCGGGAGGAGCGGCGAATCCCTGGGATCAGCACAGCAAGTTAAAGGAAGGGCACGGCGCGATGGCGCACCAGGTGGATCAGCCCATCGCGGGCTTGTTAAAGGATTTGAAGGCGCGCGGATTGCTTGATGAGACACTCGTTATTTTTTCCGGCGAATTCGGGCGCACGCCCTTTTCCCAGGGCAGCGACGGCCGCGACCACAATCCCTTCGGGTTCAGTCTCTGGCTGGCGGGGGGAGGCGTGAAGGGCGGGACGATTTACGGGGCTACGGACGAGTTCGGGTATCACGTGGTGGAGAACCGGGCGACGGTCTATGATCTATGGGCCACGGTATTGCACCTGATGGGGATGAATCACGAGAACCTGACCTATCGCTACGGAGGCCGCGACATGCGGCTGACGGACGTGCATGGGAATGTGATCAAAGAAATTGTCGCGTGAGCGCGATTTTTCAGCGAAAATAATCGCCGTGATGAAACCCTCGGCGCGCGGCATTCAGACCTTGGTCTCCGTCCTGACGGCAACGGCGACGGCATGGTGCCAGGCTGCGGCGGAAGAATTGCCGGCGCCCGCTGCGCGCGACATCGATTTCGCGCGCGACATCGCACCGATCTTCGAAGCGCACTGCCGGAAGTGCCACGGGGCCGATAAACAGAAGGGCGGTTATCGCCTCGACGCGCGGCAGATCGCGCTGCATCGCGGCGAACATTCTCCCGGGGCACAGCGCGGACAGCCCGCTGATCCGGTTCGTGTCGGGTGTGGATGAAGAAATTACGATGCCGCCGAAGGGCGATCGTCTGTCTGAGGAAGAAATCGGTGTGTTGCGCGCGTGGATCGACCAGGGGGCGGCGTGGCCCGACGCGGCGAACGTGACGGTTGACGACGGATCGTCCCACTGGGCGTTGCAGCCGGTGACGCGCCCCGCGGTGCCGCAGATCAGCGGCGGCGGGATCAGGGTGCGCAACCCAATCGACGCTTTTGTCTTCGCCCGGTTGCGCGCAAAAGGGCTTTCGCCCGCGCCGGAAGCCGTCCGCGACAGGCTGATCCGGCGGTTATATTTTGATTTGCTGGGACTGCCTCCCGCGCCGGAAGAAGTGGAGGCGTTCGTCCACGATCCCGATCCGCGCGCTTACGAAAAACTCGTGGACCGGCTGCTGGCGTCGCCGCATTACGGCGAGCGATGGGCGCGGCACTGGCTCGACATCGCCCATTTCGCGGACACG
>JAHEJT010000076.1 GCA_024638765.1 Verrucomicrobiales bacterium
CCCTTGTCCCCTCCCGGGCCCTGTTTTCAGGGCCTGCCCAGCTCCTTGGGGGATCTAGGCTCTTTGAAGCCCCATTCCCGGCCGGAACGGCCATTGGAAAGGGCGGGCGACGTGCCTTATAGGAAAGAGGGGGACCTCTCCGGGTCCTGTCTTAATGAGTATCTGGCTTGAGCCGGCGATGACGCTGAATTCACTACTCGCTTTCGGAGCGGCCCTTCTCGCGGTTGCGCTCGGGTCGGCGGCGCCCTGGCTGAAGCGGCGTTCCCTCGCGAGCTGGTGCTTCTTTGCAGGGATGACAGCCCTTGCGCTGGAAAGCACTTTCGGGGGCATGAGCCTCCAGGCGTCTGCCCCGGAAACGATCGCCTTCTGGCTGACACTTTCGCTGATCGCGAAGTCCTTTTTGCCGGCGACGTGGCTGTGCTTCAGTCTGGTTTACTCGCGGGGAAACTACCGGGACTTTCTCCACGCATGGCGCTTCGCGCTGGCGGCGGCCCTCGTGCTGCCGGTGGGGATCGCCGTTGGCTTTCGTCCCGCCCTGGTGCAACTCTCCCTCCCCGAGGGATCGGGACAGGGCTGGTGGTTGAGCTACGGACTCCCGGCCAGAGCCCTGGACATCCTGCTCTTGGTCGCCACGGTCTTTATCCTCATGAATCTCGAAAGAACCTTTCGATCGGCGGTCGGAACCATGCGCTGGCGGCTGAAATTCGTGATGCTGGGCCTCGGCGTCGTCTTTGGGGTGCGGGTATACACCCTGAGCCAGACCTTGCTCTTCTCCGGCTACAATCCGGCGCTCACCGTTATCGATTCAGGAGCACTTCTCGTCGCCTGTATCTTAATGGCGGTCGCTTGTCTCCGGGGCGGTTTCTCCGAAGTCGACATCTATCCGTCCCGCGCGGTCCTGCACGGTTCGGCGACCCTTCTGCTGGCTGGCGGTTACCTGTTCCTGGTCGGAGTCCTGGCGCACGTCGTGGCTTACCTCGGCGGGGTCGGCAGTTTCCAGGCACAGGCATTCATCATCTTGCTGGGGATTGTAGGCCTGGCGGTGCTGCTTCTTTCGGACCGCTTCCGCCTGAAATTGCGGCGCACCATCAGTCGACACTTCAAGAGGCCTCAGCATGACTTCCGCAAGGTGTGGACTTTATTTACCCAGCGCATATCTCAGGAACGAGACCGACCCGGACTCTGCGCCACGGCTTCGAAGCTGATATCCGAAACTTTTGATGTCCTCTCGGTGACGTTTTTTCTGGTCGATGAGAACGAAGAACGGCTGACCCTCGCGGGTTCGACGTCCAGGAAGAAGCTGGCCGGGGACGATCCCAGCCCGGACGATTCGCGCCCAGGCGCCCTCTTGGCCGGTCCGGTTGTCGATGGCCTCCGCGGCAGTAATCAACCGTTCGATTTGGATAAGATCGGTGAGGACTGGGCGCTGGCGCTGAGAGAGGCGAGTCCGACCCAGTTTCCCCACGGCGGAAACCGCATTTGCGTTCCCTTGAGGGCAGGGGAGCGGTTGCTCGGCATTGCAGTCCTTGCGGACCGGGTCGACGGGATTCCCTACACGGAGGAAGAACTGGACCTGCTCAAATGTATCGGGGACCAACTCGGTGCGGGATTGCTGGGCCTCAATCTCACGGAAGAATTGATGCAGGCCAGGGAGCTGGAGGCGTTTCAAACCATGTCCACCTTCTTTGTCCACGATATGAAGAACGCGGCAAACAGCCTCAACCTGACGCTGCAGAATCTGCCGGAGCATTTTGACGATCCCGATTTCCGCGAAGACGCCCTGCGCGGTATCGCGCGGACTGTGGACCGGATCAACGACTTGATCAAACGACTGAGTGCGTTGCGTCAGAAGCTGGAACTCAAGCCGGTGGACTCCGATCTCAATCAACTTGTCGAAAGGGCCCTCGAGAACCTGAGCAAGACGCCTGACGTCGAAGTGGAGACGCGGCTCCATCCGTTACCGAAGGTTTCGGTGGACCGCCAACAGATCGGCAACGTCGTGACCAACCTGGTTCTCAATGCCCGGGAAGCGACCGGCGCCAACGGCCAGGTCCGGGTGGAAACCAGCCAGCGCAACGGACTTGTCACGCTTTCCGTCGAAGACAACGGCTGTGGCATGAGCTCCGAATTCGTCAGGAGCTCTCTCTTTCGTCCCTTTCACAGCACCAAGAAGAACGGCCTTGGAATCGGCATGTTCCAGGCCAAAATGATCGTCGAGGCGCACCGCGGCAGTATTCAAGTGGAAAGCGACCCGGCAAAAGGCACCCTCTTCCGAATCAGTCTTCCCGCTGTGGCGAGCTCAAGCTGAAGTGACTATGAAACCTACCCTGCTCATTGTTGACGACGACGAGGAGATCCGCACCCAGATGAAGTGGGCTCTGGCCAAGGATTATGAAATCGTCATGGCCGAGGACCGTGAGGGAGCCCTGGAGAAGTTCGAATCCGCCGGGCCGGTCGTGACCCTGCTCGATCTCGGGCTGCCGCCTCGACCCAATGATCCGGAAGAAGGAATGCGCACCCTCGACGCCCTGCTCACCAGCGATGACTCGGCCAAGGTCATCATCATCTCGGGGCAAGAGGAGAGGGAAACCGCGCTCCGAGCGGTCGGAGCTGGAGCCTATGATTTCCTCTGCAAGCCGGTGGAAACGGACGAGCTGCGTCTCCTGATTAAGAGGTGCACTTACCTGGCCAACCTCGAGTCTGAGTACCAGCAGATGCAGCAAAGTGTGCGCGCTGATTCCTTTGAAGGAATGTTCGCGAGCAGCCCGAAGATGCAAAACGTTTTCGCCATGATTCGCAAGGTCGCCAAGTCGAGCGCGCCGGTGCTGATTCTCGGAGAGAGCGGGACCGGCAAGGAGATGGCGGCCATGGCCATCCATCGCCAAAGCGCCCGAAAAGACAAGCCGTTTATCGCC
Organism: Verrucomicrobiales bacterium; assembly: GCA_024638765.1. Lineage (GTDB taxonomy): Bacteria > Verrucomicrobiota > Verrucomicrobiia > Verrucomicrobiales > DEV007 > JAHEJT01. The sequence continues at coordinate 2,916 of JAHEJT010000076.1, forward strand.
ATCAATTGCAACGCGATCCCTGAAAACCTGATTGAAAGCGAACTCTTCGGTCACGAAAAAGGCGCGTTCACCGGTGCGCACGCCCAGCGAAAAGGACTTGTGGAAGGCGCGGCTGGAGGCAGCCTCTTTCTGGATGAGATCGGAGAGTTGCCCGCCGCAGTCCAGATCAAACTGCTGCGCTTTCTCCAGGAACAACGGTTCAAGCGCGTCGGCGGAAGGGAAGAGTTCAAGATAGACACGCGCATCATTGCGGCGACCAACTCCGATCTAACGCAAGCGATCGAAAAGGGAGGCTTCCGCGAGGACCTCTATTTTCGTCTCGCCGTTGTCGTGCTGAAACTGCCCGCGCTTCGGGAGCGGGGAGACGACGTCGGAGTGCTGGCGCGGGAGTTTCTCCAGCAGTTCCTGACCCAAAACGGCAAGAAGAGATTGTCTTTCGCTGCGGAAACGCTACGGGCCATCCGCCTTTACGGGTGGCCGGGCAACGTCCGCGAACTCCAGAACCGGGTCGAGAGGGCGGTGATTATGGCGGACGGCAAACGCATCAGCGTCGATGACATGGAGCTGTCCGAAGTCGCAGAATCCCTTCCCCCACTGACTCTTAAGGATGCGAGAGAAAGTCTCGAGCGCGAGATGATCGAAAATGCGCTGGCGAAACACGATGGAAAGATTACTTCTGCCGCGGCGGAGCTGGGCGTCAGCAGGCCCACGTTTTACGAGCTGATGTCCAAGCTGGGAATAGCCAAGGAATAATGGAGGTCGAAATGCGGCGAGATTTGCTCCTGATTTGGAATTAGAGCCGTAGACAAGCGCTGAAGCGACCGACCGGAACCCATCGCAAGCTTAAACCGTCCATTTTCTTCCGGCCGGCCTCTCCAGGATTCATGAGACAGGGGCTGGACCTCCCGGCATCTGAATCTCGATTCCCGAAGGCCCTCCATTGCGGAGGGCCTTTTCTGTTTCATGCCGGAAACACGTGATACGCACAGCGAAAACCATGCCGCGGACCTGCGGCGGGGGGGCCTCTGTCTCGAGCCGGCGTGGATCGACAAAAACCGGGCGAGAAACGAAACGCTAAGGCTGTAAGGGGGGTGGAAAGCGTCGGGAATTCTTACAGAGTGCTAAGTGCTTGATACTCAAGAGGCTTCGCGTCTCAGGCAGATTTCGGCGTCGGATTTCCTTACAAAATGCCGGGTTCCGTTCCGGCTCAGGATCCCGCCGCAACCCATTTTGCACCGATTATCCTTGATCGCGAAGGCATTGATTTCCAACGACTTACGACGCTTTTTTGGCGAACTCTTGGTGGGGATGAAACTACTTGGCACGATGCTTGCTCCTATAACTATTCACCTAGTCTTTGTTCAGTGAGTATCCCCGCGGGAGCAATCAGTAAGAAACTCAACAAGTTAAGAAGTCATGCGTAATCTAGCAGCTACAGCAATTCTAGTAATGGCAATCGGGCTGACGGCCCCTGCGGCGAGGGCTGTCATGATCGACAATATCGTGGTACCGCACACATCTGCCCAATTCGACCACTTGAGCAATCTGACGATCTCGGGCCAACCGTCCGGGGATGCCATGGTGTTTTACGCTGACAACACCACGCAGGCAATAACGACGCCTCTCTCTTTCCATCTCAGCACCACTGGTCTCGATTCGATTCTACTCAGCGGCGGCCAGAAAATTGACTACAGCTCAAGTGGTGGAAGCGGGCTCTTGTACCTCGGCAAATTTGGCAGTCCGTCAAGCTTGGAGGGCGAACTCCTGTCCTTCTCCATGGAGATCATCGATCCGTTGAATGGCCTGTTCGAAGGTTCCGGCTTCTTTGACGTTACCGGCGGCTCTCTTGCGAGCGATTTCGGCGCTTCCGGTGGTTTGGCTTCGATCGGACTTTCCTTCAGGATCCCGGCTGATTTCAACAGCCCGTTCTGGTCAGCGGTGACGACCACGCTTTATTCCGAAGAAACCGCCGGCGTAACAGCCGACCCGTCAGGAGGCGGCGGCGTCGCTGCCGTTCCGGAGTCGGGTTCTACGACGATCGTCCTGGGACTGGGGCTTCTCTTCCTGGGGCTTTTCTCCCGGTATTCGAAGCGAACCGTCACGGAAAACGTCTGATCGCCCGTCGTTCCGTTTCACCTTTTGGTTGAGATTTCCCTGCTGGCCGCAGGCCTGGACTGATTGACCCTGCCCGCGAAAGAGAGAGTCACCGTGTCACTATCGGGGAGGTGGTGCGCGGGGACGGGATCGAACCGCCGACCGACTGGGTGTAAACCAGTTGCTCTACCGCTGAGCTACCCGCGCGCGCCCTTCGGGCGAGTGATTGGTTATCAGGTATCAGTTATTGGTTTATGGAGGGGAGGCAAGTGGATTGTGTCGGGGGTGCCAGTGGAGCGGGACCCGGGGGGTGCGGGCGTTTCGAATCGACGAGAGGCAGGATCAGGAAGCTATTCAATTGGTTATCAATGACTTGCGGGACTTTGTGAAAAATTTCACAAATTAGTCTTGCGAAAAAATCGCGCCGTGATTTACTCCGATGTTCGGGCCGGGGCCGCTCCACCTCTCGCGTCTTGCTGTCGAGAAGAAAGCGGACGTTTCGGCTGTCCTTAATGCTTTCTTTAACCCGGTGGATCTCAACGTTCCAGGCCTCTTGATGCAGCGTGCGGTGCTGGCGTCCGGATCCATTCCGGCGGAAGCCTTCGGCGGGGGCGACAGCTGGTTGACGAATTCCATTTTCGTCGCCCTCATTGTCATGGGGATCATTCTGCTCTTCACCCGGATGGCGACCCGGCGCATGGAATTGATTCCCGGGGCCAAACAAAACTTCGTCGAGTTCATCGTGGAGTTTCTTTACAGCCAGGTGGAGGAAATCCTGGGGGAGAAAGTCGCCAAGCGCGCCTTCCCGCTGCTCGCGACGATCTTCATTTACGTTTTGGTCTCCAACTGGTTCGGGCTCCTTCCCGGCGTCGGGACCATGGGCTTTGCGCATTCCGAGGAAGATCTCACCGGCCCGGTGACTCTTTCGGAGACGGCCCACTTCACCCCGCTGTTGCGTCCCGCTTCCGCCGACCTGAACGCCACCCTCGGCATGGCGGTGGTTTTCATGCTGGTGTGGTTCTTTATCACCATGCGCGAGACCGGGCCGGTGGATTTCCTCAAACACATTTTTGCCCCCAAGGGCGGCCTCACCGGCTTCATGTGGATCCTGCTTGTGCCCATCTTTGCCTTCGTGGGGGTCATCGAGGTGATCTCCATTCTCTTCCGGCCCGTTTCCCTGTCGTTGCGACTCTTTGGTAACGTCTATGCGGGGGAAACCCTGCTCCACGCGATGTCGGGAATGGCGGACAAGCTACCGGGCGCGGTCAAATTCCTCTTCGATATCCTGCTGCCCCTTCCATTTTACTTCATGGAGATTCTCGTGGGCATCCTCCAGGCGGTCGTTTTCGCCTTGCTCTGCACCGTTTACATCCAATTGTCCACCGCCCACGACGAGGAAGAGCACTGACTCATTTAGCAATTACCATTTAGGATTTAGGATTAAGCAATTTGGATTTTTGAATTTTGCCGTCGGGACCATCCGTGTGAGTGGGCGGCGGCGATGAAGAAACAAACAGACAGAAGAAAGGCACCAAGAACTATGTTGGTTGACATGTTACCCATCCTGGCCGCCGCGGCCGAAGGCGCTGATGCAGCGCTCGAAGCAGCGCGCGCCGCAAATGTTAACGGATCCATCACCCTGGGCGTTGCGGGCGCCGGAGCCGGTATCGGCGTCGGACTCGTGGGCATGGGCGCCGCACAGTCGGTCGGACGCAACCCGACCGCCTTCGGTAAAATCCTGACGATCGGCATTATCGGAATGGCGCTGGCGGAAGCCATCGCGATTTACGCGTTGATCCTCGCCTTTGGCGGCCGTTAAACCGCGCGAAAATTTGCCTTATCGCCGCGGGCCGGAAACGGCCCGCGGCGAAAGGCGAAATCGAAATTAACGACAGACTTTCTTTTTTCTTCGAGAGACAGAACCCATGGACCAGCTCAAAGATATCCTCACCATGTTCGGGGTAACCTGGGGCAAGTTTCTTGCCCAGGTTTTCATCTTTCTCATCGTATACCTCGTGCTCAAGAAATTCGCTTTCGGTCCGGTCATGGCGATGCTCGACGAGCGCAAGCGCCGCATCCAGGAGGGGGAAGAGAACCTCGAAAAAATCAAGCGCGATCTCGATGAAGCCGAAGCCAAGACGCACGAGATTATCGATGTGGCCAACAAGAAATCCGAGAGGATGATCGAGGACGCCCGCGAGAGCGCGGAAACCTTCACCAACCAGCAGCGCCAGGAGGCGGTCCACGAGGCCAACCAGATTATCGCCAAGGCCAAGGAGGCGGGACGTCTCGAGCAGGAGCAAATGGCCTCGGAACTGAAACGGGAATTCGGCCGGCTCGTCATCGACACCACTTCGAAGGTCTCCGGCAAGGTGCTCGACCAGGACGACCAGGAACGCATCAACCGGGAGACGGCCGGACAAATTGCGCTCTGACATACGCGGAACTCGGAACTCGGAATGCGGAACAGGAAATGAAAGTGAGCAAGGATGCCATCCGGACGGCGCGGCAATTGTTGAAGGCGAGCTTCAGCAACGGCAGTATCGACAGCGCGCGCGCCAAGCAGTTCGTCTCGCAGGTCGCCGAAAAAAAGCCGCGCGGATACCTGGCTATTCTCAGTGTCTACCTGCGCCTGATTCGGCTGGAGATGGAAAAACGTCACGCCGTGGTGGAGAGCGCACATCCATTAAACGGCAGCCTCCGGGACGGAGTGATCGCCGATCTGAAAAGTAAGTACGGCGAGGATTTGACCATGGAATTTCAAACCACCGAGGAGTTGGTTGGAGGCATGCGCGTGCGCGTGGGCAGCGATGTCTGGGACGGCAGCGTCCGCGGCCGGCTCGACCGGCTGGCCGACCAATTGTCCTGAGCGGATGAAGCAAGAATTTTTTGAACAGGCAAACGAGCTAGAACGATGAGCAATATATTACAGGAACTGGAAACCGAGATCGCGGGACTGAAAACCGCGGTGACCAAGTCCAACGTGGGCACGGTGCGGGAAGTCGGGGACGGCGTAGCCAAGATCGAGGGATTGAGCGATGTCATGCTCAACGAGATGATCGAGTTCCCCGGAGGACTTTACGGCCTGGCGCTGAACCTTGAGGAAACCGAGGTGGGAGCCGTGCTCCTGGGGGAAGGCGACAGCATCAAGGAGGGCGACGAAGTCCGCACCACGGGCCGGCTCCTGCAGGTGCCGGTCGGGAAAGCCATGCTCGGCCGGGTCGTCGACGCGCTGGGTCAGCCCCTCGACGGCAAGGGCGAGATCAACGCCGAAACAGCTTATCCGGTCGAAAAAATCGCGCCCGGGATCATTAAGAGGAAATCCGTGAGTGTCCCCGTGCAGACGGGGATTATGTCCATCGACGCCATGATTCCCATCGGCCGTGGGCAGCGTGAGCTCATCATCGGCGACCGTTCGACGGGCAAGACCACCATCGCGGTGGACAGCATCATCAGCCAGGCCAAGCAGAACAAGGCGGCGGAAGAGGGCATCCTCAAGGATCATAAGCCGCTCTACTGCATTTACGTGGCCGTCGGTCAAAAGCAGTCCAACATCGCACGGACCATTGCGGTCCTCGAAAAAGAAGGGGCCATGGAATACACCACGGTGGTCGCCGCCTCCGCCTCCGACAGCGCCACCAACCAATACCTGGCGCCTTATTCCGGTTGCGCCATCGGCGAATGGTTCATGGACCAGGGAATGGATGTCCTCATTGTTTTTGACGATCTCTCCAAGCACGCGGTGGCTTACCGCCAGGTATCGCTGGTGCTGCGGCGGCCCTCCGGCCGCGAGGCCTATCCCGGTGACGTGTTCTACCTGCACAGCCGCCTCCTCGAGAGAAGCGCGCGCTTGAGCGACAAAGAGGGAGGCGGTTCGCTGACGGCGCTGCCCATCATCGAAACCCAGGCCGGTGACGTCTCCGCCTACATTCCCACCAACGTGATTTCGATTACCGACGGCCAGATCTTCCTGGAGACCGATCTCTTTTACCAGGGCATCCGGCCCGCGATCTCCGTGGGTCTCTCGGTAAGCCGGGTCGGTTCGGCCGCGCAAACCAAGGGGATCAAGAAGGTCTCCGGGACCACCAAGCTCGACCTGGCGCAATTCCGCGAACTCCAGGCTTTCGCGCAGTTTTCATCGGACCTCGATGAAAAGACCAAGGCGCAGATCGAGCGCGGGCAGCGCATCGTCGAGCTGTTCAAACAGCAGCAGTATTCGCCGGTCCCCCTGGAACTGGAAATCTCCGTCCTCTGGGCCATGCAGAACGGTTATTTCGACGATGTCGAAGTCGATAAGATCAAGGAAGTGCAGAAGAAGCTCGAAGAATTCCTGGCGCGCAAAGAATCGGTGATGGCGAAGATCCGGGATGAGAAAGCACTCTCCGACGAGCTGGTCGCGGAACTCAAATCCACGGTCGAAGATTTCAAGAGTACGCTTGGTTAAATTTACGATTTGCGATTTGCGATTTGGCGACAGGCGGGACGCATTGAGGAAAAATCGAGAATCAAAAATCGAAAATCGGAAATAATCCTAGATGCCGAATACCAGGGACATTCGCCGGCGCATTAAGTCGGTCAAGAACACGGCCCAGATCACCAAGGCCATGCAGCTGGTGGCGGCTTCGAAAATGAAGAAGGCGCAGGATCAGGCGACTTCCGGCCGTCATTACGCGGATCTCCTCAACACGGTCTTGAACAATCTCAAGGAGCTCACCGAGGAAGACGCGCATCCGCTCTTGGAGACGCGCGCCGGCGACCGGGAGTTGATGGTGGTGGTGACCACCGACAAGGGGTTGTGCGGGGCCCTCAACACCAACCTGATGCGGAAGGTCACCGACCAGGGCGGGGAGCAGACCTCTTACGTGACGGTGGGTGCCAAGGGCCGCCAGACGTTGTCCCGGTTGAAGAGGGACCTGGTGGCGGACTTCGTGGTCCACGATCCGGTCCACTTCGCCGACGTGAAACCGGTGGGGAATTTCATCATGGACCGGTTTCTTGCCGGAGAATGCAACCGGGTCACGGTGGCGTTCACGAATTTCGTCAACACCCTTTCCCAGGAGCCGCTCATCGAGACCCTGCTTCCCATCAATCCTATCGACCTCGGCCGTGACCGGGAGTTTCTCGGTGTGGGGCAGAAAGAGGAGGATTTGCCGGAGAAACCCGAAGGACCGGGCGAGGGCGGCTTTCTGTTCGAGCCGAGCCCGGAGAAGGTGCTGGATATGGCCGTGCCCCAGTATCTGAACTACGAAATTTACCAGATGGTGCTCGAGTCCCGCGCTTCCGAGCACAGCGCGCGGATGGTGGCTATGAAGAGCGCGACTGACAACGCCAACGATTTGGTCAAGGATTTGACGCTGGAATACAACAAGGTGCGCCAGGCGGCGATCACCAACGAATTGCTGGAGATTTCCACGGCGATGAAGGCATTGGAGTAGCGGCGCAAGCGCCGCGGTTATCGGTTATTAGTTATTAGTTATCAGAAAGATTAATTTTCGTTCCGCGGATACGCGCCGGGGAATCACAGAAGCTAGAGAGTTATGAGTAAGCAGACAGGAACTATCGTGCAGATCATTGGTCCCGTGGTGGACGTCGATTTCAGCGGCGCCGGCGAGCTGCCGTCGATCAATAACGCCCTCGAGATCGAATACGAACTCTACGGCCAGCCGACCAAGCTGACCCTGGAAGTACAACAGCACCTCGGCGACAATTGGGTGCGCTCGGTGGCCATGTCTACGACCGAGGGGCTCAAACGCGGCATGGCGCTGACGGACACCGGAGACTCGATCTCCGTCCCGGTCGGCGAAGGGGTCCTTGGACGCATTTTCAACGTCACTGGCGACGCCGTCGACGAGCGGGGCGAGGTGAAGGCAACGAAGCGTTACCCCATCCACCGTCCCGCGCCAACCCTGATAGAGCAGGATACCTCGGCGTCAATTCTCGAGACCGGGATCAAGGTGATCGATCTGATTTGTCCCTTCTCCAAGGGCGGCAAAGTCGGGGCCTTTGGCGGCGCCGGCGTCGGCAAGACCGTCGTCATCATGGAGCTGATCAACAACATCGCCAAGCAGCACGGCGGTTTCTCCGTGTTCGCCGGGGTCGGCGAGCGCACCCGCGAGGGGAACGACCTTTACGAGGAAATGAGCGAAGCGGGCGTCATCAATCAGGACGATCTCTCTAAATCAAAGGTGGCCCTGGTCTACGGACAGATGAACGAACCTCCCGGCGCGCGCCTGCGGGTCGCCCTTTCGGCCCTCTCCATGGCGGAATTTTTCCGGGACGAGCAGAACCAGGACGTCCTGCTCTTCGTGGACAACGTGTTCCGTTTCTCTCAGGCGGGATCGGAAGTCTCCGCGCTGCTGGGCCGGATGCCGTCGGCGGTGGGATACCAGCCGACTTTGTCCTCCGAAATGGCCGCCATGCAGGAGCGGATCACCTCCACCAACAAGGGATCGATCACTTCCTTCCAGGCTGTTTACGTCCCGGCGGACGACCTTACCGACCCCGCACCCGCGAATACCTTCGCGCACCTCGATTCCACGGTGGTGCTGGAGCGTTCCCTGGCGGAGCTGGGCATTTATCCCGCGGTGGACCCGCTGTCGTCGACCTCCACTTCCCTGGCTCCCGAATTCGTGGGCGAGGAGCATTACCAGGTGGCGCGCGGCGTGCAGAATGTGTTGCAACGGTACAAAGATCTGCAGGATATCATCGCCATCCTGGGGATGGATGAGTTGAGTCCGGAGGACAAGCTCACCGTGTTCCGGGCGCGCAAGATTCAGCGTTTCCTCAGCCAGCCCTTCCACGTGGCGGAGGTGTTTACCGGCTCGCCGGGCGTTTACGTCAGTATCGAAGAGACGGTGAAAGGATTTAAGGAAATTCTCGACGGCAAGCACGACAGCGTGCCGGAAGGGAATTTTTATATGAAGGGGAGCATTGATTCAGTCGAGAAGTGATCTCGACCGAGTCAATGCGTTAATAGTCAATAGTGAGTAGTAAGTAGATCTCCAATCGCTCCCATTTTCTGCTGACGAACCGACCTGCCAACCACGAATAACGGTTAACGAATAACCAATAACGACAATGCCGTTTACGCTTGAAATCGTGACCCCGGAAAAATCCGTCTTCTCAGACGAGGTGGACGGCGTGGTGTTGCCGGGAGTGGAAGGCGAATTGGGCGTCCTTCCGCAGCATACCCCGCTGGTGACGACCCTGGCTCCGGGGGAATTGCGTTACAGCAAGGACGGCAAGGAAACGGATTTCGCGGTGGGCGAAGGTCTCATCGAAATCACCGGCACCACGGTGTCGGTCCTGACCGATCTCGCGGTCAGCGACGTGGAGATCGACGAAGCGGTGGTCGAAGAAGCGCTCCAGCGCGCGCAGGACGCCCTCCAGGAAAAACTGGGCGAGGAAGAAATCGCCGCCGTCGAAGCCTCCATCCAGAAGTCTCTGGCCCAGCTGCACCTCAAGCGCAAGCGCAGGCGGCACCTGTGACGCAATGTAGGTGCGAGCGTGAGCGAGTACCGGTTGGCAGAAGACAGGTGTGACGCGATGTAGGTGCGAGCGTGAGCGAGTACCCGTTGGCAGAAGACAGGTGTGACGCGAGGTAGGTACGAGCGTGAGCGAGTACCGGTTGGCAGAAGACAGGTGTGACGCGAGGTAGGTACGAGCGTGAGCGAGTACCCGTTGGCGCAGTACTCGCTCACGCTCGCACCTACATCAATCAGCGAGACAACAAGGGACCAGAATGGCATCCCGCATGCCGTGGAGGAGTTTTTTGTCCGCGGGGACAATGGTGGCGAGGACGCCGCCGAGGACGACCTTATCTCCGAGCGAGCCATCCGCGCCGGCGCGGTTGAAGTAATAGGGACAGAGGCGCACCCGGGCGTCGAGCATCTCGATGGATTGCGTCTCCTCGTTCCAGTAAGGATGGCGCACGCGCTTGGCCTTGTGAAACTCCTGGAGCAGGTAGGGGTGGGACTTCCAGCCGGCAAGCGCCCCCTCGACCGCCGCCCCCCATTCGTCCTGGGGCATGTCCGCGCCGATGTGCACCCCCCGGCTGCCCCAGGCTTTCTCCGAAAATCCGCTGATCTTGAGCACCAGATCGCGCTTTTTCTGGGAGAATGACGCAAGTTCGGCCATCCGGTTGATATCGAGCCGCGGAATGACGCCGTGATGCGGGAGTGGCGCCGGGTCCATGACCCAGCTGTAGGGGATGATCTCCGCAAGCTTGCGGAAATTGCTGTCGCGAAGCTCGCGGCGCCAGGTCTCGCGCAGCGGTTGAAGCCAGAAAAGCGCCAGCCAGAGTTTTTCCTCGAGAAACGGCTTCAATGGAGGACTGATACGCAGGGCGTCCTTCTCGATCGAGGCAGTGGCCTCTGCGGCGAAAGGGATGTTGTCCAAATCGAAAAGCTCGAAGAAGCGATAGACGGGTTTCTCCGCCGGCCGGTATTCCTCCGCCTTGTGCACCTTCCAGGACGGAGCGTCGCTTCCTTTCCCTTCAGAATTAAGTTGGGCGGCCAGCCATTCCATTTCGGGGCGGTATCCGGAGGATTCTTCGGAGACGACGATATCCGCGCCTCCCGGGAAAATACCGCGAAACCCGTCCAGCATCCCCTCCGCGCCACCCACCAGGGATTGGCTCCCGAGGGAGGCGTAAGTCCGGTGCAACCACGCCGTCAGCCCGATGCCCCCGGGGACGCTGTCGAGTTCGGTGAGCTTAAAGCCGTCCTCAGTGAGAATGAGATCCGGCCGGATGACGCGCGGGAGTTCCTCGCGCACCGTCTTGTGACGGCTATGCGCGACGAGGGCACCGGGTTTGCCCGCGTCGAGATACTCCGCGATATAGCCGGGCAAGCTGCCCTTGGTGCTGCGCAGGTAGAGATTGTTGCACGCTTTTTGGAAGAGAAGGAGCCGTTGCCCCAGTGATTCCAGTTCCCGGACATCCTTCTTTGAAAGGGCAAAAGGGAGGGGAGAGAGCAACCATTCCTTTTCGGCGAAAAGGCCCTGGCTTGGTAAGGCCGCGCGGACGGCGTCGATAACCTGGCGGGTGTTTGGGTCGGTGGCAGGAAGGCTCATCGGCGGCCGGTTAGTGGAGGAACGGTGTCCCCGAGCGGATCAGGGGGGTAAGATAGAATCAGTTGAGGACGCGGAGGGCGGCACGGACCAGTTCGTCCGCCGACTGGCCGGCATCTCCGCTTCCTCCGGTGTAGGCTTTCTTGACGGCTTTCTGGGCCTCGACCTGCTTGTAACCCAGAGAGATGAGCGCGAGCACGGCGTCGTTCATCTGCGATTGCTCGGAACTTGGAGCGGCTTTGCGGCTGGCAGCTTCCCACGCGGCGGTCACGCCCACTTTGTCCTTGAGTTCCAAGACGATCCTTTCCGCGGTCTTCTTGCCGAGCCCGGAGATGGCGGAGAGCGCGTCGGTATCACTGTTGACCACGGCTTCCTTGAAAGCGTCGACAGTCATGCCGCTGAGCACCGCCATGGCGAGCTTCGGTCCGACCCCGGAGACACGATTGAGGAGAAGGCGAAAGAGATCGCGTTCTTCCTGCGAACCGAATCCGAAAAGGGTCTGCTCCTGCTCACGGACGTGAAGATGCGTCAGAATGCGAACTTCATCTCCGGGCTTTCCGATTGCCTCGATACTCGCGAGGGGGACGAAGACCTCGTATCCGACCCCATGGACGTCAATGGAGATTCGGTTGGCAAGGCTTTCCACCAGGGTGCCGTGGAGGTGCGTGATCATGGGTGTAGGCAGAGGCGGCCAGGTGCGTCGCGGGGAGAATCTAAGAGAAGACGCCCGCGAGGGCGAGGATGGATGCTGCCGGGGGGAGGGGAAGGGGGCAGGAGATCGCGCGCGGATCCGGTGGAACAGACGCGTGGAACGCACGGGGCCGCGGAAGGTCAGGAGGCCCAAAAGGTTGACTAATTTTAGCAAAAATAGCGGCTATGGTATTTCTTTTGTAAACACCTAAACCCTTTATTCCCAGTGCTTTCAACAGGGCAGCGACTCAAATTTGCGTAAAATATTGAACTTTGTTTAAAAACTGTCGCCGGAGGGGGGGAATTATGATATAGTGGGATACTATGTCTACTACTAGAAAAACGAGATTCTCTCGGCGCATCCCCGATCATGTTACCGATGAACTGGTGAACGTCTTGGGCCACTCGAAGAAGGCCTTTGGCTTCAATGATCTCTTCGAGAAGGTTTACGAAAACCTGAAAGCCCGTAATGCGGTCAGCGGCGGCGAGGAAATGCTGCGGCTGAGAGCCTACGAAAAGCTGCAGAACCTCGTGACCCGTGGATTGGTCGAGAAGAAAGGCAAGGAATACCGCGGACTCGCTCGCATCGAGGAAGCGTCCAGCGCCTCCATCGCCGCTGCTGCGGAAGCTGCCGCCCAGGCATCCAAGTAAGACCATCCTCTTGGCCTCCCGGCCGCCCGTCCCCTTGGATCGAACGCTCTGAGCCCCCCTCAGCGCGCCGGCTCAGAATGGATCGGGCGATCACAACCGGCCATAGACAGATTAGAAGTCTCCTTTGATCCCGGCCCGTGCGTCCCTGCGACCACGGGCCGGTTTTTTTTCTAGTTTTCGGCCATCCCGCGAGTATAAGGAGGGCAGGAAATCGGCTATGCTCGAAAACTACGTTCCGGTCCTCATCCATCTCCTGATTGCCTGTGGCTTCGCGGGCGCCACCCTGTTGCTCAGTGTGCTTCTCGGGAAGAGCGGAGCGCGGAACCCGGTCAAGGACAGCGCTTACGAATGCGGGATGCTTCCCGTGGGTGAAAGTCAGCCGCGCTTCAGCGTGAAGTTCTATCTGGTTGCCATGCTCTTCGTCATATTCGACATCGAAGTGGTGTTCCTCTATCCGTGGGCCGTCGTGTTCCGCGATTTCATCAACGACGGCGCCCACATCATTTTCTGGAGCATGCTCAGTTTCGTCGGAATTTTGTTTATTGCTTATATTTATGTATTAAGAAAGGGCGCGCTGGACTGGAAGAATTAGGTCCTGCCACCAGCCCGGCTCTTGCCCGGGAGAGCCTTTTCGCGAACGTTTCCCGGCCCAAGCTCCCCCAATGGTCCACCACATCGCCCTTTATCAGCTGAAGCCCGAGGTAACGCCGGAGAAGCTCGAGGAGATGATCCGCGCAACGCGCAGCCAACTTCTCAAAATCCAGGAGGTGCTCAACATCCGGTCAGGGAAGAAGATCGATCCCCATTCCCAATGGGATTTCTTTGTCTCCCTGGACGTCGAGTCCATGGACAAGCTGGCGATGTGCAAGGATGATCCGGTCTACGTAAAATTCGTGGAGGAAGTCATCAAGCCCCACACTCGCGAGGGCTTGATCCTCGATTACGAGATGGAGCCGGGCAAGAACATCAAGTATTCCTGAAGGCGGTCACCAGTCCAGGTGATCTCCTCGTCCGAGATCGCAAAGGGTGGCGTCAGGGCGAGCACGTTGCCCTCGGGAGAATCACCGAGCAGAATCATGCCCTCCTGCAGCGCGCGCGGGATCATGGCGCGCGCCAGCGCCCGGTGCGGGCGTCCCCCGGCGTCGATAAGTTCGAGGCCCAGCATGAGGCCCACGCCTCGCACCTGGCCGGCGAACGGGGAGTCGACGGCCTCGAGCCGGCGGCGAAAGTTGTCGCCCGCCTTGGCGACCCGGGCGGCGGTCTGCGGATCCTCGTGGAGCCGCAGGGACTCCAGGGCCATGGCGCACCCGAGGGGGCTGCCGAGAAAGGTGCTCGTGTGCAAGGCCTCGCCCTCGGAGGGTGGCCAGGCGTCCATGACCTCGGCCCGCGCCACGCAGGCGGAGAGCGGGAACCCGGAGGTCAGAGCCTTGCCAAGACAAACAATATCGGGTCGCACTCCGTAATGATCGCAGGCAAAGAGTTTTGCCGTGCGGTTGAAGCCGGTGTAAATCTCATCGAAAACCAACAAGGCGCCGGATTCATCGCAAAGGCGGCGCAGCTCGCGCAGGAACGCCGGATGGACGGGCCGGATGCCGCCGCGCCCCTGGATGGGTTCGATCAAAATGGCGCCCACCTCGCCGGCCTTGATCTCCCGGCGCGTGGCTTCGATCGCCGCGGATACTTCTTCGGCGGTGGCAGCATCGCGGGCGTCCTCCGGTCCGCACGGGGCGCTGGGAAAGGGAAGACTGACCCCGAAGTCCTTGAGCTGGCGGACGAAGGGGTCGCGAAAGAAAGGCTGGCCCCCGGCGGCGAGCGCCCCATACCCCAGCCCGTGATAAGCACCTTCGAAGGTGATCACCCGTGGTTTGCCGGTCGCCACAAGGGCGGTCTTGAGAGCGGCCTCCACCGCCTCAAATCCGGAGTTCCCGAGAATGGTCTTGCCCTCCCCGAGATCCCAATGCTGGAAGGTTAACGCGCTCAATCGCGCGCAGAGCTCGGCCTTGAGGGCGGAAGGATGGACATCTCCCATGGCATGAACCAGGGTTCCGGCCTGCCGCGACAACGCCTCGACAATCTGCGCATTGCCGTGACCCAGCCCCGCCACGCCGAAGGCACTGGTGAGATCCAGGAAACAATTGCCATCCACATCCCAGACGTTGACGCCTTCCGCGCGTTCCCAGAATACGGGAAAGTCTGATCCCACGTAAGTGACGTTGGGAGACTCAAACCTGCGCAGCCGCGCGCCCAGCGCCAGGGAGTTGGGGCCCGGAATCCGGGTGATAATTTCCGGCAGCATTGGCCAGGGGTTCAGGGATTCGTTTCCAGAGTCGAACGGACGACCTCGCGGTAAATGTCGTAGAATCGAGGGAGACCCTCCTCTGCCGCGGGATGCGCCTGCGCGGCCTCCGCGCACAACCGCTTTCGAAATCCCGGATCGGCGCACTCTCTCAGCGCGCGCTTGGCCGCATCCCACACCGATTCCGGCCAATCGCCCTGGTAAGAAAAAACAGGCCCTCGGGAGGCCGCGTCGAAGGGGGACCCGGTTTCGGGAATCAGTGGAGAGTTGCCGCGGAGGGGACTCACAAGGGCGCTCCCCTGGTGCAAGGTATCCTCCGCCAGGGCCACACTGGTCGCGATTTCCGCGTCGGCCGGCAACAGAAGCGTAACGTCCGCGGCCACCAGCCATTGCGCAGCCTCCTCAACCCCGCGATCGGACTGCAACCACGCGAATTTCGACGGATAACGCATTAGGAAGCTGAGTAGCCGCGCTTTGGATTCCGCATCGATGCGCTGCTGCGCCGCGCTTTGGAGGACCACCAGGAGCTCCAGGGAGAGAAGCCGGTCGAGTATCGGAAGGAGTGCCGGGGGGTCCGCGGTGGGAATGAATACCAACGGCCCTGACGCGTTCCCGGGCAAAGCATCACCCTCGATAACGGAGCCGCGCGCTTCTTCCTTCTTCATAAGGAGGGCCTCTGCTTGCGTCGGGGTAGATGCAGACAGGGAGTCCCCGCGCGATCCGGAATCGTGGGTCTCACTGATAGGGATAACGCGATCGGCACACGCCTGAGCCAAAGAAGGCAGAGAGTCCGCCATGGAAAGATCGCGGACCAGGAGATCCGCTTTTTCGAGGGGAATCCGCGAGGCGGCCTCGCGGATGGCTGCAATCGTGGGAAGAGAACCGGTCTCGGGCGCCGCGGAGAGGACGGTTTTCAACGGAAGGCGCCGGCTGCGGATGACGGCAGGGACGAGGACGCTCATCCAGCCGAACGAATGGACGATGTGGATTTGTGGACGGATCCGCTGCACGAGATGCACAACCAGTTCCGCCCAGAGCAGCAGCGCTTCGGCGGGAGCGGTGGCGCGATTCGTGAGTTGTTCCAGGCCCTCCGCCTCGAGAATGAAGAGTTGGGGCGCATGATCGTCGCGGAGTTCCAGTACCCGCGCGCTGACCCCAGGTTCCGTTGCGGTCGATGTCGAATCCAGGAGCAGTTTGATCCCGGTGTCCTTGAGGGCGAACGCGGGCGCCTCCGGCGGAGGCACGACGGGAGGCATTACCACGACGGTATCCGTGTCGGGGCAATCGTGAAGCTCGCGCGACAGTTCCGCAGCTTCCACTCCTTGCGCCGATCGGCCGGTGAGGGGCTCGAATTCCGTGGTAACGAGCAAAACTTTCATCTTACTTCAATAGGGGATGGGTTTCCGCGGAAACGGCTCGCGGGCGATGCTGGCGAGATAGACACGCACGCACGATCCCACCCCGGGAGGATGCTTGATACCCGGTCAACCCCTCTACGCCAAGCAGTTTCCATCAGAATGGAGCGAGGGCGCAATGCATGGATTCCCTGGTAAGACTCTGGCTCTGAAAACTCGTTCGGATTCACGGCTGATTCGCGGCCGAGGCGAAAATCACAGAACACCGAACACGGACAGAAAGCGTAACACATGGATTTACAAGGTCTCGGGACAGGGCTAAGCTGAATTTAGCAGGTGCGCCCACCAAATCCCCCAGAATTGCCGCGCTCCGGTTGAAGGCACCTGAATTCGGCGAGGCGCCGGGATCCTTTGGCGCTTCGGCGTATTCTATTGTTTCCGTATTGCTGAATGGAACCTGAGCCAAGGAGAAAAAGCCCCATGAAAACCTACCCCATATCCGGAATACTCGCCCTCTGCGCAGCGCTATCATTGCTCTCTTTCCCAACAGGGAGTTTTGCCCAGGAGACGAAAAAAATGACCACGCAGCAGGTTTACGAAGAAGCCTTGCGCGCGTATTACCGCGGCGACCTGGTCGCGGCGGAACGCGGTCTGCGTCAGGTCATCCAGGTGGATCCGCGTCACTCCACGGCGCGGGGATACCTCGCCCAAGTCACGCATAAGCTAAAGACCCAAGATGAAAAGGGCGGCTCTCGCATTGAGCAGAATCTCGCCAAGGTAATCGTGCCTTCGGTGGATTTTAAAGATGCCACCCTCGAGAGCGTCCTGGACTTCATTACGGAGAAAACGGCCGAACTCACGAACAACGAGTTTCGGCCCAATATTCTCTACAAGGGACCCGCGGAAGAACTGACGGCGAAGAAAGTCACCTTCAAACTCGCCAATGTGCCGATGACAGTCGTGCTCCAATACATTGGCGAATTCACTCACACCAAGTTCGCATACGAGAAGTTTGCGATCGTCGGCACCCCCGAACGCGACACCGTGGCGGCGGAAAAACCGGCGGGAAAAGAGGAAAGCTCCGGTTTGCTGAGCACGCCCCGGTAATAAATTCCCAGGCTGAGCATGCCGGCGGGGACTCGCCACCCGGTCCGGGCGCTGGTGCTGAAGCTAATAACCCCGGCTTTTCTATTTGAAGAACAGGTAAGCCATACTGATCGCGGCAATGATTCCCACCGCGTCGGCGATCAGGCCGCAGGTTACCGCGTGCCGGGTGCGGCGAATGCCGACCGAGCCGAAATAGACCGCGAGGACATAGAAGGTCGTGTCGGTCGACCCTTGCAGCGTGCTCGTCAGCCTTCCGATAAAGGAATCCGCCCCATGGGTTTTCATGGCATCCACCATCATCCCGCGTGCGCCGCTGCCGCTGAGCGGTTTCATGAGGGCGGTCGGCATGCCCTCGACCCATTCGGCGTCAAGACCCCGGGCGGTCACGGCACCGCGAATTCCGTCGATGAGCAGGTCCATGGCGCCGGAGGCGCGAAAGACCCCGATGGCGACGAGAATGGCAACCAGATATGGAATTACGCGGATCGCCACGTTGAAACCGTCCTTGGCGCCCTCGATAAAGCATTCGTAGACATTGATTTTCCTAAAAATCGCAAGTGCGATGAAACTGGTGATGAGGGCGAAGATAAAAAAACTGCTCCAGGCGCGCGAGAGTGACGCGATCTGATCCTGCGGGAGGCGCTGCAGGAACGCGATGAATCCTCCCACCACGGCGATCAGGCCGCCGATCCACGCCAGGATCACTGGATCCCAGATTTTGAGCCGCTGAAAGAAAGCGACAGCAAGCAGTCCCGCCAGGGTGGAGAAAAAAGTGGCGAGAAGAATGGGAAGAAAGATATCCGCGGGATTGGCGGCGCCCAGTTCGGAACGGTAAATCATTACGCTGATGGGTATGATGGTGAGTCCGGACGTATTGAGGACCAGGAACATGATCTGCGCGTTGGAAGCCGTTTCCTTGTCCGGGTTGAGGCTCTGCAATTCCTGCATGGCTTTGAGCCCGAGGGGGGTGGCGGCGTTGTCGAGGCCGAGCATGTTGGCGGAGATATTCATCAGCATGCTGGCGCCGGCGGGATGGCCGTCGGGGATGTCGGGAAAAATGCGACGGAAGAATGGTCCGACAATACGCGAGAGAATCCTGATGACCCCGCCTTCTTCGCCGATCCGCATGAGTCCGAGCCAGAGGCACATCCCGCCGGTGAGATAGAGTGCGATCTCGAAGGCGGTCTTCGCCATGTCGAAACTGGCCTTGACCATTTCGGGAAAGACTTCGGCGTTTCCCAGGAAAGCCCACTGGATGACTCCAAAGACGAAAGCGACGAGGAAGAAGCCGGTCCAGATGAGGTTCAGCGCCATGGGCGGGATGATGAGGGATCGCGGGCGGCGGAGAAAGAATGAAAAGCGGCGGTTGCAAATTGCCGCGCCAGGGCGGACCACAAAAAGTTAGAACAAAATTTTGGACATATGTCCCATTTTTCGTTTCGCCAATTACCGGGATTCGAGAGGGAAAACGGCAGGG
>JAHEJT010000251.1:0-5417 GCA_024638765.1 Verrucomicrobiales bacterium
CTGGCGGCAGTGGTCATCCCCGCGGTCACCGGCGCGCTCAGTGTGGTCATCACTCTCGGCTTTATGGGATTCGCAGGACTGGATTTGAACCCGGTCTCCCTGATTATCCCGATGCTCTTGATCGTGATCGGGGCGACCGAGGACATCCATCTCATCTCGGAGTACGGCCTGGCGCTGGCCCGCGGCAAGGAGAAGAAAGCTGCCATTCATGCGATGGCGGAAAAGGGGGGGCTCGCGATCTTCCTCACCTCACTCACCACCGTTCTTGGATTCGCAACCATCATCGTGAATGAGCTTCCGATCCTCGCCGAGTTCGCGCTGGCGGCATCGTTCGGGATGGCCGTCAACTTCATCATCACGATCTTGTTGGTGCCCCACCTCCTCAGATTGTTTCCGGCCTCGCGAGGGCTCGCCTGGAGCACCTCGCCGAAAAAGGAGGGGAGCGGCGGAGGGGGCAGTGCGCTCCGCACCCTGGCTTCCGGGGTCGCCAACACCGCATCGCGACGCCGCCGCCTGGTCCTCGTTCTCTCGGCCCTCGCGGTGATCCTCAGCCTCCTGGCCTCGCGCCAGGTTGTGATCAACACGGATTACCTGAGCTTCTTTCACGAGGATGCGCCCGTTCGGCAGTCCTTTGACGATATCGGAGAACGTCTCGCAGGAGCGCAGAGCTTCTACGTCGTGATCGATACGCAGGAACCCGGCGGTTTGAAAGATCCCGACAACTTCCGTGAGCTCACGAAGCTGAGCGATTTCGTCGAGAGCAAATCGGACAAGGTCTCCGGGTTCCCGAATCTCATCCGCAAGACGCATCGAGAGATGACCGAGAGCGGTGAATCTGCCACCGAACTTCCAGACACGCCCGGTCTCATTGCGCAGTATGGCCTGATGCTGGACCAGGACGACCTCGTGCGCTTCGTCGATCACGAGTTCTCACAGACCTGTCTATTGGTGCGCACCGAGCTGAGCGGCTCTCGCGAGATCCGCAAGCTCATCCCGGAAATCGAGGAATTCGCGGACAAACATCTGCCGCCCCATCTGAACGTGAAGATCACGGGTGAGATGATCCTGATCGCACAAGCCTCGGATCGTATCGGGAAAGGGATTGTCCTGAATCTTCTCATGCTCCTGGGAGCCGTCGTGGTCGTAATCGCGATTCTCTTCTGGTCGATCAAGGCGGGGCTCCTCGCCATGATCCCGAATGTCATCCCGGTGTTGGCGAACTTTGCCGCGATGGGCGTGCTGGGATTCGAGCTCAGTCCTGGAACGTTTTCAGTGGCCATGATCGCCTTTGGGATCGCGGTCGATGACAGCATTCACTTCATGGTCCGCTATCAAAAGGAACTGCGGAGCGGTGGCTCCGAGGAGACCGCGATTCGCCAGAGCGTGGCGAAAGAATTTCGACCCGTTCTGGCATCATCAGCTGCTCTCGTTCTCGGATTCCTCGTGCTCGTGATTTCCGATTTCGGATCGATCTTTCAGTTCGGAATTCTCGCCGCCCTCAGTCTGAGTGCCGCCCTCATCTGCGATCTCTTTTTGACGCCGGCGATCTTCCTCGTTTCGCCGCTCATCACCGCGTGGGATTTCCTGCGCCTCAAGATCGACGAAAAGGCACTGCAGGGCAGCAAGCTTTTCCAGGGACTCAAGCTCTCCAATATCAAGAGGATCGTCCTTTCCGGTCGCGTCGAGAACTTCGCGGCTGGTGAAGACGTGGTCGTGGAAGGCGATGAGGGCACCGACCTCTTCTTCGTCCTCAACGGACGCGCCAGGGTGATCAAACGCACGGAGGGAGGCCATGCAGAACAGGAGCTGGAGGAACTGGCCCGTGGCAGCGTCTTTGGCGAAATGGCCCTCGTGACCAAGGACCCACGCAGCGCCACCGTCCGCGCCGTGGAATCGCTCGAGGTCATTCGCATCGGCGAACAAACCCTCGAGCGAATTCAGCGCCGGCATCCCTGGATCGCCGCAAAAGTGTTCTACAACATCTCTCGCCTTCTAAGCGAGCGGCTGCGACGCACCACGGACGAGGGATAAGCGGAAACCTCGACGCATCGGTCAAGATCCAGTGCAAGATTGAGTACGGCGAGTGATCGGGTTCCGGGGCGAATCGCCCTGGAATGCGAGCTCGCCCGGGATCTTGCAGCGGTCAGTGTTCCTCCTTAGCTTGAGAAACATGAAGTTACACCTTTACCTTCTCGCCTTCGCCCTGCCCCTCGTCCCAGCAGTTTCTGCCGAAGGGATTCAGGCCCCCGACGCCAAACTAACGCTTGAAGGCTCGGTCGCCTTTACGGAAGGCCCGGCGTGGCATCCAAACGGAAACGTCTACTTTTCGGACATCGCCAACAACCGCATCATGCGCGGGGACGCGGAGGGCGCCATGCATGTGTATCGGACTCCCTCGGGCCGGGCCAACGGCCTTCTCTTCGATCGCGAGGGGCGGCTTCTGGCTTGCGAAGGCGGGGGCGAGGGCGGCAATCGGCGCGTTACTCGGACGGAACTGAACGGCACGATCACGGTGATGGCCGATCGCTTCGCGGGAAAGAAACTGAATTCCCCGAACGACCTGGCGCTCGATTCGAAGGGGCGCATCTACTTTAGCGATCCGCGCTATGGGGACCGGGGCGACCTCGAACAGTTCGATGGCGGCGGTCGCGACATCGAGGGGGTCTACCGCATCGATGGTCCCGGCAAGATCTCGCGCATCATCACCCATGAAGTGCATCGCCCGAACGGCATCCTGGTTTCGGCCGACGACAAGTTTCTCTTCGTGGCCGACAACGTGAACGACGGGCCGAAGAAGGGCCTGGGAGGGAATCGCAAGCTATGGCGCTTTGATCTGAAGGCGAACGGAACGGTTGATCCCAAGAGTCGCAAGCTCCTCTTCGACTGGGGATCCGACCGCGGACCGGACGGAATGGCGATGGACTCGAAAGGCCGCATCTTCGCCACCGCAGGATTCAACTTTCCCAAGCCTCCGGTGGAGACCAACAAGAGGTACAAAGCCGGCGTTTATGTCTTCTCCCCCGAGGGCAAGTTGCTCGAGACCATCCCGGTCCCGGCCGACATGATCACCAATTGCACCTTTGGCGGAGACGATTTGCGCACCCTCTTCGTCACCGCGGGGCACAAGCTGTGGAGCATCACAGTGAAGGATCCCGGCCGATTGGGCTGGCCCGCGGCGAAGTAGGATAACCCCATCGTAGCTCGGGAGGGGATCGAAAGGCCTCCCGAGAATTGACGCCAAATGCTGCGGAGGTTTCATTGGGGACACCTGAACCAACACAAGACGCACTAGACGGCATCGACCGTCGTCCATTTCGTTGTGACGAAACCATCCTCGTCCTCGACGAAGACCCAGGCCCACTGGACGAGTTCTTCGGCTCCTGAACCTCCAGGAAACCCGGCCTGAGAAAGCGAATTCCTAGCAATAATGGGCGAAAGAGACCGCCGCGAAATCTGGAGTGGACTGAGGGTTCCGGAGAGCGGAGGCGGCAAAAAGTGACGAGCTCGCTACCGGGCAGTGAGAATCAGGAGCGCACGGATCCGACGACCTGCATGAAGTCCAACGTGAAACGGGCCAATGCGTGATAAAAGGAGTGTGTTTCGGCGCCCAGGATCGCCTCCGCCAGCGGTGGCACCCACTTGCTCATGTGCTCGTCGACAAAGCGCTGCGCCCGGACGGACCAATCAGGGTTCTCAAGCGAGATCGCCTGGTAACCCAGGTAATACAAGAACTCCCACTCCAGCGCGATGTGATCGGGAGCCTCATGCGGGCCCTTGGCGGGGCCGAGGTCGGAGTCGGCGTAAGTCTCAGCTACCCACACGCTGACCTCGCCCATGAGCCGTTGGTTTGGATCCAGATAATGCGAGGCGTAAGGCGACGCCTGGATCTCGAAGGGGCCGATAAACAACCTCGAGTAGGCGAGCAGAACGGCCTCGACATCACCGACGGCGTGCTCCCACTCCTCCGCCAAGGCAAGACCGCTCGCCACAGCCGCGGGAGGCAGCCCGGCAGACGCCATCTCCCGCAACAACTGCGGGTCACCGGGTTCAAAGGACTGCGGCGACGAAAAGGCTCTCCCGAGCAGCAAGCACAAGTTTGCGATATCCGGGCGGGCAATCAGCTCAGTAGTCACGGATGTACTCGACGTTCGGGCGCGTTCCCTTCTCCGGACGCAATACGCGGGAGGCGTGCTTCTTGAGCGCCTTCGCGGCCGGGCTGTCCGGATCGTTCCGGTCCCCGAAGATCCGGGCATCGGCCGGACACGCCTCGACACAGGCCGGGAGTTCCCCCCTTGCCAGCCGGTGATCGCAGAAGGTGCACTTCTCCACGATTCCCTTCGGCCGAAGGCCGGGATGGGTCTCCTCGCGTCCCGGGTTGTAAACGGGAATCGGCGTTTCTCCCTTCTCTGCGACCTCCGGTCCGGTGGAGGTGCATCCGGGAATCGCCGCCTCCTCGTCCTCGCGCATCCGCCGATGGGGCAGGTCCTCGTTGAAGTAAATCACATTGTAGGGGCAGGCCAACTGGCAGGCGCGGCATCCGATGCACTTGTCGGCATCGTGCATGGTGAGGCCGTCCTCGGTCTTGTGCATCGCAGTGGTGGGGCAGTTCGCCACACAGGGAGCATTCGTGCAATGGTTGCACAAGGTGGGGATGTAACGAAACCGCGTATCGGGAAAGGTCCCCCTGGTCTCCAGCATGTGGTTGGACCACGCGAAGCTTTCCGGCACATTGTTTTCCGCCTTGCACGAGATGTCGCATGCGGCGCACCCCACGCACTTGTGAAGGTCGATGACCATCGCGTATTGTTTCTTCGGCATCGGACTGCTTTCTCCTGGTTAGACTTTTTCGATTTTCACCCGCATCGCTCCGCCGTGTCGGGCGGTGGAGCCGCTCAGTCGTTCGTATTCGGCGGGCAGGATCTCGTTGTTGTTGCCGCCGCGGGGGAGGCGCTTGTGGAAATCCGCGGCCGCCACCCGGCCATAGGCCCAGTGTCCCTGTCCGAAGCACTTCGTGACCGTGCCGGGCCGAACCCCTTCCCATAGTTTCAGGGTCACCGCAATCGATCCGGAAGGCGAGGTGACCTTCACGCGATCCTTGTTCTCGAGCCCCAGCTTGCCCGCGTCCGCGGGATTCATCTTGAGCACGTCCTCCCAGTTTTCGTCGCCCGGATCGGCGTTCTTGTGCTCCTGGTACCAGGTGCAATTGGCCGAACGGCCCTCCCGATTGAGCCGGCTCCGGTGCTCGAAGAAGATAAACGGGAACTCTTTCTCATCGCCCCGGCGCAGGGCCGCCTCGAAGTGGGGAACGAAGGCGAGTTCGCCGCGGGCGGCGTAGTTGGTGGCCTCCAGGACATCATCCACGCTGCGTTCGTTCTTCTCCGCGTGCGCCTGCAGCGCTTTCTTCAGCGTCTCACTGT
>JAHEJT010000251.1:5427-5980 GCA_024638765.1 Verrucomicrobiales bacterium
GTAGAACTCGAACTTCCCGGTCTCGGTTTTAAACTTGCCCCACTTTGACTTGTACTCGAAGCGCTTGCTGTTCCACACCCCTTTCGCCGCGTAGTCCTTCCAGCCCTCCAGCGCATCCCCGTATTTGCCGTGGTCGGGATGGGAGGAATCCCAGCAAGGACGGGTCAGCAGCTTGACCGAGCTGAGCGCGAATTCCTCGCCGTTCTCCGGCGCTTTCCCGCTTTCCGGATCGGTAAACTGCTCCGAAAAGTAGCGATGGAGGTTGTCGAAGCCCTTTTGCGCAAGCTTCTCCGCCAGCATCCAGGGAATCTCGGTCTCGTCCTGGCGGACGTCCCACACGGGCTCGACCATCCGCTCGGTAAGCGAGGAGTAGCCGTGGAGGTTCTGCTTGCTCTTCAGGAAGCTCCACTTCTCCGCCATGTGGTGTGCGGCCGGGAGCACCACGTCCGCGAAGTAGGTCGTCTCCGAGGCGTTGGTGGTGATGTGCGCGAAAAACGGGATCTTCGCGAGGGCCTTTTCCCACCGGTCCGTCCCGGAACACGAGAAAGCGAAG
>JAHEJT010000077.1 GCA_024638765.1 Verrucomicrobiales bacterium
AGGTCGTTTCTTTCCAGATCGGTGATCATGATGAGTTCGGCGAGTTCTTTCTGGGAGGTGAGAAGATCGTAAGCGGATTTTTCATCGCAGGCAGGATCGGAAAATCGCGGACGAGTCCCTTTGATGGGTCTGGTGCGCGCGAGGTCTCCGCTTAATTTAAGGAAGAGTTCCGGCGAGGAGGAGAGGATGGTGCGATCCTGTTGACGGAGGAAGGCGGCGTAAGGGGCGGGCGATTGCTCGCGGAGCATGCGGTAAAAGAGGAACGGATCGTCCCGGTCTGGATGCCAGGCGGCCTCGGCGCGGTGGCTGAGATTGACCTGATAGATATCGCCCGCGGCAATGTAATCGCGGGCGCGGCTGACGGCATCGCAATAATCGGCACGATCGAGCTGAAAAAGAAATTGCAGGTTGGTTGCATTCGACACACGGGATTGCGGCGGCCGGTGTGAGCCGCGCAGTTCCTCGTCCAGATTTCCGTCACCGGTCTGGAACCAGCGCCGGGAGGGGTGATGATAAACGAGCAGGTCCGGGTAAATTCCGAAACGGAAAGAGCCGTCGAAGTCGATGGTTCCGATGGCGCCGCCCAGTGGGAGGCCGAGGTCGGGGTGCGCGCCGGTGCGGTGGTCTCCGAGGCAGGCCCGGAGATCGGAGGGGTCGGAGAGGTGGCCTTCGATGACGTGCCGGGGCTTGGCTCCGAGGATGGAGAGTTCTCCCCGGGGGGCATCCTCCCGGCCCGTGGCTGGGGTGGGAACCGCGGTGGCGGTATCGAGGAAGACGAAGTCTTCAAGGTGAGAGAGCCGGGAGGCGACTTCCTCCGGGAGGGCGTCGTCCAGATCGATGGGGGCAGGCGTCTCTTGTTGAGGGGACGGGATCATGAACTGAGGTGGTGGGGGGGGAGGGGGGGTGAAGTTTTGTCGAATCGCTGCTTGGGGAGGGGGAGCCGGAGGCCTCGGTTGACACTCGTTGCGCTGAATTCTACATTTTGACTGCTTTTTGAGAAATTTTATTCGTTGTCGATATCGTGGTTGAACGGCCGGTCATTCCAAAAGAGAGCGTGGGCGGAACGCTCAGCGCGGCGATATGGGTGCTCGGCCTGGTGGCAGCGGCCCAGGTTATCGCGGTGGGTTGGGCTATGGTCGAGCGGATCGAATTCCAGTCGCCGGCGTATTCACCGGTGGATTTGGAGAGCGGCGCGGGAAGGCAGGACTTGATGGAAGCCGGTTCAAGCGAGTCTTCCACGAGAGCGGCGGTGGGGGGCGTTTCGGAGCCGAGCGAAATGGACGCGTTGTCCGCGGCGGCGATACCGTTGGAGACGGGGATTGAATCGGCCAAGTGGCCGGAGAGCGCGCCGAGTTTCGAGATTGAGGAGCCGGAGGTTCTCGAGTTGATGGAGGCGGCGACGAATTTGCGCGGACGAGGTGATTTGCAGGGTGCCCTGGCGCGATTGCATGAAGCGGATGCGTTGTTGCCGGGACATCCGCGGATCGTTTACCGGGTAGCGGATTGTTTTGCGGCGATGGGCATGCGGGAGAGAGCCTTGGAGGAATGGAGCCGGATTGTCGCCATGGGCCAGGAGAAGGCGGGAGGATACTGGGCGATTGCAGATTTGAAACTGCGAGGGGAGGCGACGCATGAAGCGCCGAGCCCGGAGGCGGAGCTGACGGTATCCAACGTGCTGGTGGAGCGGCATCCGGAGATTTTGGATGGAGAAGAGGTGACCTTGCGAATTGCACTCAAGGCGCGGCCCGGGGAAGAAATAGTTCCGGGCGAAGTCGTGGTCAACGTCTTCTTTTATGACTTGGTGAATGGGAAGGATGTGGCGCGCACCACGGCCGATCCTCCGCATTACGAATGGGAGACCGTCCCGATTGATTGGGTGACCCAGCCGGAGGAAATACTTGCAGTGGAATACTTTCATCCCACCTTGACTCCCGAACAGGAACTGGAGTTGGGCCGGCGGCAGTATTACGGATACATTGTGGAGGTTTACTATAGCAACGCGCTCCAGGACGTCTTGGCCCAGCCGAGAACCTTGAGGAGTCTGGCGACAGAGATGTCGAATCCTTTGTTGCAGAACCGACTTTTTCCGAACAACTGAAATAGCGGCTGTGAATATTCTGCTGGTGGACGAGGACAGTGCCTCCCTGGACGAACTGCGGTCGACGTTGGAACGGAGGGAGGGGACGCAGGTTCTTACCGCGGATTCGGCGGCGGAAGGGTTTGCCGCGGTCGAATCTTGGGATGAGGTGGACGTGTTGATTACGGCGGCATTGATGGCCCCGCAGGACGGGTTTCATCTGCGTTCCGCGCTGCGCGCGCGGTTCCCCGATATTCGCGTGGCATTTATCAGCAAGACCGATTTGAGCCGGCACTTCGATAAGATTGGGGATGACATCGTCTTTTATAAGCCCATCAACGTCCAGGCGCTGCTCGACTGGTTGAACCGGCAAGAGGTTGGCGTGCTGGTGGAGCCGGAAGAGATCCCGGTTCCCGCGGAAATGTCCGCATCGGTAGCTGTTGAGGAATTGCCTGTCCCCAGTGCGGCGCCCCCGATGGAGGAAGGAGAGTTTGGGTCGCGCGAGGGAGCGCAGATCGGCGATTACCAGCTGGGGCGGTTATTGCAGATCACGGATCGGACGGAGACTTACGAAGCGTTGCAGAGTTCGGTGCAGCGAAAAGTCGCTTTCACCTTGTTGCGTGACACCTTTCGCTCCGGAGATCCAGCTGCGGTCGAAGAGTTTGTGCAAGAGGTTCGAGCCAAAGCCGCGGTGCTGCACCAGCACATTGCACCGGTGTATGAGTCGCATCAGGAAGGGGATATCTTGTTCTACACGCGCGAGTTGATCGAGGGTGAGCACTTGGGAGAGTTAGAGGAGAAAGGTGAGCGCCTGGAGGTGGGTTCCATAATCAGCCTGATCCGAGTAGTTGCGGAATCTTTCGAATACATGTGCCAACGGGGCATTCCTTTTTGCGTGTTGCGATCCAAAGATATTTACCTGATGAAGGACGATCAGGCGCGGCTGGTGAACCTGGCGTCCGCGCCGGGGTCCGAGGGCATTGAAACACGCTCGGAGCCGGAACAGATCCGGCATTTTGCGCAAATTCTGGCACCATTGGCGCCCTTGGAAGGCGGAGACGGGGGTGAGGAGATCGTGGCCAAGCTACTCTATATGATGGCCCACGAAAGGGATCGCGAAGTAAACGGAAGGTGGGCGACGTTGCGTCAGTCAGCGCAGGCTTTTTCGCGGGAGCTGGAAAAAGGGAGTAGTTATGAACTTCCGGACATGGAACGGAAGGCGCGCGCGGCGAGTCGGCGCAAGGCAATCATGAAAGTGGCCATCATCACGGGATTGGTCATTATTCTGGGATTCCTGGCGCGAGGGGTGGGATCCATGGTTGGATATCTGGGGCGGCCGAAGGCGAAGGACTTCAGCAACATGATTCGCATTCCGGCCGGGAAATTTCATTACCAGGATGGGAGTGAAGATCCGGAGTTGGAAGCGTTTTGGATTGACGAGTACGAAGTCACCATTGGTCAGTATGGGGAGTTTCTCGAAGCCCTGAAGAAGAGTCCTCCGGGAGAATTTGACCATCCTGATCAGCCGGGGTCCAAGGTCGGTCACGAGCCTTCGCAATGGAGCAAGATATACCGGATCGCCCGGAGAGGGGAGGAGTTGGACGGCCAACCGATCGATTTGAACTGTCCGGTGATGCTGGTGGATTGGTGGGATGCATACGCGTATGCGCAATGGAAAGGGCGCCGGTTGCCGACAGAGGAGGAATGGGAGAAAGCCGCGCGTGGCCGTGTTGGCAATCCTTATCCCTGGGGAGAAGAATTTTCTGCGGTGCTTTTGAATTCCGGAATGGATTTCACTGAAGAAGCTTTCGATGTCAAAGCGGGGTCCATAGACGGGTTTTGTTACTGGGCCCCGGTGGATGCGTTTCAGGGTGACAGCAGCGCTTATGATGTGAAGGGCACGGGGGGGAATGTCAGCGAGTGGACGTCTTCCTGGGAGGCGCATCGGGAATTTCCTGACCGGCTGGTTCCGGTGGTGCGGGGGGGGTCATTCCGGACTGAGGAAGGATTTGAACTGAGCCTGCGCCGGCCTGTGGGGTCGCCGGAAGAAAGATTGATTTCAGTGGGGTTCCGCACCGCGAGCAGTCAGCGGCCGGCAGAGGCGGCGGAACTGGAGTAGGCGGGGAGAGGGGGCATCTCCAGGGCGCGGTTTTACCCGCAGATTCTCCGTGCAGTCCACTTGCTCTTTGGGGGTGACTCGTGCAGAGTGAGCGGATGATCTCCTTCCGTTCTACGCTGGCTGGCTTGCGATTTGCGCGATGTGCGGGATGCATGGTGGCTGCAGTCCTGATCTCATGCTTCGCGGTTCCCGGGGTGAGTCACGGTCAGTTGGTGGTGGATTTGAAGTTGAAAAAGAAGACCTACGTCTCTCACGAGGCGATGAATGCGGAGGTGCACGTCTACAATCGATCGGGAAGGGACCTTGTGCTGGGGGGCCCTGGCGGATCGAGTTGGCTGCAGTTCCAGGTGCTTGATTACGACGGGAATTTGATCAGTCCCGGGAGCCGGCGAGTGCATGAGGAACCGGTGATCTTGCCCTCGGGTGGAAAGATTCTGCGGAGCATTGATCTCGCCGGATTCTATCCGATATACGGCTATGGCATCTACCGGGTGCGGGCCAGTGTGTTCTTCCCGCCGATGGACAAATTTTTCGATTCGCGGAAAGTTTCCGTCAGTGTCGCGGACGGAAAGAAGATCTGGCAAGAGGTGGCGGGTCCGCCGCCAGGATTCCAGGGGCCGCAGGGATATCGGCGCTTTGCGCTCTTGAGCTATCGTGGCCGGGACAACACCGAGCTCTACGTGCGGGTGAGCGATGAACGGACGGGCGCGGTTTACGCGACATATTCGCTGGGGCCGGTGATCTTGTTTCATGAGCCGCAGGCGGCGATTGATGAGCAGGGACGCCTGAACGTGTTATACCTGGGGGCACCGCAAACCTATGCGCACAGCGTGGTGACCTTTGAGGGAAACTTTCTGCGGCGCGATATTTACAAAGCTGCCGGTTACTCGCGTCCCTCGCTGACCATGGCGCAGGGGGGGATCGTGCAGGTGCGTGGTGGACGCAAGCACGACGAGAAAAAGGTGGAGGAAAGGCGGCGGAGTTTTCCTCGACTCTCGGACCGGCCGACGATCCCGGGATTGTCCTCTTGAGGGAAATTTTGGATTCTCGGCGGGCGGGCCGCAGGCGTGGTAACCGTGGGCAGATGAGTGATTTACGGGGATCTCCGAGGCGAATTTTTTGGGTGACTCGAGTATTAGGTCTTTAATTATTCTCAAGGCTAGGGTATTCATAATCAACACACGACACCTCGTGGCTCCACGTTTCCGGCACTTTCCAAGGTCTTTTTTTTCTGCCGGCCTTCTTCGCTCGAGAAGGTGCAGCGGTGGGCTTCCTGTGAAACCGGGCACTCGTCACTGGTGCGCGGTCTGCGGCCAGAGAGAGGATCGGGCAAAGGGGACCCAGGCACTCATGATCCAGAACTTCGTGCGAAGCATTCGATACGTCATCCTCGTGGTTTTGCTGCTGGGGTTTTTCCCGGAAGCAAGAGCGCTGACGAATTTCCGGACGGTGGTGATCGACGTGGGTCATGGCGGTCACGACAAAGGGGGTTCGGAAGGTCTGATTTACGAGAAACATCTTTGTCTCGACGTCGCCCGCCGCCTGGAGATTTACCTTCAGAAGAAAGGCATGCGCACGGTGATGACCCGGAGCCGTGACGACTACATTTCGTTGCCTTCACGGTGTTACATCGCCAATCGCCAGAAGGGATCGGTATTTGTCAGTATCCATTTCAACTCGACGAGCCGGAGCAATGTAAAAGGGATAGAGACGTTTTATTCCGGATCCAAGGGTTACGAGTTGGGGCAACGAGTGCACGGTGAATTGATTCAGGACTTGAATAGTTACGACCGCGGGCTCAAGTGGAAGAACTATTACGTGTTACGCAATACCAAGTCACCGGCGGTGCTGGTGGAGTGCGGATTCCTTAGCAACGGTTCGGAGAAGATTCGCTGTCTGCAGCCCTGGTAT
Source organism: Verrucomicrobiales bacterium (assembly GCA_024638765.1). Lineage (GTDB taxonomy): Bacteria > Verrucomicrobiota > Verrucomicrobiia > Verrucomicrobiales > DEV007 > JAHEJT01. Next base: position 6,108 of record JAHEJT010000077.1, read on the forward strand.
CGTCAGATGCTGGCGCAGAGTATCGGGGAGGGCATTCTCAAATACCGCGACGACTGCATGCGCTGACGCAGGGATGATATTCCTTGTTCTCGCGCACGGGTGTGTCCCTTAATGAGGCGCCATGATCCTGACGTGCGAACAGATGCGTCTTTCCGAGGAGCGGCTCTTTGCGAGTGGCGTGGAAGTCGAGCCCTTGATGGACCGGGCGGGCAAGGGCGTCGCGGATGTGGTGAGCCAGTTCTGCCCGCTACCGGGCCATGCCCATGTATTTGTGGGGAAGGGGCACAACGGAGGCGATGCCCTGGTGGCGGCCGGGCATCTCCGGGAACGCGGTTGGATGGTGGGACTACACCTGGTGGAGGAGGACCCGGGGCAGCTCAGTGCGCTCACCGCGAAGAAGCTGGCGCAGTTTCGTGAGCGAGAGCAAGAGATTTCTCCACCGCTGAGTCACGGGTTCGAGGGGCAGATCGTGATCGATGGTTTGCTGGGGATTGGCGCAGTGGGACCGCTCCGGGGTGTTTACACAGCGCAGGCGTGCGAAATAAACCGGATACGGAGTGAAATGCATGCTCTCACGTTTGCCATCGATATTCCCACGGGGCTCGATGGGGATAGCGGAGTGCCGGTGGAAAATGCGGTGGTCGCGGATGTCACGGTGACGATGGCGCAGGTCAAGACCGGGCTGATTGCCGACAGCGCCATCAATCACGTCGGGCGACTTGCGGTGGTGCCCCTGGATGAGATCAGTCCCATCGACGGCGATTCCCTGGCGGAAGTTCTCGTGCCGCGATTTCTCGGGGAAAAACTGGCGCAGCGAAAATACGATAGCCACAAGACGATGGTAGGAAGGGTTGGCGTGATTGCGGGTTCGCGCGGATTTACCGGTGCGGCACAGTTGTGCGCCGAGGGTGCGCTGCGGGCGGGCGCCGGACTGGTGACCTTGTTCGCGGAGGAATCGATTTATGCGGTGCTGGCGTCGGCGGCGATTCCTGAAGTCATGGTCAAGCCGGTGGCCGATTACCGGGCGGTCGCCGGGGAGAATCTCGATGTGATCGCCATCGGTCCGGGTCTGGGTCAGGCGAGGAGCGCGGAAGTGGTCGATCTGGTGCGTGAGGACAGCAGGCCGATGGTGGTCGACGCGGATGCGCTCAACTCCCTTGCGGCGGCCGGTGTCGAGGACGTTCTCAAGGACAGCGCAGGACCGCGCTTATTAACGCCGCATCCGGGGGAGATGGCCCGGCTCTGGCCGAAGATCAGGGGCGACCGCCGGCGGACGGCGGAAGAAACCACGAGTCGTGTTCCCGGGGTGACACTATTGCTTAAAGGCGCGCGGACGGTGATTGCGGCGGCGGACAGGCCGACGGCGTTCAACACCACGGGACATCCGGGGATGGCCTCGGGTGGGATGGGGGATGTGCTCACGGGAGTTTGCGCGGGACTGATGGGGCAGGGAATTAGCGGGTATGACGCGGCTTGTCTCGGGGCCTGGCTTTCGGGCCGCGGGGCGGAGTTGGCGATTTGCGAAGGGGGCGGCTCCGTGGAATCAGTGAGCGCGGTCGATGTTTTGCTGTCTCTTGGATCGGCATTTCAGGAGCTGCGGCGGGGTTGTTATTGAGCGGCCTGGCGCCGCGCTGACGCGGGGGGAGGATGCGGGGAGTTCGGACTTGTTCCCGGGTAGTTTCTCTTTACGGTAAGGAAGATTTTCCATGCGCAAGAGACTGATAGGCTGCCTTATTGCATTCGCCGCACTCGTGGTGTTGGTCATGTTTCTGGGCTTTCTGGTAATGGGGAGCATTGCCTCCGGGTGGACGCCGGGAGATAAAATTGCGCACATCGATGTGGAGGGAATCATTACGGGAGCGGTGGGCCAAGGTATCTTCGGGTCGGGAGAATCGATGGTCGACCGGATTAGAGACGATCTCGAGCGCGCGCGAAAAGACGAGAGCGTTAAAGCGATCGTGTTAAGAGTGAACACGCCCGGGGGGGAGGTGACTGCTTCTGATACGATCTATCACGCAGTAAAACAAACCGCGGAGGTCAAGCCGGTGGTGGTATTCATGGATTCGCTGGCCGCGTCCGGCGGGTATTATGTCGCCTGCGGGGCGGAGGAAATCATAGCCAATGAGACCACGATTACGGGAAGCATCGGCGTGATCATCCAGACCTTGAACTATTATGATTTGTTGGGAAAAGTCGGGCTTGAGGCATTGGTGTTCAAGAGCGGCAAGTTCAAAGATTCCCTGAGCGGCGCCCGGGATATGTCCCCGGAAGAGGAAGCCTATGTCCAGGATCTGGTGCAGCAGATGTACGATCGATTTCTTGAGATTGTGTCGAGCGGGCGGGGGATTCCCGTGGGTCAATTACGCGACGGAATTGCGGACGGGCGCGTTTTCACGGGCAAAGAGGCACTCGAGAAGAAGCTGGTGGATGCCAACGGGTATGTCGAGGATGCCTACGAGCGCGCGCGCGAGCTGGGTGGATCTTCCGACGCGGAAGTGAAGCGTTACCGGCGCGAAACCGGATTCATCGGGTTGCTGACGGCCTCGCTCCGGGCGCTGGTGTCGGGCGCGCAATCCGCCGGGGGAAGAGGAAGGCTTGAGATCGACCTGTCGGATCGACTGTTGCCGCGGCTTGAGCCGGGCATGGTCTATCTGCTGCCAAGTTATTACGTGCCGTGAAGCGGCCGCGATTGACTCAGGGCATGGGTGAGCGGCGTGGAATCGGGGAGTGAGGACATCGAAATGCAACCGCCGATTCCCTTGCTCGCGGATTTAGAGAGCGGCATCCTGCTGGATGTGGTCTCGATAGCGCTGATCGCGCTGGTATTAAGCATCGCGGTGCACATCGTGCTGCGCAGGCGCAATCCGCACCGCGTTTACGGAATGCACGGCAACGTCTGGACGCAGCCTTTTGGATTAGTCGATCTTCCGGTGGTATCAATCCTCCTGATTTTCTTTTATTTCATGATTCGATGGAGTCACGCGGCGGCCGGAGGTGAGCAAGGTGGCGCGGAAGAAGCCATGGAGTTTAGCACCCTGGACGCGTTGTTCAGCGTGGTGCTTTACGTTTTTCTGTTGGGAGCATTATTTTTCTTTCTTGGATTCTTGCGTCTCAACGATCTCAGCGAACTGTTTGGCCTGACGCGATTGCGCGTTTCTCGGGTCATCGTTTACTCGGTGGTGGGTATGATCCCGGTGTATTTGCTCGTGGCCCTGGTAATGTATGTTTACCAGAATTACTTTCTCAAGGACGCGCTTGGGGAATTGGAACCGCAGGAGTTGGTGAAGTTTTTTGCCGAGAACACCGACACCGGCATCCGGTTGCTGCTGGTGATTTCGACATGCGTGGTCGCGCCGGTGGTGGAGGAATTTCTATTTCGAGGATACATATACCCGGTCATCAAGCGATTCAGTGATCACTTTTTTGCCGCGGTATTTACGTCCCTGATTTTTGCGGTGGTGCATATGAATGTGCCCACGCTGGCGCCCTTGTGGGCCTTGGCAATGTGCTTTACGCTGGCTTACGAACTTACGGGATGCCTGTGGGTTCCCATCGGGATGCACGCGATTTTCAATGCGATTAATGTCTCGCTGATCCTGAGCGCACCGCATCTGGCGGACTGAGAATGGAAAGCCAATCATGAAATCGGCCGGGCAGCGACTCGAGGACGTGGGTGAAGACGCCCTGGTGCGGACGCTGACTTCGCGATTGCCGTTAGAGCGCGGCGTCATTGTGGGGGCAGGCGACGACTGCGCGGTATTGCGCGGAAGACGCAAGGGTTGGTATCAGTTGTTTAAGGCCGATTGTGTGGTGGAGGGAGTGCATTACAAGCCTTCGACTCCGCCGGTCCGTGTGGGTTGGAAAGCCATGGCGCGCAGTCTCAGTGATTTTGCGGCCATGGGGGGCGCGCCGTGTTACGCGGTAATCACGCTTGTGCTCCCCGCGCGCCGAAGCGTGGCATACGCACGCGCTCTCTATGGTGGCCTGGAAAAAGCGGCTCGAGAGTATTCAGTCTCCATTGTCGGAGGAGAAACGTCGCGATCATCCCGGAAAGGCGAGGCCATGATTTCAGTGGCTTTAACGGGCGAGGTTGCGCGCGCACGTTGCGTATTGCGTTCCGGGGGGCGCGCCGGGGACGCGCTTTACGTGACCGGCCGCCTTGGGGGCGCGGTCAAGAGCGGGAGGCATCTAAGATTCGCTCCGCGCATCGCAGAAGGCGCCTGGTTGGCTGCCGGGTTTCCGCTGCACGCGATGATGGACCTGAGCGACGGCCTGGCGAAAGATCTTCCGCGGCTGGCTGCCGCGAGTGGGACGGGTTTTGAACTCGAGCTCGATCGACTGCCGCGCAATCGCGGTTGTAGCGAGCGCCAGGCGCTGGGTGAGGGCGAAGATTACGAACTCCTCTTCGCGTTATCGCCGCGCTCGGGGGCAAAGCTGGAGAACGAATGGGGGAAGGCTTTTCCTGAGTTGCGGTTGACCCGCATCGGGCGCCTGGTGCGATCGAAAGCGGCGGGCCGGGGGTTGCAGGGCGGTTGGGAACACTTTTCAAAAGGAGAAGTGAAAAGGGAGAAGGGAGAAGCGCGCCGGGCGCAGTGAGTTGCAGACGGAAATGGAGGATGACGAGGTGGTGCGGACGGAAGGGGAGATGATCGAGCTGGGGCGCCGTGCCGGGGAGGGGCTTGCAGCGGGAGATGTGCTGGCGTTGGCCGGGCCTCTGGGAGCCGGGAAGACACATTTTGTGAAAGGGCTGGTGCTGGGCTTGGACTCGGCGGATTCGGTGACGAGCCCGACATTTACCATTGTCCATGAATACCGGGGCGGCAGGTTGCCGGTCTTTCACTTCGACTTTTACCGGATGGAAAGTGCGGAAGAAGTGCTCGCGATTGGATGGGATGAGTATTTCGACGGGCAGGAAGGAGTGGTGGTCGCGGAGTGGGCGGACAAGTATCCGCAACTCTTCCCGGAGCACACCCGGTGGAGACAGTTTGAAATAATCGACGGCGGAGGTCGCCGAGTCCGGGAGGGAGTATCATCGTGAGGGTGCTTGCAATCGAGACTTCTACGGCGCGGGGAAGTCTGGCCCTGGTCGAGGGAGACACCGTTCTGGCTTCCGAGGAGTTTCGATCCCATCGGGCGCACAACGCGATGCTGTTCGAGCCCCTGGAGCGTGTCCTCGAGTTGCCCGGCGCGCGCGATCCGGAAATCATAGTCGTCGGCACCGGCCCGGGATCTTACAGCGGGGTCCGCGTGGGGATTGCGGTCGCCAATGCGCTTGGCTTGGCATTGGACGCGCCGGTCCTGGGCATCCCCTCCCTGCTTGCGCCTTCAGCTGCGGACGATGCGGCAGATTACACGGTGGTGGGAGACGCGCGGCGGCATTCCTTTTTTCGCATCGAGGTGCGGGGGAACCGTGTTTCGCGGGAAGCGGAGCTGATGGAAGCAGAAAGATTTACAGCGAGTGTTTCCGAACTTCTGCGCAGGGGGGAAACCGTGATTACGTTTGATGAGGTGATACCCGCGCCGCTCGCGGAAATGGCTGCAGAGATCCGGAGGGACGTCCCCGGCGCGAGGAATCTGGCGTCGCTGGCGCAAGCGATGGGGGAGAAGGAGCGCGCCGCGGGACGGGCGTGCCCCCTGGAACCGATTTACCTGCGGGCGCCTTTTATTACGCGGCCGGGAGGCGCAGCGCCTGAGGCCGCGGCGGGGGAGGAGAGATAAATGATGGTGGAGGAGGGAGCGGCGTCGGGGAGTGTGCGCGGCGGCCGCGTCACTGCGCGCGCGCACGCCTTGGTGCGCGCGCGGATGCGTGGGTGTGAAGGTGTTATCGCGTTGGACGCCACGGTGGGGAACGGTCATGACACCGTGTTTCTGGCGGAACGCGCGGGTGCTTCCGGGACCGTAATCGGTTTCGACGTGCAGGAAGAGGCGTTAGCCAAAGCGAGAGCGCGTTTGGAGGAGACGAGATTCGGGGGTCGAGTGGAACTGCATTGCCTGGGGCATGAACGGATGGGGCAAGTGATCCGGGATTCGGTCACGGTGGCGATGTTCAATCTGGGTTATCTGCCGGGGGGCGACAAGACGGTGATAACGGAAGCTGGGACCACAGTGAAAGCGTTGACCCAAGCGTTTGGATTGCTCGCAGAGGGGGGACTCATCACCGTTGTCGTTTACCGGGGGCACGCCGGCGGGAAGGAGGAGGCAGAGGCAGTGAAACGATTTTGTGCTTCACTGAATGAATCGGCGGCGAGAGTCCGCATCATTGGCGAGGGAGATTCCGCCGGCGAAACTCCGTTCCTGATTGCGATTGAAAAGCGCGGGCCGGGCGCCGGCGCGAAATTGGAAATGTAACGGCGGAGGCTGCACCCGTCGAAAAATCGCTCGCGCATTGGCCGGCTTGCAGTTCACAGTTCGTGGGTGGCGGTTTCGCGTTGGATCACCAATTTATTCGCCCTCTGGACGGTGCTGGGGACCTTGTGGGCGTGGTTTGTGCCGGGGCATTTCACGTGGTTCGTCGACGGTGACAACCGGGTTTTCGGGGCCAAGTTGATCAGCATTGGTCTGGGACTGATTATGTTCGGGATGGGGATCACGTTGTCCTTCGACGACTTCCGGCGGGTCCTCAAGGTGCCCTTGGCGGTGGGCGTGGGCGTGGGGTGCCAGTTCCTGGTGATGCCCTTACTGGGGTATTCGCTGGCGCGTCTGTTCGAACTCGAGACCGGGTTGGCGGTGGGTTTGATCCTGGTGAGTTGTTGTCCGGGCGGGACCGCTTCCAACGTGGTGACTTACCTGGCGCGTGGTAACCTTGCTTTCTCGGTGCTGCTGACGATGTGTTCCACCCTCCTGGCGATCGTGTTGACGCCGCTCCTGACCGGCTGGCTGGCGGGAAAGTACGTGGAGGTCGACCGATGGAATCTTTTCCTGAATATGCTGGCCGTGGTCCTGGTGCCGGTTTTGGCGGGAGTGTTCCTGCACCGGCTTTTCCCCGGATTGGTGAAACGGCTGGCCCCCTGGTCTCCGGTTCTTTCCGTGGCCATCATCGTGTTGATCGTGGGGGGTATTGTCGGGGCATCGAAGGATTTGATTCGTGAGCATTTCGGTGTGCTCATGGTGGCGGTGTTCCTGTTGCACGGGCTGGCGTTTGTTTTGGGGTACGGACTGGCGAAGCTGCTGCGCTTCCCCGTGATCGACCGGCGGACGCTGAGCATCGAGGTGGGAATGCAGAACTCCGGCCTCGGGAGCAGCCTGGCAAAGACCGATAAGTTTCAGGCGCAGTTCGTGACGCCGGCGGAGGCGGCGTTAGCGCCGGTGCCCTGCGCGATCTCTGCGCTTTACCACTGCATTATCGGGAGTTTTCTGGCGGCGCGTTGGCGGACCCGTAAGGCGGGCGGGCGGGTGGAACCGGGTCTTGAGGGCGCTGCGGAGGAACACGGCGATGAAGTGATTTCCTGAGCCGGGCGACGCACCCCGGTTCAGTAATCGAAAATTTCATCGGCGTCGAAGAATCGCTTCACTTCCGCGGCGGCGTTCTCCGGAGAATCGGAGGCGTGCGCGATGTTCTTCATCTTATCGACCCCAAAGTCCCCGCGGATGGTGCCGGGATCGGCCTGGGTAGAATCGGTGGGTCCGAGCAGATCGCGGACACGTTCAATAATGTTTTCTCCGCTCAGCGCGACGGCAATAACCGGGGAGGCCTTCATAAAATCCACGACATCAGGGAAGAAGGGAAGATCCGCGATGTGGGCGTAATGTTCTTTGAGCACGTCATCGGTCATCGCGATCATTTTCATGCCGCGAATCTTGAAGCCCTCAGCTTCAAATCGTTTCAGCACCTCGCCGCAGAGTTGTTTGGTTACGCAGTCGGTCTTGAGAAGTATGAGCGTGGATTCGATGGCCATCGGGTCGGAGTTGTATCAGTGAGATCGTGTGCGTTCCGTAGCCCGGGTCCGGGTCGACCGGCGACGCGAGCTTGCATAGTTAATCCCGGAACTCCGCGAACTCAAGCGGTTTTCCTGGACCCGCGCGGGAGGCGGTCCCGGACGCTGTTTCTAGAGCGGCCGGGCGTAGGTGTCGCAGCGCTTGAACCAGCCCTTGAGCCACTGGCTCTCCTCGCGCGGGGCGTTACGGACGCGCCGGGCGAGAACGCGTTTCGCGCTCTCGGAGAATTCGCGCGAGGCACCGGCGCCTCGGGGCTGGCCCTGCATCTCCTGGAGGACCTGAAGCAGTCCCCAGCCTTGGCCGCGGTAACGTTCTTCCGCCTTGATGCCTTCACCTTTGAAATTGACGTAATCGATGAGGGCATAGGTTCCTTGCGGGGATTCGGCGACCGAATAAAAGCGGTCGCGGACGGAATTTTTCTCGGCGGCGTCTTCCAGGACGGCGAGCATTTTGGGGAGGGCCCGCTCCAGTCGCCGGACGAGGAATTCCGTTTGTTGGGGAACTGTCGCGGCGAGGTATTCGCGTAACTCCACCATCCGGGCCGAATCTTTCGCAGCGTGAAATTCTTCATAGGTTCGCCAGGGACACCCTTTGGATTGCGCCAGCCAGGCGGGTGGAGCGGGCGCCCCACTCCGGCTCCGGATGTAAGTGAGCAGCCGGGGGAAGCTCTCTTCAAAGGGTCCGCGTGCTTCGGGATGGTACCAGATGAAGTGTCCGATCCCGAGGGAGGCAAAGTATTCTCCCCGGTTCCAACCGGTGAGGCCCGCAATCGTGCCCCCGGATTCGTTTTTCCAGATCAACTGGCCGATAGAGGCGGCGGCTTCCGGTGACGGCCGGATATCGGGTGCGGCGGGTGCGGCCCTGGAAGGGGCCCGGGGCGCCTCGGCGCAGGCGGGGTGGAGAGCGGTGAGGAGGGCGAGAGCGGCGCCGGCAAGGAGCCCCGCGAGAGTCCGACGCCAGGAGGCGGGTTTGGTCCGGTCGATTCGGGTCGAACGCGTTTGGGGAGTCGATTTCATCACCACTTTGGTCTCAGCCTCCAGAAGTCTATTATTTTTGCAAGAAATCTTGATTACTAATAAACTTGAATCGTATGATCAGGCGCTGAGAGCCTTGGGGGGAATAGCGGTTTTTCACCTCCGCTGCAATGATATGCTCCCGGGGCCCAATTGAATTTATAACCAATCTCATGGGCCAAAGGACCTCCACCTCCGGCGAAGGCTCTGGAGAAGTTGATCATGCGTCGCCCCTCGAGGCGATCACTGGTAATCCAGCGGCTCCGGGACCGACTGGCGGCAGTTCTGGAGTTGAGCTCGTGGATCTGGTGCGCGGGGAGTTGGGGATGGAAACGCCCGGGCGCCGCTCGCGCTTTCTGTCGACGCTCGGTTTCGGGGGTCGTGGCGCGCCGATCCCGGTTCTGACCGCGGACCCCGCGGTGCTCGAGCCCCCGCCGCCGGCGGAGGAATACGTCCCGGCGGAACCGGAAGTCGGGGAAGTGGCGGAGATGGAGGAGGAAGCGGAGGTTGCGCCGGAAGCGGAGGCGGAGGCGGAGGCGGAAGCGCGGGTTGAGGAGGAGGAAGCGGAAGCGGAAGCGATTGCAGATCAAATCTCCGGCGACACTCTCGAGCAGGAGTCAATCGAAGAAGAAATCGCCGGCACGGAAGTCGAGGAGGCGCCGGAGGCTAAGACGTCCCTCTTTGAGGCGCCGGAAGAAACCGACGAAGCTGCAATTGATGACGCACCCGAAGCCGGGGCGGCGGGGAAGAAGGATCGGGAAGCGGCGGCAGCGTCCAAACCAGCCACCTCGGAACTCAGTGACGCCATTGAGGACTTGAAAGAACAGCTCAAGGCTGAGGAAGAGGAGCCGCTCGCCGCAGCCGCCAGGTTTTTCAGTCCCCCAACCTCCAGCCTCCGGTCGCCCTCGGAAGAGAGTCGGGATGTTGCCGAGGACAAAGAAACAGAAGGGAGGGCCGAGGGGAAGGCGATTTCGGAGCCCGAGAACCGCGGGGAGACAGTCCAACCGCCCGCGCTTCCCGACCTCGAAGATGATGGCGTCGAGGTCTCCGGGATCGATCTCGATCTGGACTTGGAAGAGGGCGGCGGCGCTGAAGACGTGGAGCCCGAGTTGGAAGTGGCGGATGGGACCGGAAAAGGCTCCGGGCTGTTCGGGCGCGAGGAAAAGGGAGAGATCGAGGAAAAGGAGGAGACTGCTGCCGAAGCAATGGCGGCAGAAAAGGATTCAGCCGCTCCTCCGCCGATACCCATGCGGCCATCTGCGCGCACCGCGCGCCGGAAGGAAGAAGATGATCGTGTCGGTGTGGATTCCGCCGAGGAATCGCCGGCCGAGCCGGCCGAGCTGGGAGAGACCGAGGCGAAGCAGAAGAAGAGTAAGTTTTTCGATTGGAAGAAGAAGGAACGGAAGCAAGCCGACGCGGAAGCGGAGGTCGAAGGAAAGAAATCCGAACCGGAACCGCGCGAGGAAGCCGGAGCAAAGGACGACCAAGAAGAGCGGAAGCCGACGGCGGCGGTGACGAAAATGATCTCACCGCCACGCCTGCCCTCCGTTCTCTCTTCTCTTTTTAAGAAGGACTCCGATGGGCCCTCGGTCGGGGATGAAGAGTCGTCCGCCGCAAGCGACGCACCGGAGTCGAAATCCGGGGTCGAGTCTCCCTTCCGTTTCAAGGGGGACGACGCTTTAGGGGAAGAACCGGTGGAGGCGGAGGTGACGCCGGAAATCGAGCCGGTGCAAGAAGTTGCTGAGGGGCAGCAATCCGGGGAGGTGCCCGCGTTTCCCGGGGGCTCACCGTTTTCTGAGAGACTGAAAGGCAAACTCAAGGAGGCCGCGGAGTCGGAGGCCAAGACGCGGGACAAGGACTCCGGTGCGGAAGACGAGGAGCCTGAGGAAGCATTAAGCGCGGAAGCTGAAGAGGCGTCGGTCGTCGCGGAGGAGGAAGAGAGGGCGGCGGCGGAGAAGTCGCTCTTTGAGATCGAGGTTGAGGCCCACGAGAAAGAAAGGGCCGCGCAAGAGAAAGCCGAGAGGGAAACGGGGGAGAAGGACACAGAAGAGGGGGCCGGGGAGCAAGGGGATCCTTCTGCTCTTTTTGAAAAAATCATTCACGAGGAGGTGGAAGCCGCCGCCGTGCAAGAAGACGAGGCAGGGGAGGATGATCGGGAAGAGGAAGAAGTCACGGCCAAGGAGGCGGGCGAAGAAAGTGAAGACGAGTCGTCTGGGGCCGAGATTGAAGAACCGGATGCCGCTCCCGCAGGATCGATAGCGGACGAAAGCGAGAGAGAAGAGGAGACCGCGCCCGAGGCCGAAGACCGACGCGTTCCGACAGCGGAAGAGATCGAGGACACGGAAGCTGCTGAGCCGCGACAAGTTACTGCGGCGGGCGCACCCGACGAGAGGCAGAAAGAAGCGTTTTCTGAAAGGCTTGACGCGTTGTCTGCAACCTTCTGGCCCGAGGCCGCTGAAGAAGCACGAGGGAAGGATGAGGCAGAAGCCGGGGCGCAGCTGGAAGCAGAGGAAAAGGACACCGTCGACGCGAAGGCGGAGGAGGAAGATTCTGAAGGGCGTGAGGAGGAAAAGGCGGATGACGCCGATGTTCTCGCACTGAAAGAGGAGGAGCCCGAGGCCGGCGAAGCCGAAAAAGAGATTGCCGGGGCAGTTGAAGAGGCTGAGGAGACTGAAGAAGCTGGGGTAACTGCCGGGGTCGATGAAGTCGAAGCTTCGCCCGAGCCGTCACGGGCTTACCTGGTGGTCGGCGGTCGACTGGTCGCGCCCTGCCCGGTCTGCAAGCACCTGCTTAATGTAAACAGCAGCATGATCGGCGTTTCAGGGAAGTGCCCCGATTGCAACACGCCGATCATTGCCAGCGAAATAGAGGAAGACGGTGAGACCCACATCCAGGTCAAGGTAGATACCACGCAGCCTGAAGCCGGGGAGAGCGTTCTCGATGGTGATTTGTCCACCGGGGCTTCCGAGGCGGACGAGTTGCAAGCCTCGCCGGACTTGTTCGAAGGATTTCCAGCCGACCGGCAGGGTCCGAAGTTTACCCCTGGAAAAGACATCAAGCCGCCCAAGGAACTCAGCGCACTTTGGGACGTGCCCCAGGCCAAAGCGCAGGACCCGGAATTTGCGAAGGCGAAAATTACCGCGGCCGATGCGCAGAAAGGCGTGCCTGGAAAATTTCCGATGGCTCCCCCGGCGGCCGATATCGACGATCTCGCCGATCTCGCCGAAGAAGACGGTCCGCGCCTTTTCAAATACGGTGGATCGATGCTCGAAGAATCGAGTGACCGAAGGCGCATTTCCTGGAGGCTGCCCGTGACGCTGGCAGCCTTGGCGATTTGCGGCGCCCTGGGCTATCTGCTTTTGAAGTCGCCCGGCGGATCGGAATCCAAGGGCGGGAGCCCGGTGACAAATCTGTGGCGTTCTTTCTTCCCGGAAAAAGAGGGAATCACGCCGCCGCGCGGTCGCGATGCGTCGCCAGGCGCGCGAGAGCGCGGGGTCGCCAAGACGGGAGGCCCCGGAATGGAGAAAACCGCACTGGAGCCTCCGACGCCGCCCGGTATGGAGAAGCCGCCGGTCCCCGGAGCGGGCGCCCCTCTCCCTGGAGGGGAGCCGTCCATTGCCAACGCGTCCTTACTGGCCGACACCGATCCCCTTAACATCCCGGCGCTGGACCTGACCGGAACGGAAAACGCGCCGATGATTCCCGAAGAGAAACTGGGACCGCTGCCTGAAGTGCGGGTGCCGCCGGGCTCCGAGAAGGAGTCCGGGAAAGCGCCGGGAAAAACCGAACCCGGGGTGGTGGTGAAGACGCCGGAGGTAGTGATTGAAGAAATGAAGGAGCCGGTCGTCGAGAAGCCCGCGGAGCAGCCCACGCCGGTGGAGAAGGTAACTCGCGCGGCCACCGTGATGGTCGCTGAGGAAGAGGGGCCAAGCAGCGCATTGTTCGGGGAAGTGAAGCTCGATGAACCGCGACCCGCGCCGGAAATGGACACGACGCCGGGGGAAGAGCGCACCATCATGGATTCGGGTTTGCTGGCGAAGGAAGAAGAATTGGAAAGGATCGCGGCAGAAGAAGGCATGGAGAGTCTCTCCGAGCAGGATCGTATGCTGGTGCAGGCGCGCCGGGTCCTGGAGAACTTCATGAAGCAGCCGACATGGGAGGCGAAGAATCGGTTGGTGCTGCATCCGGAAGAATCGGCTGCCAGCATGCAGGCCTATTATGAGGCGAACGAGCCGCAGCCTTTTGAAGGATTGATGACGGCCGAGGGAGTCCTTTTTGACGAGGCCAACCAGCTCTGGGTCAGTGCCTTTAACCTGTGGGAAACCGGCAATTCCTCCTACATTCTCGTTTACCTGGTGGGCAGCCAGGAGCGAGGGCACAAAGTGGATTGGAACTGGTATCACCAGGTGCGCGGCGAGGGCATGAACGAATTCTTTGCGGAGCCACGCAAGGATTACAAGACGGTCCGCGCCATCATCAAGCGGACCCACTATTACGGGGGCGCCATCGAGGGCGAGTTGGAGCCCTTCGCGGTCACGGTGGAGACGCCGTTTACACAAAAGTTCACGGGGACAATTTACATGGATCCGTTGTCCCCGGTGGCGCAGGAGATCAAGACCGAGCTGAAATGGAATCAGGAGCGTATGGCCACCCTGGAGCTGGAATGGCTTACGGATAATTCTTACGGCCTCGGTGAACGCGTCAGCGTGCGGCGCTTCGTTGGTTGGGGCCTGGCACTCGACAACGCATTTTAATCCGTTCCGCATTTCCGGGGCCGGCTTGCGCAATGCGGGGCAACACTTTTTATTCCGACTTCGACACCGAGAGCCTGCGCGAAGAATCGCGCCGTCCCGACGAATACCGGACCCCGTTTCAGGTCAACCGGGATCGTATTATCCATACCTCCGCTTTCCGCCGGCTCCAGAGCAAGACACAGGTTTTCCTGTCGGGGGAATACGACTTCTACCGGACGCGCCTGACCCACTCCATCGAAGTAGCCCAGATCGGCCGTTCGATTTGTGCGTCATTAAAGTCGCGGAGTGATTTTCTGGGCGAAGAATTTTACATTGATCCGGAACTCGTGGAAGCGGCTTGCCTGGCGCACGACCTGGGGCATCCGCCCTTTGGGCACGCGGGGGAACGCACCCTCAATCGATTGATGAAAGAGTCTGGGGGATTCGAAGGCAACGCCCAGACCTTGCGCATGCTGACCCAGACGATTTTCACCGGGCGACGGCGGGGCATGAATCCGACGCGCGCGCTGCTCGACTCCATCCTGAAATACCGCACTCTGCATGGGGAGCTGGACGATCCGGAAAATCACTTTCTTTACGACGAACAAGGGGAGTATCTCGGGTTCGTCCACGCTGGAGAAAAGTTTCCTTCTGAGCTCGTGCCGGGCAAGAGGCGCGATGGATTTCGCTCCATCGAGTGCGAGATCATGGATTGGGCGGATGACACCGCTTACTCGCTCAACGATGTGGCTGACGGAGTGAACGCGGGTTTTCTCACCCTCGGAAGACTTGAGCGCTGGGCGGGAGATCTCGGATTGGAAGGCGCCGACGCCGCGCATCTCGAGGAATTGATGGCGGCGATTCGGGAGGAACGGGTGGAAGGATTGATGGGTCGAAAGATCGGGAATTTCATCGGTGCGTGCGAGTTGGTGAAACGCGATGACTTCATGAGCGCAAAAACCAACCGCCACCAGTTTGGACTGCAGGTGGAGGATTCTGTAAAAAACGAATCCAGGCTCTACAAGCGGATGGCCTTCGAGATTGTGTTCCGGTCGCCGCAACTCGCGCAGCTCGACCGGAAGGCGGATCACCTGCTGGGTGCCATGTTTGAGGTGCTCTCGAAGAACTATGTGGACGCGGGAGCAGGCGGACCCCGGTGGAGGCTATTGCCGCCGGCTGCGGAAGAGGCGATCGCAGAGGCGCGGGATCGGCGGGAGCGGGCGCGCCTGGTATGCGACACGATCGCCGCGATGACCGACGGCTTGGCAGTGCGCACCTACAAGCGGCTCTTCGATGCGGACTTCGGATCGATTGTGGACTTGGTGTGAACTGATGGTCCGTAGTCGGGAGTTGGGAGCAGGAACTAGAAATATGCCGAGAGACGAGACGGAAGAAGGGTTGACGGTGTTAGGTGAGGGCAAGTTCTTGCGCCTGGTGTGTGAAGATGGCTGGGAACACGTCGAACAGAGCCGGGCCGCCGGGGCTGCGGCCATCCTGGCAGTGACCGAGCAGGGGGAAGTGTTATTTGTGGAGCAATACCGGCCGCCCGTAAAAGCGACTGTTATCGAGTTGCCGGCGGGCATGGTTGCAGATCATGAGGCCGACGAGGGAGAGCAATCGATCGAGGCGGCGCGGCGGGAGTTGCTCGAGGAAACGGGGTATGCAGCCGGGGAGATGCGCTTTCTGGGAAGCGGTCCCAGTTCTGCGGGGATCGCCAAGGAGATCATCGAGGTGTTCTTCGCTTCCAAACTCAGAAGAGAACACGAAGGGGGAGGGGT
>JAHEJT010000078.1 GCA_024638765.1 Verrucomicrobiales bacterium
CGCGTCGTTCCTGCTTTACGCGGCGGCCAATGTGGTTTTGCTCAAACTTTTCTTCCCGGGACGTTACCTCGAGTATTCGTTGAACATCGTCTATTGCACCCTGGTGGCGGTGGTGCTCCGCGTCGCGATCGAACACTGGGGGATACAGCGGTTGGCCTATCCGGTTCTCACGTCGGTCCTGGTGATTGCGGGCGCCTTCAGGCTGCAGGACGCCAGCCTGCATGATCTCTCGGGTGATGCGGCGCTTTACCGGTTCATGGAGTCGACCCCGAAAAACGCCCTCGTGGCGGGTCACCCGAAGATCATGGACAACGTCATGACCTTCGGGAAGCGCAGGGCTTTTCTAACCCAAGAACTCTCCCACACGCACTACACCCTGTATTGGGAGACGATTAAGGCCCGGACCTTCGATTTTTTTGCGGCACACTATTCTCGTGACCCGGCCGTAGTGCGGAGATTCTGCCGTGATCACGGTATCGGGTATCTGGTGATCAGGGAAAAGGATTTTCCTCCGGCGACTTCGAGCCGCGCCCAGGACGACCCGCTCTATTTTGCGCCGTTCGGAGCTTTTGTCCGCGATTTGATCGCAGATCGCGCGAGCGAAGACTTTGCGGTGCTCGATTCGGAGGCATTCCCACCGGTGTTCAGCGCGGGCGGGGTGCGGGTGATCCGCATGAGGGAGTCCGAGTAGCCGAACTGGCACAGTTCGGGCCCGAAGTGTTCCACTTCGGCTACAGGCGTGTGTCATAACCCGAGGTATGCTTCCCCCGCTGAATCGACGAAGCGCAACCCTCCACGATTGGCGCTGGAGGGCGACGCTTTGTCGTCGCCGGGACTATCCGGATCTTGTCACGCGACGCACTTGCCGCGGTGTCGGGTTTATGCTAGGATCACTCCCACATGCCCAGCTCATCCTCGCGTCCCGGGAACCGTTTGCAACTGCTCCACCCGAACGCTTCGATCTTGCTTCTGCCGCTGCTCACGGCCCTCTCCCTCTCTCTCTCCAGCTGCGCTACCCTCAAGAAACCCGGTCCGCAGCCCGAAGTGGTGTCCCTCGATCCGGCTCCCTCGGGTGCCCTCGCCGATGTCTCCCGCGAGATTCATAAGCGCGGCGGCACGGTCCAATCCGGTTTTCACCTCCTCGAACGCAACGATGAGGGACTCGCCTGGCGGCTCGCGTTGGCCGATCACGCGCAATCCTCCATCGATGCCCAGTACTTTATCTGGCAGGGCGACGAAGCCGGCCAACTCCTCCTCCATCGCCTCATTGCCGCCGCCGACCGCGGCGTCCGCGTGCGCATCCTCGTCGACGATCTCACGCTCGCCGGCGACGATCGCGCCATCGCCACCCTCTGTCACCACCCCAACGTCGACATCAAGATCTTCAATCCCGGTTTCGTGCGGAGAGGCCTCTTCGCTCCTCTGGTGGAGTTCCTGATCTACTTCAAGGAACTCAATCGTCGCATGCACAACAAGCTGTTCGTCGCCGACAACCGGATGGCCATTGTCGGCGGACGTAACATCGGCAACGAATACTTCGGCCTCAGCGAGAAATACAACTTCCGCGATCTCGATGTGCTCGTCGCCGGACCCCTCGTGCCGGATATTTCGGAGGCCTTCGATGAATACTGGAACAGCGAACACGCGTTCCCCGGGAAGGAACTTTCCAGGGCCGCCAAGGCCAAAGACCTGCCGAAACTGCGCCGGCGCTTCGCGCGCGACATGGAAAAAAACCGGCCCCTCCTCGCTGCTTCTCCCTATCCACTCGAGCGTAAAGACTGGTCCCGCGATCTCCGCGCCCTGCCCGCGAAAATGCACGCGGGTGAAGCTCACATGATCCAGGACGAACCCGTCACTCACCAGGGCGAACAACGCCGCCTCGTCGACACCCTCGATTACCTGGCCGCGCCCAGCCACGAAGAGCTGCTGGTGGTGACACCTTACCTTCTGCCCGTGGGCACTTTTCTCGAGGATCTAGCGAAGCTTTCCTCCGAAGGGGTCGATGTCAAGATCCTGACCGGCTCCATGGGATCGAATAACCACACCGTGGCGCACAGCCATTACAAGAAATACCGCCGGCCCCTCATCAAAACCGGCGCCACCTTGCGCGAATTCAAACACCAGCCCACGGCCTCCGTGCGTGCGATCACCGACGTCCCGCCGGCGACCGGAAAATTTGTCAGCCTGCACACCAAGACCCTGGTGGGCGATCGCACCCGCTGTTTTATCGGCTCCTTGAATCTCGATCCCCGCGCCATCATCCTCAACACCGAGAACGGCCTCCTCATCGATTCCCCCGGACTCTCCAAAGAACTGGCGGCGCGGATCGATGACTGGTCCACTCCCGAAAACGCCTGGCAAGTGACTGTCGACGACCGCAAACGCCTCCGCTGGGAATCCTCGGAGGGGACGGTCACGATTCAGCCCGCGCGCAGTTTCGGCCAGCGCATCTCCGATTTCTTTTTCCAGTTTCTCCCCATCGAAAGCCAGTTGTAAGCACGCCCCGAACCCGGAAAAATTAACCGCGAAACACGCCAAATACGCGAAAAGCAGAGATTGAATTTGAGTTTTCTCTCGCCGCTCTGGTTGCAAACTGTGTGTCGAGGCCAAATCAGACCGGGCGCTTCCTATACGCGGGACAACAAAGAACTTTCGCGTATTTGGCGTATTTCGCGGTTTAAAAAAAGTCTGTGGTTCTGTTCCCCGCCAGCATCCGGCGCCTTCTACTCACCATAGCCCTCCCCCTCCTCTTCCCGCACCCGCTGTTTCTTTTCGTCGCTCACTCGCTTGGCTTCGGCCAGTTCGCGGCAAAGGCTAAGCAATTGAGCGGCCCTATCCAGTCGCCGATCAATTGCTTCGGAAGTCATATCGATGTTCACTGGATTCTTGTTTTGCTCAATCATCCTTCCCCTCCAGCCTCTCGACATCGAGCAAGTCAATAGGCCTTCCCGCGTCTTTTTTCATTCTTAACAAATCCTTCCTGGTAACAATCCACAACGCTTCACCGCGCCATTCGAGCGCTTCCCTTCGCTTCCAAGCTTCCTCAAGATCGGCGCTGATGAGCATGAAGTCCACCATCAACAACTCATTGTCTATTACTTTGCTGACACGATAGAGGTCTCGAGGTTTGCCTGCCTTGATTCCCAACGGGATTCTTCCGGATTCGAGGGTGAATCCACAACCCCGCAACACCTTCTTAGCGGTATCCAGGTCCTCGGCCACGATCAGGAGATCGATATCCTCGGTGGCCCTTGGGTAGCCGTGTACCCCAACCGCCAACCCCCCGCACAACGCATAAGGAATCTTTGCCGCATTCAACGCCTTGACCACGCCCAGCAATTCGTCCCGGATATTCATCCGCCCTGAATTTACGCGCCCTCGGATTCCACCTCCAGCGGCAAATGGGGGCAGAGCTTTCCGAATCGACTGCGGGAGCGCGTCGATTTGCCGATGGGAGCGCGGGCGTGCCGCACCCGGAAAAATTAACCGCGAAATACGCGAAATACGCGAAATGCAGAGATTAAATTCCGGCTTATTCTTCGCGCTCTTGCCAGGAACTGTGTGCCGGGCCAATTCAGTCCGGGCATTTCCTATACACGGGACAACAAAGAACTTTCGCGTATTTGGTGTATTTCGCGGTTCAAGAATCTGTGGTTTAATCCCCGGCCGCCCGCCACTTTCAAAGTGCGGGTCCCGATTCATCGGGACGCCCCCACCCTCTTATCGGCATGGGGAATCGATCCGAAGAAAGCCATTCGCGCTCATTCGCGGTCATTCGCGTAAAAAATATTCTGAAACACGAATTTACGCGAATGATACGCAAATTATCGCGAATAGAGATCCAATGCCTTGCCGTGCGGAATAGCCATTCGGCAAACTCTTCAAAACATTTTGGTTTCCCTGTGCGCCGATTTCATCCTATAAGCGTTAGCAGACAGATTCGTTACCATTCGCCATGATCAAAGCTCCACTTTTCGTCGCGGCGGTGTGCGCCGTCGTCCTCACGGGTTGTGAAACCCTGATGCCCCCGCGCCCGCCCGCCATGGATACGGCCACCGAAACGGTCCTGCGCGCCATGTCCGATAAACTCTCCTCGGTACAGCGCGTCCAGTTCGAAGCGCGGAGCCAGTACGATCCCGCCATCGTAGAGCATCTCGGCATCGAACCCGATAACCGGGTCGTGGTCACAGTGGCCCGTCCCAATCGTCTGCACGCCGATGTCGTCGGCATCGGCGGGGGCGGCTCGTCCCGGGCGATTTACGTCGATGGCAACAACCTCACCATCCACGATCGCGCGGTGAATCTCTACGGCATCGCGCCCATGCAGGAGCCTACGCTTGACGATGCCCTCGACAAGATCGCGAAGATTTACGGCTTCACGCCGCCGCTGGCGGATTTCATTGTCGAAGATCCTTTCGCCAGCATGACACGGGAAGTCCGCTCCGGCCGTCACCTCGGCACGGAGACTGTCCGCGGTGTGACCTGCGATCACGTCGCATTTACCGGCGACGAGTTCGATTGGGAACTCTGGGTCGCGAAAAACGACCGCCTGCCGCGCAAGTATGTCATCACCGTCAATTTTCTCGAGGGCCGGCCGAAATTCACCGCCCTCTGGTGGCGCTGGAATCTCCAGCCCTCGATTTCCGACTCCCTCTTCGTCTTTGTGCCTCCCCAGGGGGCAGACCAGATCGATATGATGCCCGTTGGGGATGGAAAACCCGATCCCTCCACGGCGACCCGTCTGCCCCAGTCCCACCGCCATTATTAATCAAGAATCAGCGATGAAAAAACGAATTCTGCTCTCGATCCTGGCCCTGGCGATGTCGCTCTCGGCATTCCTTCTCGTGCATCGCGCCGAAGCCAATCTCTCGGCACGATACGGAAGGCTCACGACCGTCCAATACCGCACCAGCCTCCCCATCGACGCGCGGCCGGTCTACATCGGCCGCAACCGCTATTACCTCGCCAACGGCATTTACTTCCAGCCGATCATCTACCAGGGCCGCACCGTCTACATCCCGGTCGAAGCCAGCTTCCAGCACCAGTTGGGGCGCTAGGACGGATCGAGGTGCCGATGGGAGCGTTCCGACCTGTCAATGGGACAAATCGTCTCCGCAAAAAGAATCGGAACCGCGCACTTGTGCCTGGTCGAGCGCTTTCAAATGCAGTTTTTGTTCCCAGATACATAGGCTCATAGAACGGCGGCCTTTACCTGGGCCTCAACGAGGTGTTGTAATTCGCCGAAAACCGTTGATTTCGTCCGTGAACCCCAGGCGGTCCCATGTTAGATTTCGCCATGGAGAAGATCGTCCACAAAGGCCGCTTGGAGGAGGAAGGGATCGCACCTTTGATCGTCCCTCCCGCCAAAGCCCTCGAAGTTTTCGAGGAGATTCTCCGCCGCGGACGCGCCCTCTATCCCGACTATGGAACTCGACAAGGATTCCCGAGAGTTTATCGAATTATTGCTCTCGAAAAAAGTTGAGTGCCTTCTGGTCGGCGGTTATGCGCTCGCTTTCCATGGCGCGCCACGCTTCACGGAAGACGTCGATTTTCTCGTCCTAGTTTCCCCGAAGAATGCGGAGCGCCTCGAAGCAGTGATCCAGGATTTTGGGTTTGGTGAGCTAGGGATTGATCGCGATGACTTTCTCCAGGCAGACCAGGTGATCCAGCTGGGTCGCGCGCCGAATCGAATCGACATCCTGACGGGGATCACCGGGGTCACCTGGGAGGAAGCCTGGGAGTCGCGCCAACGAGTCGAAGTCGCCGGACTTGAGCTCTGGATCATTGGAAAAGACGCCTTGATTCGGAATAAGAAAGCCAGCGGCCGCACCCAGGATCTCGCCGACGCCGAACGCCTGGAATCGAGCGACGGCTGACGTCCGCTCTTTAGCAGCAAGAAAGCGAGCGGCGGCGGCGGTAGTCTTCGGAGAACGGATTCTTAGCCGCAAAAAGGCACAAGAAACTCAAAATCCAGAACCGCATAGAAAGATCACACCTCCATTCTCTTTCTTGTGCATTTTGTGCCTTTTTGTGGCTATTCCGTCCCTACCGCAGACATCCGCGCCTAAAAAAATCTGCGTGCTCCGCGTCATTTATCCTGCTTCCAGCAGGCTCGGCAATCAGGCTTCGCCGTAATTATGCGCTAACGCGCCATGGCAGTGCGGTTAAAAAAATCTGAGTATATCTGTGATAATCTGTGGTTTTCTAAAACGAAATCCGCACGCCACTCGTAAACGTCCACCCCTCGAAAACCGCGCTGCCGGCGCTGTCCCGCATCCGCGCCCACTCCGCGCCGCTCAGCACCTTGAATTGGTCGCCGCGCAGGAACCACTGCAACCCGGCATAGACCGCGTGATAGCGATTGCCCTGCGCCTTATCAAGTCCCGGAAGCTCCCTCTCGTAGCGACTCTTGAGTGAGAGCGCGTCGTTTGACGCGCGCGAGTATTCATACCGCGTCACCAGCTGCAGCCGGTCCTCGATCAAATCGTAACTCGGCAGCACGGAGACGCCGAAAGCGTTTCCTTCGCCGCTCGCTCCCTGCAACCCCGTCAGAAATCCCACGTCGATGAGACCGCTCCAGCGCCCGTTTTCTCCCAGCAAACTCGCTGCGATCCCGTGCCGGTAATTGCGGTCGCCACCAAACCGGTCGCTGTCGTTGTTGTAAAGATAATCCAGCCGCCAGCGCAGCCGGTCCACTCCCTCGATCAACCCGGCGGCATCGCCCCCGGCGTTGGCCACCAGGAAGTAGCCGTCGTCGGAGCTCGGCCCATCCTCGGTGTTCCCGGAGAATCCGGCCAGGCCCCAGCCGGAGTCGCCCACTTCGCCGGAAATCCCCGCACCCAGGGCGCGCCGCGGGCGAAACTGATCCACGAACTGCGTGCGCTCAAAGGTCCGCAGCAGATCGGAGGAAATCCCCCAGGTGTAGGACCAGAGCGGTTTGAACTGCCCCAGCTTGAGCACAAACTCCTCCCCCGGCCGCCAGGCCACCCAGAGATCCTCGAGGACCGGGTTGCCGGTGACAGCGTCCTCGTCTTTGGAGCGGAACTGTGTGCGAAAGCGGAAATCATCGAGAAAATCCACGCGCAACCCGCCGCGCACCCGCCGATTCTCCCAGCCCTCGAAGTCGCCTTGTTTCGCCCGGACCGCTGCGTATTGGCCGTGATAGCGGCCCGTGAATCGGAATTCCTGGATAAACCGCGACTCCTCATTGCGGTGCAACACCGGCAGCATCCAGAGTTTGTCCGCGAACGACATCTCCGCCCGGTCCGCCGAAAGCAGCGCCGGCTCCGGCATGACGTCGAACGGCGTCCACTGCTCGTCCTCGACGGCGGCGTCCTGGGCCATGGCGGAGAATGCGGAGCAAACGACCAGCACTGCCGCCGCCAGGCATCCCAATCCGGGTGTCGAACCGTTAAGAATCTGTCGAAAGCCGCTAATCACGGGAATACTGATAACTGATTTATCTGATCGATTCCAGCCAGGAAGAATAGTCGATCTGCCTGTGGGAGCGCGGACGGCTCGTCCGCATTCGCCACTGCCTTCGACGTCCCATTTTCAGGATGGGAGCGCGGACGGATCGTCCGCTTTGAAAATTTCCGGCCTACGGCCGCTCTTTTATTGGATGCGGACGAGGCCGTCCGCGCTCCCAGCAACACATTGCGAAGTCTTCAGGCTTGCGAAGAAATGGCCAATTGCCTTAAGCGTACCAGCATGCACCCCCACCGCGAATGGCACTCCCGCGGCTACCTTCCGCACTGCGACCAGCCGGGGAAAATCTAGTCGATAACGATCCGGCTCTACGATTCCATGCCCGCAGAGCGTCGTGCCGAGTGGAAGGAGTTACTCGAGTTCGAGAAGGGCGATGACTTACCCAATGCGGAACAGCGCCGCAAAATCGAGGCCTACCTCGATGCGGGCTATGGCGCCTGCTATCTCAAACAAGCTCAAATTGCATCGATGGTTGAAGAAGCCCTGCTGCACTGGGACGGCAAACGATACCGCATGCTGGCCTGGGTTGTGATGCCAAATCATGTCCATACGGTCTTCGAAATGATCGAGGGATGGCCGCTGGGCGAGGTCATGAAACGTTTCAAGAGCTACACCGGCCACGAGGCCGATCGCATCCTGGGCATAGAGGGCCATTTCTGGTATCCCGATTACCGTGATCGCTATGTACGGAATGTGGATCACCTGCAGAACGTGATTCACTACATTCACGAGAATCCAGTAAAAGCCGGATTGGTAGAGAAGGCCGAGGACTGGCTACGGTCGAGCGCGCGTTTTGGCGCAAGGAAAACGACGCGAGAAGCCGCACCGGATGGAAGTTTCTGAGAGGGCAGGCTGGGAGCGCGGACGGCTCATCCGCCATCGAAATCTTCCGGCCTTCGGCCGCTAGCTTTTAAAGATGCGGACGAGCCGTCCGCGCTCCGACCCTCACTTCTCGACCAGCATCCGGTGCCGCAGCTTGATCCGCCGCAGGCGCTCCGCCTTGCTCCCCCGATCGCGCAGGACCGCCTGGTAGGAGTAGAAAACGTAAAAGGTCTGCGTCCGCATCTCCAGGTCGTCGCCGCGGAAACCGATTTCCCGAAAGAGCCCCTGCACATACTCCCGGCGAAAGCGCTCCACCTTCTTGACTACCGCCGCCGCCGCCGGCTCGCGCAGCGCCCAAGCCCGGATCACCAGGTTGTACCGGTCCAAATTCTCCTCCACGATGCTCACCGCCAGCTTCAAGAGGCGCTCCTCCGCCGATGCGTCGCTCTCCGCAACTTCCCGCGCCACGTCCTGCGTCGAGGATTCCACCCAGAAATCCAGCAGCGCCTTCACGAATTCCTCCCGATCCTTGAAGTGCCAGTAAAAGCTCCCCTTGGTAACGCCCAAATGCTCAACGAGTTCGTGGATTCCGATCCAGCCCCGCCCGTCGCACGCCATCGCCTCCAGGGCTCGCGCCAGCCACTCCTCGCGGGTCAGGCGGGTCGGTGCCGTCCTCGGTTTCTTCGCTGCCATACCAAAATAGTATTGACAAATTCAGGAAAACATTCAAACATCAAAATCCATACTATTTTGGTATTGAGCCCGGGAGCCTCTACCACGCTCTTACCCGCCACCGCCATGATTCCAAAGACCTCAATCCGCCTTTCAGCCGCCACAATTTCAATTCTTGCGGCCCTTTTCACCTCCGCCCAGGCCGGATCTCACAAGGATAAAGCCGCCATCGATCCCGAAGCCGCCGCCGTCCTCCGCGGCATGGCCAACCAGCTCACCGCCGCCACCAAAATCCAGATCACCGGCTGGCGCACCGTCGATCCCGATATTCTCCCCGGCCCCCACGCGATCGGCAACGCCTGTGTCCAAGCGCGGATCTCCCGGCCCGACACGGCGCGAATCGTGGTCAGGAGCTGGGGTAATGCGCGTTGCTTCCATCTCGGACCGAAGGAATCGGTCGTCTACGACCATAAGACAAAGCTCTACGCCCGTTTCCCCGGGAAATCCACGCTCGCGGAAACCATCGACAACGCCTCGGACACACTTGGAATCCATATCCCGATCCAAGACTTCCTCACCGATGATCCTTACGGAGATTTCGCCCACGGCTTGAAATCGCTCCGTCATCTCGGCTCGCAGCGCGTCGGTTTCATCAGCCACGATTGTTATCACATCGCAGGCGCCAAGGATGGATTCAAATTCGAGATCTGGATCGCCAAGTCCGATCTCATGCCGCGCAAGCTCGTGATCACGCTTGACGGCGTGGGGGGATCGGAGCATTACCAGATGAGATTTGCCCGCACCAATTTGAAGCCGCGCTTCACGAAAGCCGATCTCGCCTTCAAGCCTCCCAGCGGCGCGGAGGAGATTGAGTTTCTACCGGAGGACCTTAAGGACTAATGCGGTACGTGATGGGGCGGTCGTTGGTTTCAGTGTTCGGTGTTCAGGACGAAGAAGTGTTCAGGTTTCAGTGTTCGGTGTTCAGGACGTTAGAGTGTTCAGTGTTCAGGCCAGAGAGTACATGATGACTAAGGAATGTCTAAAGAGGAGAGCCAGGCGTTCCCGAAGACATGCGTGGACGCCGTAGTTTGTGGACTTCTCTCCTGAACACCGAACACTGAACACTGAAACCCGAACACTAAGTTCGACATCTAAGCCCACCAAACGATCATGAATAAAAACGGCATCTTCCTGCAAACACGGCGCTCCCTCATCACCACCCTCCTCGCCTCCTGCGCCCTTCCGGGCGGCATCCTGCTCCTCACCACCGAGGAATCTCCCGCGCCGGTCGCGGTGCGCGGCCCCCGCGGGGGTGGCGCGGTGGCAGCCCGCCCCGGCGTCCACCGGGGTCCGGCCTCGCCAGCCGGAGTCGCCCGTCGCACCACGCGTCGCACCGTCCGCCGGCTCACCGTGCTCCCGGCCGGATACCGGACCGTCTACTACAGCGGCATCCGCTACTACTATGTCGGTGGCATCTATTACCAGCCCTATTACGAGGGCAACACCGTCGTTTACGTCGAAGTGAATATTAATCAGTAATCCACAACGCCATCCGCCTTCGCCCACAACAACAAGAAATTAATCCAATGAATAGGATCAAAAAGAAACCTCAAATTATCGGCCTCGCACTCGTCTTCGCAACCGGGATTGCACTGGGTATCTATCTTACCGGACCGGACAAGGCAGGCCTGCCGTCCTTCGTCGCCACATCGCAGGCAGCTGGTGGCGTCGTCAAGACCCCGAATGGCACCGCCCCGGACCGATACGCTTACTACCCGGGAACAGAAGAGCTGAAGCCGGACGAGATCCGGGTCATCGCAGCTGGCACCGGTATGCCGAGCGCGCGCCGCAGCCAGGCCGCCACCTGCTTCCTGGTGGAACTCGGCGACGGCCAGAAATTCCTCTTCGACATTGGCTCGGGATCGCACGCGAATCTGATCTCTCTGATGATCCCTTCGGACTATCTCAGAAAAGTATTCATCACCCACCTGCACACCGACCACTGGGGCGATTTGGTCTCGCTGTGGGCGGGCGGCTGGACGGCCGGACGCACCGGACCACTCGAGGTGTGGGGCCCGAGTGGCGCGCGAGAGGACATGGGTACCAAGTATGCGGTTGAGCATTTGCTCAAGGCCTACAATTGGGATTACATGACCCGTGCGGTAACAATCGCCCCCGGTCCCGGGGAGATCAAGGTGACCGAGTTCGATTACAAGGGGCTCAACGAGATTGTCTACGAACAGCAGGGTGTGACGATCCGGTCTTTCCCGACCATCCACGGCGGCGACGGACCGGTCAGCTACTCACTTGAATGGAATGGCCTCAAGATCGTCATCGGAGGCGATACCGCACCGAACAAGTGGTTCATCGAGTACGCCACGGACGCCGACCTGGCGATCCATGAGGCGTGGATGACAGCGCCCGCCATGATGGACAAGTACGGCCAGCCCGCCCAGCTGGCAGCGAGGATCAACCTCACGTTCCATTCCTCCGCGCAGGCCTTCGGCAAAATCATGAGCACGGTCGAGCCACGTCATGCGGTCGCCTACCACTTCTTCAACGACGCCGACACCCGCTACGACATCTACGAGGGTATTCGCGAGACCTACGATGGTCCGCTGTCGATGGCCACCGACATGATGGTGTGGAATGTCACCAAGGAGAATGTCATCGAGCGCATGGCGGTGTCGCCCGACGATGGCTGGGACGTCCCGGGCCCGAACAGGGCTCCTGCCCCCGATCGCAGCCGCAAGTCCGAGTACACCCAATTCATCCTCGACGGCAAATTCGATACCAGCGACGTCGATGCCAGCTGGCTCGAACCGTTCATGAAGGAGCAAGGTTTGACCGAAGACGATCTGAAAGTCGGGCAATAGGGCCGCCCGCGCTCCCAATTTCCGGAACCCGACCACGGGACGAAGCGCCGATTCTCTCTCAGATTCAAAGAAACCGTGTGATGAAACCTACCCTGCTACTCCTCGCCGCCGCCGCTGCCGCTGCCGGAGAATTAGATCGCTCACTTTATAACAGCGCATGACATTAAGTATGATGGTTAACGTTGTTTTCATTTGAATTTAAATTTGACCCTAACCAACGACCGACAAAGAAATAACACTAGCTCCATTGGAAATTAAAACTAAAGAAAATCTAATTGTCATGAAATCTCTAACAGAACACCGCCCAGCATTTCCTGGAGTCATCTGCGCCGTTTTTCTCGGCCTCGGTGCCCTCGCCCACGCCGGCGACCACACGATGGCCGGCACGTCCGACATCTCCAACGCCGCCACCCTCGCCGCCGGAGGTGCGCAGGCCGCCGGCACCAACGCGGCAGAGGCGGAAGGAAACGGCACCGATCCCCGGGATCTGTCCGCCAAGTTCATGCCTTACTACCGCTACACCAAGATCGAGAACGGTCTCAAGAGCAGCGAGTTCACTCTCTTCGGTCTCTTCCCGATCCCCATCGGCGAATGGCTCTTCGATGAACCGGATTACAAGTGGGGCGTCACTTACGAGTTCCCCGCCCTCAAGTACGTGGATGCCACCAAGCCGGTCGGCAACGCCATCCGCTCGGGTGCGGCCGATTTCGCATTGAGCCAGGGCGTCAGTTCCTCAATCCCTGACAGGGGAGACTTCGAGGTCTGGGGCACGGGCGACCTCAACATGCGTCTCCTCATCCCGTTCTACCAAGGCGAGATTTTCGGGAAGCCGGTCGGGCTTCTCACGGGCGCCGAACTGTGGTTCCCCACCGCCAGTGACGACCTCCTCGGCACCGGCAAATGGCAGGTGGCGCCCCACCTCACCGCGGTGATCGACATCGCCAAGGACAAGGGCATCTTCCTCGCGTCCATGAACTTCTGGCGCACCTCTTTCGCGGGGGACGGCGACCGTGAGGACATCGAACTTTACATCGGCCGCCATTTCCTCAACGTCCCCTTCGGCCGGTCGGGCTTCTACATGCTCGCGGAATTGCAAACCATCGCCGACCTGGAAGACGATGGTGATTGGGAAGTTTGGTTCGGTCCCGAGGTCGGCAAGATCCTCGCCCCCGGACGCATCCTCTACGCCAAGCCCGGCTTCGGCATCGATGCCGACGACAACGAGCGCGAGTGGAGCTTCGAAGTCGGTTACCGGCATTTCTTTTAGGCCATAACTCTCGGCGTCACATTTTCATGATGGGAGCGCAGGCGTCCCGCCCGCGTCCCGTGACGATAACGACCCGTGCATGGGAGCGCAGGCGTCCCGCCTGCTTCAGAAGAAGCGGCCACAGGCCGCCACTATCAAGTGCGACCGAGACGGTCGCGCTCCCATTCTGCAGTCGTAACGACATCAATGTGGGACCGCAGGCGTCTCGCCTGCACTCAAATAAAATACGCGGCCGAGGGCCGCAATCTCTTGGAAGCAGGCGGGACGCCTGCGCTCCCACCGGCAGTTTGGTTGTCTCCCCACTGCGGCAGGATCCCGGCGCGTCGGGACGCTCCCGCTCTGCAGCGGGGCCCTTTTCTTCAATAATTCCCCCGCTGATCGAATTCCTTCGTGGTGGCCCGGGCCTCGAACCGAGCACTCGACCAAGCCCAATCCTTCGCCTCCTCCACCAAACCCGCTTTCACCGGGTTCTCGTGCACGTAATGAATTACGTTCTCCAACTGATCCAGATTGCGCACGAACCGATCCCAATAATCGGAATACCAAAACACGCCTTTCCTCCCCAGAATCTTATTCCCCTCGTGAGCCGTGAACGATTTCCAGCTGTGCACCAACTCATCAAGTGGAAATCCTTCCATCATTTCGAAGACGGCATGCAGGTGATTCGGCATCACGACCCAGGCCAGCATGCGGTAGCGCTCCGCATCGAAATGGAGCAGCGCTCCTTCGACCATCACTGCCACCTCCGGATCCTTGAGAAAACACTCGCCATATCCGGCATCAAGATAGGCCTCAATCTTCTTCCGTGTCTCCCGATCCCATTTGCCGTCCGCGCCTTTCTCCAGCATCTCCTCCCACTCGGCTCTTCGTGAGGCAGGCATGGAATCGTATAGCCGAATCGTCACGGACTGGATCCTCCCGGGGATATCGCAGTGGGGTAAATAGCCTCGTGAATGCCATTCCAAGTGTTGTTTTGGCATGGCGACAGACTGGCATACAAAGGGAACAATGTCACTGTGGGAGCGCAGGCGGCTTGCCACCTCCGGTGATGGCAACGATCTGTGCGTGGGATCGCAGGCGTCCCGCCTGCATTTAAATAGGCGGCCGAAGGCCGCGTTTCCCTTGGAAGCAGGCGGGACGCCTGCGCTCCCATTCTGTAATCGTAACGACTTCACGATCGGGCCGAGACGCCTGCGGTCCCACACTGCATTCGCAATTGCCTTCAAGGCGGTTAACGGGTATGATCGCCCCGGTTCAGCTCCACTATGAAATCACTTCTCTTTTCCGCATTCTCCGTCTTCCTGATTCTCTCCCTCGGCACGCCGCCCGCCACCGCCGGCGACGCCCTCGACATGGCGACCGGCAAGGCCAGCCCGCTCCTGGATCCGGAACCCATCTCCCTCGCAGAAGAAGACGCCTGGAGGCTGGAAATGCGGCCCTATCTCTGGACCGTCAGCATGGAAGGGACCCAGATCGTCAACGGGATCGTCACGCCCATCGATGTCTCCTTCAGCGATATCCTGGACAACCTCGACTTCGCCTTTGCCATGACCACCTCCATCGAGAAGGGCAAGTGGTCTTTATTTCTGGACGTCAACTATTTGAAACTATCGGTCGGCATCGATGAAGTCCCCTTCGAGCTCTTCGACACCGTGGGCATCGGGATCAAGAGCGTGCTCGCCGCGGCAGTGCTCACCTACCGGATCGCAGAATGGGATCGCGGGTTCATGGATTTCGGCGGCGGCGTCCAGTACATGTGGCTGGATCAACAGCTCAATTTCGACGTCAATCCGGCGGGCGTCACCGCCCTCAGCAACCGCCTCGCCGACCAGGTCGCCGGCCAGGTGGCCGACGAGATCACGCGGGCCATCGCCCGCGCCAAGCCGGTCGCCATCGCCAGGCTCGAGCAGGCCACCAAGGCCGCCGTCATCAAGGGGATTCAATCGGGCGTCATCGATCCCGACAAAATCACGCCCGAAACCATCAACTTTGTGCGTGCCGCCCTCGCCCAGCAGGCCACCGCGGTGGGGAGCGCCGCCCGGAAGAAAGCGACCAAGAAACTCGAGCAAGCCCGCCGCCGTCTCGCCAAGCAGATCGAGAAAGAGATTACCGATGCGATCCCCGACAGCGTCGGCGGCTCGGAGAGCTGGGTCGATCCCATCATCGTGACGCGCCTGCGTCATTTCATCACCGAGAAAATTTACCTCAATCTTTACGCCAGCATCGGCGGATTCGGGGTGTCCTCCGATTTGACGTGGGCGGTGGCCTTCGGCCCGGGCGTCGTCATCAACGACTGGCTCACCCTGGAATTCTACTACCGGCACTTCGAGGTGGATTACACCAACGGCGGCTTCACTTACGACGTCGCGCTGGACGGATTGTTCCTGGGGATGGTGCTGAAGTTCTGAGAAGAGGTTTCAGGTGTCAGTGTTCGGTGTTCAGTGTTCAGTGTTCGGTGTTCAGGCCGGAGTGGTCGGGGATCGAGTCGGAGTGTTCAGTGGTCGGTGTTCAGGCCGGAGTGTTCGGTGGTCGGTGTTCAGGATTCCAGAACCACCTTCGGAGGGTCATGCTTCGTCATGACCGCGGCGACGACACTGCCATAGCGCGGAGCGCAACACAGGCTGCCGAAGGCACTCTGCAGAGCGCCACGGGGTGGGGATAAAGCGTCGCCCTCCAAGTCCCCAACATCCGAACAGGTTTTCAGGCTACCGATCCACCCTCTCTGACCCGAACACTGAACACCGAACACTGAAACCCCGCTGAGCTTCGTCATGACCGCGGCGACGACAAAGCGTCGCCCTTCAAGACCGTGACAACCAAATAAGTTTTCACGTTACCGATTCACGCCCTCTAATCTGAACACTGAACACCGAAACCTGAACACTCCCTCGGCCCGAACACTGAACACCGAAACCTTCTCCCAACCGCCCCCTACTTCGGAAAGAGGAACTGCAGCTGGAAGCGCAGCTGCCAGTCGGCGGCGTTTTCCGGGCTGACGACGTTTTTAAACGCCTGGAGCTGGGCGTTCATCGGCTGCTTGCCGATACTGAAGACCCGGCCGAAGCCTCCCCCCAACGGGACCGTCCATTTCTCGTCGGCTTCCCAATTGGCGGTGTTGATGGGCGCGGAACTGAGATACCAGCCGTCGTCGAAGTTGTAGTTCACGAAGTACTGGAACAGGAAGGTGTTGACGTTGGCGCGATCCGAATCACCGCCGACGGACCAGACGTTCTGCGCCAGGGCGCCGACGACCCAACGGCCGGGCGTGGCCACGAGGACCGCGGAGGGCCCGAGATTCCATTTGCCGGTGCCGAGCAAATCGTCGCTGGCGGTGGGGAACTGAAACACCGGGCCCACGCCCCAGACGACATCACCACCGGTGTTCGGGGTGAAGAAAGGCGTGTATTGGAGATCGCCGATGCCCGATTTGCTTCCCGTCCCGGGAAACAATTCTTCCTGTGCAATCACGGGCAGGATGGCGCGGTTGATCAGGTTCCAGTTCTCGTTGAGCGTCACGGGGATGACCGGCTGGACGTTCATAATCCATTGCAATCCTTCCGCCGCGCCGGTTTTGAAATTGAAGTTGTTCTGCAGCGGAAGACTGACGAGATCACTGATCGGGTTCTGCGTTTTCTCCGCCAACGAGGTGGTATCGCCGGCTCCGGGTTCACCCGTCGCCGCGGCCATGGCTTCCTCGCCCGACACTTTGGAGGGCGCCTGCGCCGCGAGCAGATTGATGGCCGCCGCATTCAGCGGAAGCGCCTCGCCGTGATAGGCGGCAGTCGCGGTCGCCGCGTAAAGCGCGGAATCCAGCGGGGGGTCGGAAGCGGCGTGGACAGTCGACAAAGTCGCGAGCACCACGAGTGCCGTGGCAGTGGGGATGAGGGAATGGGTTTTCATATGCGTGTTGCGTTGAGGATTCCAGGCGAGAGCGGGTCCGCCTAAATTTGGAGTTCCTCAGACTAAGAAAGAAAAATCGATTAAGTCAATGCAAACCATAAAAATCGTAAATATTAGTTATACAAACTTTACGGTAATATTTATATTCTGTGGGGTGTGGTCCACCCACCATTCTGCAATCGTCACGACATCGCGATGGGAGCGCAGGCGTCCCGCCTGCTTCCAAAAAGGAACACGGCCGTTCCGGCCGTCAGACTAAATGCAGGCGAGACGCCTGCGCTCCCACTCACGGGTCGTTACCATCACCGGAAGCAGGCGACTGCAAGGCGCGGAGCGCCATCCCCGAGGGCGAAGCCATTCCGCAGGTTGCCGCAGGCAACAAACCCTGCGCTCCCACCACCATGTCGTTACGATTGCAGAGTGGGAGCGCGGGCATCCAGCCAGAGTGTTCAGTGGTCGGCCCCGGAAAAGTGTTCAGTGTTCAGTGTTCGGGTCAGAGAGGGTGAATCGGTAGCGTGAAAACGTATTCGGATGCTACGGGCTTGCAGCGCGACGCTTTATCCCCAGCTCGGGGCGCTCTGCAGAGTACCTTCGGCAGCCTATGTTGCGCTCCGCGCTATGGCTGTGTCGTCGCCGCGGTCATGACACTGCCATAGCGCGAAGCGCACGAGAAGATTCCGAAGGCATTCTGCAGAGCCCGCAAAGCGGGATAAAGCATGACCCTCCGAATGACGATCAAATCTCAATGGTAGCCTGATCTTGAGAAACACAGGCCGTCGAAGAAAAACCTGAATACTAAAGCACAAAAGTGGAGCCTCCCTCTTCAGGATGGCCCTCCGAAGGTGATTCTGGAATCCTGAACACCGAACACTGAACACCGAAACCTTCTGCCAACCCGAACACTGAACACCGAAACCTCGCTGAGCGAAGCGAAGTGCCCCCCTCACTTCCCGTCCATCTTCTGCAAGTCTGCGGCGCTGGGCTCTTCCACGGGCGCGCCCCCCCCGAGGGCTTTGAACAATCGGATGTAATTCGCCGATACCAGACCCTCGCTGGCGGCGGCGGCGTCCTGGGCGGCGACGAGGCTGCGCTCGGCGTCGAGCAGGTTCTGAAAGTTGATCAGCCCCGCGGTATAATTGTCGCGGACCAGTTTCACGGTCTTTTCGGTGGCAGTCGCCCCGGCGCGCAGTTTCTGGAGGCGCTGCTGTTCCTTGACGATGGCCACCATCGCCGTTTCCACCTCGGCCACGGCCCCCAGCACGGTGTTCTCGTACCCGTACAACGCCTGCTCGGTGCGGGCTTCCTCGGCCTTGATGCTGTTGCGGATGCGCCCGGCACTGAAGATATTCCAGCGGAAGGAAGGACCGAAGCCCCAGGTCCGGCTGTCGGATTCGAGCCAGTCGGAGGAGTCGAGCGCGGCGAACCCGAAATCCCCGACCAGCGTAAACTTGGGATAGAGCTCGGAAACCGCCACGCCGATGAGCGCGGTCTGGGCCGCGAGCGCGCGTTCCGCCCGCCGGATATCGGGCCGGCTGCGGAGCAGGTCCGCGGGCAAGCCGTATCCGAACCCGCGCGGGGGGGCGGGGATTTTCCCGGACTTGCGCAGGAGATCGTCCTGGGAACCGGGATAGCCCCCCGCCAGCACGGCGAGGATGTTGCGGGTCAGGGTGAGCTGCGATTCCAGCGCCGGCACCAGGGATTCGGAT
Organism: Verrucomicrobiales bacterium; assembly: GCA_024638765.1. GTDB lineage: Bacteria > Verrucomicrobiota > Verrucomicrobiia > Verrucomicrobiales > DEV007 > JAHEJT01. Next base: position 18,732 of record JAHEJT010000078.1, read on the forward strand.
TGGTAAAGGTTCGATTCCGCCTGGCTGACATCGAATTCCGGGACCAGGCCGGCATCGAATCGGTCGCGGGTCAGTTGCACGGATCCGCGCTGCAGTTCGATGTTCGCCCGCACGAGCCGGAGCCGTTCTTCGAGCGTGCGGGTCTGGACATAATTGAGCGCCGTTTCGGCGTAAAGCGAGATGAGGACGTCGCGATAGGTTTCGGAGGCGGCGCCGATACCCGCCTCGGCCGCTTCCACGAGGCGACGGGTGCCGCCGAAGACGTCGATTTCCCATCCGGCGTCGAATCCGACCGCGTATAAGTTAGACGGGTTACTGAACCCGGGAAACGTCGGGATGACGTTCTCGCTGGTCTTGGTGCGGGTGTAACTTCCCCCCGCATTGAACATGGGAAAGAGCAGGCTGGCGGCCTCGCCTCGCCGGGCCCGGGCCTCGCGCACGCTGGCGGCGGCGAGTTTGAGGGTGGGATTGGCCTCGCGCGTCCGGTCGATGAGCTGATTGAGCACGGGATCGTTGAACGCGCTCCACCATTCCTCGAGCTTCGAACCGCGCGGCTTGATGTCACGGCTGATGCCCTGGTACCAGACGTCGGGCACCGCCATTTCCGGCTCCTGGTAATCGGGTCCGGCGGCGCAACCGCCGGCCAGCAGGGCGACGGCGAACAGGTGTAATGATGGTCTCATATTCTTATCGTTAAAATCTGACTTCAGTTTTCGGACGCGGTCTCCCCTTCGGTGGATTCGCGGGCGATGACGTCCAATTCTTCATGAAAGGTGAGTTCGAGCGCCTTGACCACACAAGCGATGATCACGCCCGTCAACAGGATTCCGTTGATTCCCACCACGCCGGAAACGACGCGGGCGGGCCAGGTCTCGGGGGCGAGGTCGCCATACCCGACGGTCAACGCGGTGATTATAGCGAGGTATTGCCCCTCGACCAGCGATTTGCCGTCGAAGAGGGTAAATAGCAAACCCCCGAGCACAATGACGCTCAGGAGGACAAAGAAGATGTTCCTCCCCTTGTATCCAATCTGCCCGAGATAAAAGAAAAGACGGCGTGCGCGGACCTGTCTAACCGGAAACAGGTTCACGAACGGTTTTGGATGCGAGGGGGTCATGGCTTTCGAGTGTTCGGTGTTGGGGAGAAAGGTTTCAGTGTTCAGTGTTCAGTGTTCAGTGTTCAGTGTTCAGTGTTCAGTGTTCAGAAACAAGCGTTTCCAGCGGTGCCGATTGTCAAGTGATTCCCGGGTTACAAGCGCCAGTGAGCTCGAGCCATACGCCGCTCTTCCGGCCTGAACACTGAACACCGAAACCTGAACACTCATTTGTTCCGCAACCTGAACACTCGGCAACCCTGAAAGCTGAACACTCATTTGTCCTGAACACCGAACACTGAACACTGGCTACTGCACCCTCTCCCGGGGCAACGCCCCACCTTACCCCGCCATCCACGTCACCCCCACCGCGGCTATCTCCTGCTGCATGACGGGAAGGCCTATGAAGAACTTGATGATGATGGCATTGAGGAGGTCGATGAAGAATGCGCCGACCAGAGGGACGACGAGGAAGGCCTTGAAGGAGGGGCCGTATTTGGCGGTGATCGCGTTCATATTGGCGATGGCGACGGGGGTCGCGCCGAGGCCGAGGCCGGTGAAGCCGGCGCAGATGACGGCGGCGTCGTAGGTCCTGCCCATGAGACGGAAGACGATGAAGGCGGCGAAGAAGGTGATGACGAAGACCTGGATGAGGAGGACGAAGAGGACGATGCCCATGGCGTCGGCGAGGGAATTCAAGTCCATGCTCATCAGGCTCATGGCGAGGAAGAGCTGGAGGGTCACTTCGCCGACCTTGTCGAAGTCGTGCTGGCGGATTTCCTTTTTGAAGACGTCGGCGAGGTTGGTGATGATGATGCCGACCAGCATGGCGGTGAGGAAGCCGGGGAGCTTGACGCCGGCGCCGAAAAAGATGCGGTTGACGGCTTCGCCGAGGGAAATGCAGACCGCGAAGATGAAGACGGTGGTCAGGGTGCGCTGCATGGTGACGGGCTCGAGGGGCTCCTCGGGGGCGTCTTTTTTCTCCATCATGGGCTGATCGCCCGCGGCGCCTCCGGGGGAAAGATTGTGCTTTTTGATCAAGCGTTCGCCGATAGGACCGCCGATGACGCCGCCGGCGACGAGGCCGAAGGTGGCGAAGGCGATGCCGATGAGGCCGGCATCGGGGAGGCCGGCGGCCTCGGCTTCCTGGCCCCAGGCGATGGCGGTCCCGTGGCCACCCGCGAAGGAGACGCTGCCGGCGAAGAGGCCGTAGCCGGGGTGCTCGCCGAGGGCGAGGGCGAGGAGCACGCCCGTGCCGTTCTGGACGACGAGAAAGACGCCGGCGCAGATCACCAGGATCGCGAGGGGTTTGCCGCCGGCCTTGAGGCGCGCGAATTTCGCGGAGAGCCCGATGGTGGTAAAAAATGCGAGGAGGAGGACGTCGCGCAGCTGCAGGTCGAAGGTGATCTTCGGTCCGCCGAAGCTGACGACAGCCAGGGTAATCAGGCTGCAGATCAGGCCGCCGGTGACGGCCTGGGGGATGCTGTATTTCTCGAGAAAGCCGACGCGCCGGGTGAGGAGGTTTCCCACGTAAAGCACGACAAGGCTGATGATGAGCGTGTCGACGCCTTTAATTTGGAGTTCTTCCATAAGAGGTTTCAGTGTTCAGTGTTCGGCCCGATGAGGTGTTCAGTGTTCGGTGGTCAGTGTTCAGGGCCGATGAGGTGTTCGGTGTTCGGTGTTCAGGCCGGGGAAGTGTTCAGTGTTCGGTGTTCGGTGTTCAGGAGGGGAGACT
>JAHEJT010000252.1 GCA_024638765.1 Verrucomicrobiales bacterium
CGTCGCCTTCATCGGCTGCGGCAAGCAGCACGAGGTGCTTTTCAACGCCATGAAGGACATTCCCGGCATGCGTTATGTCGCCGTGTGCGATATCATGAAGCACCGGGTTGGCGGGTCCGCTTCCCGTATCAAGGGCCTCTTCGATTACATACCCGAACGTTACTTCGATGCGGAGGAAATGCTCGGCAAAGAAAAGGATCTGGACGCGGTTTTCGTGGCTTCACCCGATTTCTGGCATGCGCCGCACACCGTCATGGCCCTGGAAGCCGGCTGTAATGTCTACTGTGAAAAAATGATGTCCAACACGCTCGAGGGGGCGCGTTCCATGGTCAAGGCCATGGACGACACCGGGAAGCTCCTCCAAATCGGACACCAGCGGCGCAGCAATCCTCGCTATCTCTTCACCCTCGATTACCTGATCCGTAAAGAAAAAATTTGCGGCCAGATCGTCAACGTCAACGGCCAATGGAACCGGGCGGTCGGATCGTCGCAGGACATCAGCGTCAAGGAATCCATTCTACCGGACGAAACAATCCTTCGCAAATACGGTTTCCATGAAGGCGTCCGTGGAGGCGCAACCTTGGACGAACTGCGCCACCGCTTCCTCAACTGGCGCACATATAAAGACCTCTCCGGCGGCCCCATCTCTGATCTCGGCGCCCACCAGATCGACATCTTCAACTGGTTCCTCGGCGTCCAGCCCAAGTCGGTAATGGCCTCCGGCGGACGCAACTTCTTCAGGGACCGGGAGCACTTCGATAACGTCATGTGCGTTTTCGAATACGACACCCCGGAGGGCGGGGCCCGCGCCTTTTACCAGGTGCTGACGACCACCAGCGCCGGTGGCGGATACTTCGAGTCCTTCATGGGGACCGAGGGCACCATCGAGATTTCCGAGCGCGAGGCCTACACGAATATTTACCGTGAATCCGGCGCCGAGCGCAGCTGGGACGACCTCGTGGCGCGCGGAGTTCTCAAGAAAGTGTCCGCCGGGCAGGCGGCCGGAGGAGGGGGCGACGCCATCGCCGCTTACGAATCGGCGCCGCCGGACAAATTTGCGCTGCCGGGCGGCCTCAGCAAACCGCCTCACATGCCGCATGTCGAAAATTTTGTTGCCGCCATCCGCGGGCAGGCAAAGCTCAACTGCGATGCGCGTCACGCGCTCGAGTCGGAAGCGCCCATTTACTGGGTGAATCCGGCCGCGGAAAACCAGGAAACCATCAAGCTCACGGAAGAACACTTGCACGTATGAAACAGACAGCCCCTATCCTCACCGTCACCGCCGCCTTTGCGGCATCAGTCCTTCTCGCCGGATGCGGCGATGCGGGAGACAGCACCCCGGCATCCGCCGGTGGAGACGCCGCAGCGGACGCCAAACCGAAGACCGAAGCCAAGGCCCCGGCCGCCGGGGGAGCAACCGTCCTGACGACGGACATTCCGCCGCAGAAAATTGAGGGCACCCCCATGCCGATCAAAGTTCCGAACCTGGAACAAGCCCCCAAAGCCGCGCCCAAGCTCTCAGTGCCCGAAGGCACTGTCCTCCTTTCCAAGGGCAAGCCGGTCACCGGAAGCGACGACTTCCCGATCATCGGGGAGCTCGAGTTGATCACCGACGGAGAAAAGGATGCGGGCGAAGGCTATTTCGTGGAGTTGATGGACGGTTTGCAATGGGTGCAGATCGATCTCGAGGAAAGCGCCGCGATCCACGGTATCTGGGTATGGCATTTCCATAGCCAGGCGCGCGCCTACCATGACGTGATCGTCCAGGTTTCCGACGACCCCGAGTTCTCGTCCGGTGTCACGACCCTGTATAACAACGATTACGACGATTCCGCCAAAATGGGCAAGGGAAGCGACAAGCCTTACGTCGAGACCCGGTTCGGCAAGCTGATCGACGGGAAAGGCACCGTGGGCCGGTATGTGCGGCTTTACAATGCCGGCAACACCTCGAACAGCGCGAACCACTACATTGAGGTGGAAGTCTACGGGAAGCCGGGGGGGTAATTTAATCGACGAGCCCGATGTAGCTGCGAGCGTGAGCGAGCAGACGTCAGGCCTGGAGTGCTCGCTCACGCTCGCACCTACCCCCGCATCCGTTTCCGGATTTTCCGGAGGCTTCGCAGCATGGGAATGGCGTGGCGGAACGGTGAAACCGTGCCTCCAGGTCGTTCCACCCAGTTGACCGGCACCTCGACGAGCTCTACCCCCGCATCGGCCAGCGCCAGCAGGAGCTCCGAGTCAAAGAGCAATCCCTTTACCTTCAGTCGCTGCACCACGCCGCGATAATCGTCGCCATGGACGCACTTGGCGCCGCATTGCGAATCCACAACCGGCAGCTTAAGGGTCCGTCGTATCAGCGCCGCCATCACCTTATGGGTGAACTTCCGGAAGGCGCTCTGCTGCACCCGCGTCTCCGGTGAATCCCGGCGTGAAGCAATGACCGCGTGACCCGGGCCAAGTTCTTGCGCTCTCTTCAGGAGGGCGACAAATGTCGCGCCGTCGACGCTGCCGTCGGCATCGAGAAAACAGAGCCATTCGTCCTCCTCATCATTGTCCCAGACCCGGTGGATAACCCCGCCCTTGCCCAGATGTTCGCCCGGGGAAAACAGCTCCACCTTGGGGTAGACAGGCCGTAATTCATCAATGAGCCGGGTGAGCTTTTCGACCTCCGCAGGTCCCGACCCGTCGTCGGCGATGATCCAGCGCAAATTGAGCGCGGCCCTCGCCAGTTCGCGCGCCAGATTGGGCCCAAACTCCGCGAGGCGGCCGGCGTCGCGATAGCTGGGAGTTACAAGCAATGACTGGCGCATGTTGCTGTCTCTCAAAAATAGTTACCAAAAAGAAGGCTAGAATGAGTAAAGTCCCTGCGCATGCAATTGCCCGCTTCAAACCCGGCTTCCGGCAAAATTGTCTCCGCCCTCTGGATGCTCCTGATCGTGGCCGCCGCGGCCGGGCTGCGCTTCGCGGACCTGGCCCAGCTCCCGTTCCACGCCGACGAAGCCGCCACCGGGGCACAGACGCTGGCCTATCGCCTGGAATCGTCCGCCTATGAATTCGACCCGAAGCACTTTCACGGTCCCATGCTGACGGCCCTGGCCGAACCTTGGTGCCGCTTGCAGAACGAAACCAGCTGGCGCGCGCTCAACGAGGTCACCCTGCGCCAACTGGTGGCCGGCTGCGGAGTGCTCACAGTGCTCGGCGCCCTCGGCCTGGGCATGGGTTGGTCACGCGCTGCGATCGCCATGGGACTCGCGGCCACCTCTCCCCTGCTCGTCTATTACTCGCGCGTATTTATTCATGAACCGGTCTTCCTTCTCTTTGCCGTGCTGGCCTTGGGAGGCCTGCTCTGGCTGTCGAGAGGACGTCATCCGTGGATTGCTGCATGCGCGATGGGCCTGGGATTGGGAGGGATGGCAGCGACCAGGGAAACCGTGGTCGTGAGTCTTTTCGCCTGGGGATTGGCCGCGCCGTTGTTCGCTTGGCGCCAGCATTCCAGTCACGGTATTGGGCACGTTGCTAGTGATGTCGCCGGACGGGTATGGAAGCCGCTCCTGCTCGCGGCATCGCTGACACTTGGAGTCATCTTCCTGTTCTACAGCGCGGGCGGCCGCAATCCTTCCGGATTCATCGGGTTCTTCACGACCTACTTCGAATACGAGACCGGGGCGGGGCACGAAAAACCCTTCGCGCATTACTTTGAACTGCTCGTATGGCCCAAGCTCCTGGCCGGGCGCTGGTGGTCGGAGGCCGGGATCTTCTTTCTCGCGCTCTGCGTCTACCTGGATCGGCGCGGAAATGCGTCCTTTGCTCCGGGACGCTTCTTTTTCGAGGCAGGATTGCTCCACCTGCTCGCTTTTTCATTCATTTCCTACAAGACGCCCTGGCTCGCGTGCCTGGGATGGTTGCACTGGTGTTTCGCGGGAGGATACGGCGCTGTCGCCCTGACGCGGCGGTTCCCCACGCGGTGGCGAGCGCTCCCGATTCTCGGCGTCGCCCTCATCACGATCTGGCAAGGGGTCCAGGCGGTGCGCGCCACCGGTCGCCTGGCGTCGGATGGCCGCAACCCTTATGCCTACGTGCCCACCAGTAAAGATGCTGTCCGCCTGCCTGCGTTTCTCGATGACATTCGAGAAGCGCTGCCGGAATCGAGAGAGCAGGCGTTGGCCGTTATTGGCGATCAGTACTGGCCCCTGCCATGGTATCTGAGAGAAGCCGGACCCGTCGGGTACTGGTCGCGGCTCCCCGAGGACGGCATGCGTTTGCCTCTGCTATTGGTGCTGCCGTCCGCCCTCGAAGAGACAAGCGCTGCGCTCGGTGAAACGCATACTTTTATCCCCCGCGGTTTGAGAGACGAGGTCCCCGTCATGGTGGCCGTGCGCAACGACCTCTGGAAAGCTTACCAGGCACGCTAGGACTATGAATTCTCCCAAAGAGGATCCGCCTTTTCATGTCTTCGATACCGAAGGCATGAACACCGTTTTTTCGATCCGGATACATCACCCGGCGCAGGCGGCGGCGCGACAGTTGGCGGGGAACTGCTTCCGGCAGTTGGAAGAACTGGAAGCGGAGCTCAGCCGCTATCGTCCGGATAGCGAAGTGACCCGGATCAACCAGCTGAAATCCGGGGAATCCATGCTGCTGGCCGACGCCACTCACCGCTGCCTGCAACGATCCCTCGAAGCGACTGCCGCAACGGCGGGGCTCTTTGATGTCACGCTGGGGACACAGACCCGGAGAATGGAGGAAGCGGGGAAACTGTCCTCCCCCCCGACCGGCGTGCTCACGCTCTCCCCGGACCGACCCCAGATAGTGTGTGACGAAGCCGGCCGTCGGATCGATCTGGGCGGGATCGGCAAAGGCTTCGCCCTCGATGAGATGGCAGCCACCCTGAAAGAACTGGGCGTGAATTCCGCGCTGCTGAGTTGCGGCGCGAGCACCCATCTGGCCATCGGTCCGCGCCCGTGGCGCCTCGACCTGCGGGGCGACGCGGAATCCCAGAAGATCCCACTCACCGGACAAGCGCTCAGCTCCAGCGGGACCGGGGAACAAGGCGCGCACGTCGTCCATCCCGACACCGGCGCCTCGCCGGAGTATTCTTTTAAGCGGGTCTGGGTTGTGGCGGATTCGGCGGCTTTAGCCGACGCGTTCTCGACCGCTTGCCTGCTCATGGACGAGCGCGAAATCCAATCCTTCGCAACCGCCCATCACGAGGACGGAGTTCTCATTTATGCGGAGGATGCCGGGGGCGGCACCGTCCGCCGGATAAGAACGAACGAGTGAGATTCACGTTTATCGCCTGATCACTTTTGCGTTCGTTTGCCGGCGCGCCCTCGGTGATAAGGCGAGTCCGTGGGAACCGCGCGGTTGGGCGCTGCGTCTATCGGCAGGGACTTGGCCAGCCGCGCCTTGACTGCGGCCAGCTCGGAATCGCCGGCCCGATTCGTGAACTCGTTCGGATCTTTCTCGAGATCGTAAAGTTCTTCGAAGCCGTTCCCGTACCGGATCAAGCGGTATCGTGAATCCGCGACCGCGTGCGATGGTATGGTGTCCCTGTTAAACTGGAACGAAGTCAGCGCGAGCTGCTTCTTATGCGCCTCCGGATCTTTCAATTGTGGCACCAGCGAGGTGCCATCGCATTGCCCGGGTATCGGCAACCCGGAAAGTTCGCAGAGTGTTGGATAAATATCGGTCAGTGTGGCCGGCTGACGTGTCACGGATCCGTCCTGACTCACGCCCGGCGCGTGAATGAATAGCGGCACTCGAGTGGTCTGATCCCAGAGCGCAAACTTCTCCCAATTCTCTTTTTCGCCAATGTGAAAGCCGTGATCCGTCCAGAGCACGACCACGGTGTTCTCCTGCATCGGCGAAGCATCGAGGGCGTCCAGCAGACGGCCGAGCTGATTGTCGACGTAACTGATGCTGGCGAGGTAACCGCGCATCAAGTGCT
>JAHEJT010000079.1:0-7309 GCA_024638765.1 Verrucomicrobiales bacterium
ATTAATAATGAATAATGACGAATGAGAGAGGGGTGGGGGCGGAGTGTGGCGCTGGGGCAGTCGCCTGCGCATTGAGGCCGGTCGCAGGCGAGACGCCTGCGTCACATTGGATACCGGGCCCCGCGGGATCGTTGGCTGTTGTACCCAGGGCGTTGCCCTGGGCTATCTTGAGGCTGCCCCGTTGGGGCTCCGGAGGAGGGATCTTTCGGGCGGGATTGGGTTCTTGGAGCGGGAAAGCCGTGGGGTCGGGACTCTTGGCGAGTTCCGCTACAGCAGAGCGGGGTGGAAGACCGGGGGCGGCGGGATGACAGGGGGCGCGAGGTGTGCGATTTTATCTATCGAAAGGGAGCCTCCGCCATCATGACCATCGAGACACTCACCGCCTTCTTCATGTGGTGCACCATTATCAATAGCGGCCTGCTGGTGTTGTGGACGCTGATTTTTCTTTGTGCTCCGGATCTGGTCTACCGCATGCAACGCAAGTTTTTCCCGATCTCTAAGGAAGAGTTCACCCTGGTGTTCTATGGCTTCCTCGGTGTATTCAAAATTTTCGTTCTCGTCTTCAACGCCGTGCCCTGGGTGGTGTTGCTGATTATTGGGTAGGCGGCGAATAGGAGAGTAGTTGCGGCATCTTGCCGCAGAAAGAAGTCAAAACTGCGGCAGGATGCCGCAGCTACTATCGGAAACGTCAGGGAGAGGGCCTACTTCCCCGGCAACGCGGCGCGCCAGCCGGCTTGTAATTGGGCGGTGAGCTTTTCAATCAACTTCGCGTGCTCAGGGCGGTTGGCGAGGTTGACGTTTTCCTGGGGGTCGCGCCGGTGATCGTAGAGTTCGAGGGCGGCGACCTGTTCCGGATCGTTTTTGTCCGTCCAGCGGACGAAACGGTAGCGGTCGGTGCGCATCGAGTGGCCATGGAAGGCTCCGCTCGGGTATTCGGTGAAGGCGGCCGTTTTCCAGGGGCGATCCGGGTCGTCGAGCAGTGGGGCGAAGCTCAGGCCCTCGAGGTGATCGGGCGACGGCAGGCCGGCGAGGGCACAGAGCGTCGGATAAATGTCGACGAACTCGACTAATCCATCGGCCAGCGTGACGCTGGACCCTGATGCCGCTTCGCGGCGTTTCTTGTCGTGTGCCGGAGATCGGACGATGAGCGGCGCGCGGGCGGACATTTCGAAGTTGGTGCCTTTGCCCCAGATATGGTTTTCGCCGATGTGCCAGCCGTGATCGCCCCAGAGGATCACAATGGTGTTATCGGCCAGGCCGAGGCGGTCGAGGGCGTCGAGGACGCGGCCGATCTGGGCATCGACGTAACTGACGCAGGCGGCGTACCCGCGCGTAAGCTGGAGGACGAGTTCGTCCGAGGGCTCCCCTTCGTCGGGGAAGTCCGCGTATGTGCGCGGGTGACCCCAGTTGGTGGCGGCCATGGGAGGCGCGTCCTGCGGCGGGTTGCGGTTTGGGGCGACGACGACCTTCTCCGGCGGATACAGGTCCCAGTATTTTTTTGGCGCAATAAAGGGGAGATGCGGCTTGAGAAAGCCGAGCGCAAGGAAGAACGGCTGTCCTTTTTCTTTGAGTTCGCGCAGGGCGGCGATGCCCTGTAAGGCGATCTGGCCGTCCTGAAGGACGTCGTCGTCGACGTCGGGAGCTTCGTGGGAGAGGCCGAGGACAAAGTGATTGACCCAGTCGTCGACTTCCACGCCCAGTTTCTTTGCCCTTTTCGCGAACACTTCCCGCGCGACGCGCACGCCTTCGTCCGTGTAATAGTAACGTGGTTCGGGCAACCAGGACTGGGACCAGGAAGCGGGATCGTTCCACCGGCTGCGGACGACGAAGCAGCCGTGGAAGATTTTACCGTAGGCGCGGGCTTCGTATCCGTGGCGCATGAATTGCTGGGGGAGAGTGACGATGTCCGGGAGGTGATCGCGAAAGTGTTTGTGGCGCGAGCCGTTCGTCCAGATTTCGGTGCTGTCGGGGCGGAGGCCCGTGAGGAGGGACACCCGGCTGGCGCGGCAGACCGGGGACTGGCAGTAAGCGCGCTCGAAGACCATGCCGCGCGCGGCCAGGGCGTCGACGTGCGGCGTGATCATTTCCGCGCGCCCGTAACAGTTAAATTGCGGGCGCAGATCGTCGGCGGCGAGGAAGAGGACGTTGGGGTGGTCCGAAGCCGGACTGGCGGATTCCGGCACGGGCTGATGCGGCTTCGCCGCGGAGATTTCTTGTGCGGAAGCGGGCGCCGCGGCGGCGAGGAGATACAAGGCGGTAACAAGAGTGCGCCGATTCATGGTGTTTTGCCTGCCTGATAGAGCGCTAAGAGCGCGATTTCAGAGTAGACTAGGGTGGCGTCTTGGCGAGCATTGACCTGTCGAATCGCGGGGATCTCCAGCCCCGGAGGGGCGCCCAGAGATAAGCCCCGGGTGAAACCCGGGGAATCACACCGCAGCGCAATCCAGCCCCGGAGGGGCGAAAGAAATCGTGCTATGGGACACCCGGGCGAAAGCGGATGCATGGGCCTGTGCGAAAGACTTCTAACGCCCCTGCCGGGGCTGAAGCATTGCTTGGCCGTAATCCCCGGCTGACGCCCGGGGCTACTTTCCGACGCCCCTCCGGGGCTGCAAGAAAAGTAGCTGGCGTTTCTCCCGACGAGTTGGGACAGGAATGGTGCACCTCTGGGGCAGGATGCCGCAGCTACCCTTAGTTTATTCTCTCCAAGGTGTGTCCTTACGGTACGCGTCGCGATGGCGCTCGAGGTCGGCAAGGAGGTCCTGGTCCGGCGATTCCGAATGTGCCAGGCTGGCGATGATGCTGTCGAGAAGATCGATGGCTTCCCGGAATTTGCCGGTTTCGGCGAGGGCGGCGGCCAGGAGATCTCCGAGCCGGGCGTCGTTTCCGTGCGTCCGAATAGCTTCCCGCGAAACGGCGACGGCTTTGGGGCCATTCCGGAGGGAGTCGTCCCGGCCGGCGGCGAGGATCCAGCCATAACCGTGAATCGCGAGGAGATTATCGGGTTGGGATTTCAGAATTGATTCATAGGTTTCGAGTGCTTCCCGCTCCATTCCCAGTCGTTTAAGAAGGTGGCCCAATGCCACCGCAATCCGGTCGTTTTCCGGGTCCAACGCGTGGGCCCGGCCCAAGGGGGCGAGCGCCTCGTCCGCCCTGCCCATGGATTCCATGGTGAGCGCGATGTTAAAATGCGCATCCGCGTGCAGAGGGTCGAGCTGTGCGGCGGTTTGATATTGTCGGAGCGCGTTAGGGAGATCATCGAGGTGGAACAGGCAATTTCCCAAATGCAGGTAAGGGGGGACCCGGTTGGGAGAGAGGCGCACGGCTTCGCGCAGGACCGGCAGGGCGTCGGGGTAACGCTTGAGCAGGAGCAGGGTGTGGCCATACCCGGAGTGGGAGTCGGCCGACCATGGCTCCAGTTCCAGGGCGGTTTCGTAGTGTCCAAGCGCCTTCTCCAGGGACCCCGTTTCCCTCAGGCAATCGGCGAGGTGTCGCTGTGCTTCTGCATCATGCGGTGTGAGTTCGAGGGCGCGTCGCAGGTCGGGGATGGCATCGGAGAACCTTTCCTGCAGCATCTTGGTGGCGCCGAGATTGAAATGGGAGTCGAAGTGATTCGGATTGCGCTGGATTGCGTCATGGAACGACTTGAGGGCTTCGGGATATTTTTTTTCCCGTGTCTCGAGGATTCCACGGATGGAATAGAGGATGTGGTAGTCGGGGCGCAATCTCATTGCGTTGTCGAGGTAAGTGTAGGTGTCTCTCCAGTGCCGCGTTTGAACTTCGCTTCTCACCGCGAATGCCAGCACTGTGAGGAGGGCCGCCCCATAGAGGAGTTTCCGGTCGAGCTTACCCAGCAGCCAGGCGACGCCGATGCTCACGCCCAGCATTGCGAAATAACTGTAACGATCGGCGACCGTGGAAAACCGTTGAAATCCGAAGGGCACCAAGCCCAGGACCGGCAGAAGAGAAGCAAAGCAGACCGCCAGGCCGGTGCCGGCAATCCGCGCGGAAAGTTTGTCCTTCCGGCGGAGGGCCCAGAGGGCGATGCCGGCCGCCAACGGGGGCAGAAACAGAAAAAGCGTCCTTGGCAGCGTGAGTCGATCGAGGACGAACTCGGGGGAGCGTCCGTATTGCGGACTCAACAGATAAGGGAAGCACAAGTGTTCGGTGTAAAACCAGAGGGCGTCCAGGGCGACCAACGGCCGCAACCAGAGAGGCGGGATGAAGCCGGCGAAATGTCCGGGCTGGGCCAGCCGGGTGATGATGAGGACGATGGCGGCGGGCGCCAGCCACGGCAGCAGTGTGCGCGCGGCTTTCTTCCACGGGGTCTCGAGCAGTCCGACCGCGAGGATTCCCGCGACGAACGGGACCATGACTGCCGACGGCTTTGCCAGGAGTGAGAGAATCAGTGTCACCAGACCCAGCACGTAAAACACCCGCCTGGATTCCAGTGATCGATCCGGTCGGAGAAAGTTTAGGTAAGCACTGATCGCCGCCAGTCCAAAGAATGCCGCGAGCACGTCCTTGAGCCCGGTGGCCCAGGCGACGGCCTCCACCTGGAGGGGATGGACGGCGAAAATTGCGGCGCCAATAGCGGCAGCGAGGGGCGGAACTTGCGGAAGGGTGCGCCGGAGGATGGCATAGACCAGGAGTGTGGAGCAAATGTGCAGGAGGACGTTGGTGAGATGAAAGAGGGCGGGCGGGACTTCGTCCGGCGCGTCGGCCGCGCCGAGGGCGAAGGATAGTTTTACGAGGAGTCCCCAGACGGTATACGTGAGCGGAATATAGAGTTGGACGTAGGGTTGGCGCCAGAAGTGGCCGATACCAGTGGGGACGTCTTTCTCGAAATGCGGGTTCTCCAGGATGTTGACGTTATCATCCGCGAGCACGAAATCGTTGGTCGCCAGCCGCCAGAAGGTCAGCGCGGTGATGAGTACGAGAACTATGGGGATGAGGCGCGGCATGGATTAGGCCGGGATTATACCATCGAATCCGAGTTCGGGACACATCGGCGTGAGTGGGGGTCCTCATAAGCGGCGATAGATGACTTGTCTCCAAGAGGAGTTCCGGCTAACGGGTGGGAGCGTGGGCATCCCGCCCGCCATCGGTCTTATTGCGGACGGGACGCCCGCGCTCCCGGTGTCGAGGCGATCCACCTTCTTGCGGAGGCGGCTACGTTATTACCGTCCTTCTTCGCCGGCCGAGGAGAATCGCCCCCGCCGCGCACAGGAGCAGCGCGGAGGAAGGTTCCGGGACGGTGTCATAGATTTGAAAGACCACGTCGTTATGGTCCTCGAAGTTGGCGTCATCGAGTGAGACGGAAGCGGAGACCCGGCCGGCACCGGGGATGGGTCCGGGACCGACCTCGAATCGAAAGATGATGCCGACATTGCCGGCGCCGCCGTTGTGTTCGGCGAGAATCGTGTATTGCATGTTGGGATCCAGGAGGATGCTCTGACTCGAGAAATCGACGGTGATAGCGTGGGTGGCGAAATCAAAAGTGGCCGGAGTGACAGTGGGAATGCCGGTGATTCCGACCGGCGCGGAGATCGCTGTGAGATCCGCACCGGATCGCGTGTAGAGAGTAAAGTCGGTGCTACCGCTGTAACCGTTGCTGGCGAAGAAGGAGGCTTTGATTTCCCCAAGTTCGAAAGACGATCCGGTCGGAGTGGTGAATTCGAAACCCGTCAAGAAGCCGGGGATGGAGCCGATGCTGCTGGTGACTGTGTGCGACGATTCGTCCAGGACGAGAGCCGCGCGCAGGGCGGGGGCTGATACTGCCAGGAGGAGGGCGGCGGCGAGGAACGGGCGCAGTGTGTTACGTAAACGCGGTCCGGTAATTCGCGCGGCGCGGTGCCGGCGATGGGACCGGGAACGGCGCGCCAGGGCGGCGAAGGCGGCGCCCACCAGGAGCGCGGCGGAGGAAGGTTCCGGCACCGGGGCGCTGGTCCAGAGTTGCGCCCCGATGGCGGGCATATCCACGTCTCCCGCCGCCTGGGTGCCGGTCGGAAAAAAGGTGGCATTTTCCCAGTCGACAAGCTGAGAACCCATCGTCGCGGTGACATCCTGGCCCATGAGGGAGTAGCCGTAAATCGGGGTGCCCAAACTGACCACGTCGAGCGCGGGCACGGCCACTCCCACGATGTGTTGCAGGTTCGAATTGATGCTGCGGTAATCCAGCTCCGGTCCGCCGTCGACGAGATAGCGATAGACATCGTATCCGGAAGCCGTGTTCACGCCCGGCGCGGTATCGTAAGCAGAATCGGGGATGTGGAAGGGATTGCTGTAATCGTCCGGTAGATTGAATCCGTCGAGACTCGTGATCGCCGCCAGCTTGAGACCGACGTTCGCGCCGCCGCCGCCGCCTCCGCGTTCGAACACGGCGAATGCATGATCGGCGGTAATGTTGATGGGAGTGTCGAAAATAAAATCGATGCGCTCGAGATTGACGTTGAGACCAGTGGCGCCGTCGTTGAAGAAGGTGTTCTCGCTCCCGGTGCGAAAATCATTCTTTGTGAGCTGGGCTTCGAAGGTGTTGTGGTATTCGCCGTAGATCGTGGGCGGCGGGCCATCGATGAGCCGGTAGTTATACGTCAGCACCTGGGCGGGATTGGGTTCGGGGAACGTCTGCGGGGCCGTGTTGCGGCGGACGTATGCCTGGCCCTGGCGGACGGAAGTGTAGGTGTCGCCCCCGGCGTCGAATGAAGTGAGCGGTTGTTGCTCGCCGTTGTAAGTCACGGTGGCGGGCTCCTCGCCGCCGACGACGCGCACGGTCGAGGTGCCGCTGACGGTGGAGGTGGTGACCGAGTCGATGATGATCGGCGCAGCCATGGCGGGCCCTGAGGTCAGCAGGAAGGCGAGGAGCAAAGCCTGGGCGCAAAGAGCGGTGGGCAGGCTGGGAACGGCTGGTAAACGGGGCATGATGACGCAAGGACGGGGGAATCGGGCATCTTATATTTACTATAGATACGTTAATTATCATAATTTGCAAATGATCCTCCACCTCGGGACCGCGGGATCGATAGATGACCTGTCCCTAAGCCCTTCGGGACCGCGGGATCGATAGATGACCTGTCCCTAAGCCCTTGATAGATGACCCGTCCCTTAGCCACTCGCCCCTCACGCACGTGCTGTCATCCCGAGCAGAGTCGAGGGATCTCCCTTTTTTCTCCTATGGGTTCGCTTTGTCAGAAGCCATTCGCAGGCGCCGCAAGCGCTCGTCCGATCTCTGTGGAGAGAACATCTCCGCAACGCTTGTGAGATCCCTCGACTGCGCTCGGGATGACAAAAGGGCGGAGGGGGATGACGAAAG